>DYLS01000015.1:0-51695 GCA_020721965.1 Blastopirellula marina | reverse complement strand
CATCCTCATGGCGGCCGTAGCCTTCGGCCTGGCCCATCCCTTGACCCGCCTCTACGTCGTCGGCGCCGCGGTTTTGGGCGCGTACTTGGGATGCTGCTTCGCGCTGACAGGCAACCTGCTGGTGCCGGTCGTGACGCACGCCGCTTACGACTTTTTGGTGCTAGTCGTATTGGTACACTGCGGACGTGGCAAAGTGGTCGCGGAGGATGCGGCTACTCACACAGATGCCGCAACCCGTACCGGTGATGCGCCATGTAACAGTATGGCACCGTAGAACAGTGCTGCACCGAGTCATGCTGTCGCACCGGGTACCCGTGTTGCCATTGGGGCCGATGCGGCAGCCCGAGCGACCGGCACCTCGACCAGCGGGATCGGCGATCAGGATTCGACGGCCACCGGTTCCGACACCGATGCGTCCACGTGAATGGTTTGCTCGTGGACCTTGAGGTTGGCGGGAACGATGGGGGTCGCCTGCCCCTTGTTATCGGCGTAGGTTCGGTTTCCTCCGGCTCGCTTGGCTTCCGCCAAAGCCGTCTCCAGGCGGTCGAAAAAGCTCCGTGAGGTGTCGTCGGCGCTCAATTCCGCCACGGCGGCGGCGATAGTCAATTGGATCGCGTGTCCTTGGTACTCGAATGACGCTGTCTCCACGGATTGGCGGATTTTTTCCACCAATTGGGTCCAACTTCGGGCGTCCAGCTCGCTGCTGAGAAGGAGGAATCGAGCGGCGCCCAGGCGGGCAAAGACCGCCTCCTGCCGGGGGATTTGACGGATAAAATTGGCGAGGGCGACCGCTACGTCGTTCACCGCGGGGTGGCCGAGCCGTTCGTTCCACTCGCGAAGCCGGTCGGCGTCGATGAGGGCGGCCAAAAGAGGACGATGAAGCCGGCCGGCGCTATCCCACCACGGGCGGAGGTGCAGGTGCAGCCCCAGCGGTGTCAGATATCCCGTCCGAGGGTCCAGACGCTCACTGGGGAAGTTCGAGGAGTCGATGCCGTCGCAGGTCGCCCGGGCGGCAAAGGCCCACTGCAACCGATCCCGCAGACGGTAGCACTCCGACAACAATCGATTCCAGAGGATCCGCATTTGATGCTGCGTGGAGGCAAAGTCACCGCGGGCGTCTAGTAGAGCAAGCTCGTGCAAGGCCGCCTGCGCTGCCGCGGCAGTCGCCTCCCAGTCGGCTAGCAGATCCTCGCGGACCAGGGTTACCTCGGGGAGGGGATGATCCACCTGGGGGAAATTCTCTCGCAGCGTGGCGAGATCGGCCAGGTAATCCCGGCCCAGTCGGGAAACACGATCCAACGCCTTGGCCACGTCGGCGGAATTGGCGGCTGCGGAGAGATGCAGATCGGAATCCATCATAACCAGACGCGATTCCCACTCGGCGTTCCGTTGCAGCGCGGCGGAGATGGATTCGAGATCTTCTGTGTCGTCATCGATGTCGGTGGCCGCTGAATCTTCCGCGGCGGCTTCGAGAGCCTCCGTTTCCGCGGATTTGTGGTCCGCTGCGCCCTCGGCGGCTGCGGGATGGTCGTCCGGCCCGGGAGGATCACTCGTTGCAGCGTCTCCCAGGGGCGATGACCCGCCGGAGCCGTTCTCGAAGAAGTCCTCGCGCACTTCGCCCTTGGCGATCTCCGCGGTCACCTTGGCCCAATCATCGGATTGAATTTCGCCCTGGGCCGAGGGCTGGGCCGGTTCCGGATCCACTCCCGTCGAGCCAGCGCCGACGGGACCTGTTTCGTCTCCCGCTGGGTCGGTATCGGTGGGGTGAGGGGGATGATTCCCTGCAAGACTGTCGCGAGGCTCGGCGAGGTCGGCAGGCACCGCCTCGTCACGGTCCAGTCGGGAGCTTGGGGCGGCGGTTTTGGAATCCGCCGTGGGCGGCTCCGACGCAGGCTCGCGGGCTTTTCTCGTTCGGGTACCGCCGGTTGATGCCGCGGCGGCTTTCGCGATCTCCGTCGCTTCGTCCGTGCGGAGATGGTCCAGTTGGCCGCGTATATAGATTGCCGTAGCGACCCCCAAGGCCAGGTTCAGCGCGGTCACCACGATAAAGAACAGCCACAACATGATGGACCTTCTCCCTGCCCGATGGGGTGACGCCCGCGATCCCTGCGCCTTTTTGTCAAGGCAATACATTGAATGGACGCGATCCGCCCCGTTGCGAACGTCGCGGTCCCCGATCACCAGGAGCATGACTGCTCCAAGGGAAGTCTAGCTTATTCCAAGGCAGATCGTTCCCCTGAATCGCTTCAGGGCGGTGGGTGCGAGGCTGTCATGAAAACGCGATCACAGATGTCCCCGCGTAAAGTCGCCACGTAATGTCGCCACGTAAGGTCACTGTGAAAGGTCACTGTGGAGGGTCGCCGGGGGTAACCCAAACGGTGTTCCGGGACGAAACCCTGGCGGTGCCATTTGGCAGCGCTGCAAAGGCGTGGGATATGCGGCCCGGTGCCGACGGCCCGGTGCCGACACGGACTGGTGCCGGAGGACCTGTGCCATCACTGCATCAAGACCGGCGCTGCTTCGGATGCGGGGATTTCGGTGTCGCATACGGCGAGGAAGGCATCTTTTTGGCGGCGGCTCTCCTGTTGGACCTCGTTCGGTGCGGTATCGCGATCTGGTATAGATCCACCGCATTTGGCGGCATAAATTCGCAGGATCAGGTCTTCGTATCCGAGGACGGTGCGTTCGATCGAGGCCTGCCGCATCACCCGGGCATGGCCGGCCAGCCCCATGGCTTGGGCCAACTGTGGATTGCGAAAGAGTTCCAGACAGCGGTCCGCCAAGGCCTGGGCATCTCCGGGCGGCACTAAACAGCCGTGGACGCCGTCGTCGATATTTTCCGGGATCGAGCCGACGCGGGTGGCCACCACGGGCTTGCCGCAAGCCATCGCCTCGAGAATGGAGAGCGGATTGGCTTCCATGTGCGAGCTGAGCACTACCACATCCGTGCAGGACAAGAGTTCGGGGACGTCACCCCGGGTGCCCAGGAAATGCACGATGCCGGGCGGCAGCAAGGTGGCGGACATGCGCTCCAGGGATTCACGCCGCCAGCCATCGCCGATGATCCAAAATCGGGCCTCTGGGTCCACGGCGAATATCCTCGCGGCCGCCTGGAGAAAGAGTTCGTGATTCTTCTCCGGTCGCAGTGCCGCCACGATCGCCGCGACGTGGTGGTGCTCCTCTGCGCTGAGCTGGCGGCGCAGCTCGTAATCGGGCGGCATGGGGCGAAAGCGGAGAGTATCCACGCCGTTGACGATCACTTGCACCCGATCGGCTGGGCAGCCTTCGTGCTCGGCCAAGTAGCGTCCATGGCTTGCGGCGACCCCGATGAAAGCGTCCGTGATGGGGGCCAGCAAACGATTGAGTCGCTCCACGTGGTCGGGAAGGCCGGTGGAATGGAGGGCCGAGGCGATGACGGGCACGCCCGCCAGAAACGCCGCCAATCGCCCCCAAAACATTTTGTCCCCGCCCGTCCCTACTGTTATCACAGCATCGATCCGTCGCTGCCGCATCAACCGCGTCAAACGCGGCAGAACGCGAAGGTCATATTTGTTCGCCAATAGGCCCGAGAAGGTGGGCACCTCCTCAGCGAGCACCTCTCCCTGTGGTCCCAGATACTTCAGGCAACACAATTCCGGCTGGAAACGCTGCCGGTCCAGCCGCCGCACAATTTCCACTAGCAACCTTTCCGCACCTCCTACGGGCATGCAGGTGATGACGAACATGACACGCAGCGGTTCGCGGTTTCCCAGCGGCCGATGGACGTGGCGACGGCAGAAGGGGCTGATTGGGGCGTACCGGATGGACTGGGCAGTGCGGAGAGACATGGGTTTCCTCTCAAGTTGTGCGGGGTGGAGAGAAATGGGATTCTTCGCGACTTGTGTTGTGCCAAGCGACAGGGCCTTGCTCTCGGTCCGTGCAGGCCGGGAGACCCCCACGACGGCTGGTGCCGCGTTCTGGGCTTGCGGTTCGAATGCCAATCGCGGATGGGCCGTGGAAGAGACCGGAGACGAGACGGTCGCAGACACCGGAGAGGAGACGGTTGAAGATACTGGAGACGAAACCGGAGACGAAACCGGAGAAGAGACCGTGGACGAGACTGTGGAACGATCCGTGGACGCGACCGTTGAACAAGCCGTAGAAGACACCGTGGTACGGACCGTAGAAGAGGCCGTGAGGCCCGACGCCGGCGAACCCGCCCCGCCGTCCGCAGGGATGTCGGACCGCTGGCGGGAAAGGGGCAGGATACGTTTCAGGTATGCCTCGATCAATCGTTTTTCTTCGGGGGTAAGAAGGGTTTTACCCCACCATGCCCAAACGATGACGCCGCCCAGCACGGCCGAGAAGATTGCCGGTTCGGCCAGCGCGAACAGAGGGAGGGCGAAGGCGAAGGCGGTACCGCGATCGAGCTGCCAACCGAGGCCACGGCACATCACGGCCAGCAATGCGAGGGCCGCGAAGTTTGCCGTGGCGGTAGCGGCCACCGCGCCCGGCAACCCGAAAATCGGCAGCAGGAGGCCATTCAACGCGATGTTCACAGCCAAACCCAGTGCCATCGCCACTCCCGCCAGGGAGGCCTTTTCCCAGCAGATGACGTAGTTCTGGAGGATCACGAACATGGCATACCATAAGCAGTAGATGATGGTGAGGGGCAGGATGGCCAATCCCGCAGGATATTTGCCCGCAAACAGGACGCCGAAGAGTACGGGTACCAGCCAGAGCAGAACGGCCGAGGCTAAAAGAAGCAGGCCGCCAAAGAGCTTCAGCAACAATCGCACTTGGGCGCCCACGGCAGCGTGCCTGCCCGCCTCCCATTCGTGGCTCAAGTGCGGCATGGCAACCGCGGCGACCAGGGCGGCAAGCGAGACCATCAAGGTGGGGACCAATCGCGATGCGTGGTAGTCGCCCAGCCGGGTGAGGGCGGCGGCTGGACCATCGGGCAAGAGATGCAAGATCATGTATCGGTCGGCCGTCTCGAACAGGTTCGACACGGTCGAGGCGGCCCAAATGGACACGCTAAAGAGCAATAATTTGGGCCAGAATTGGCGGTGCGTTGGCGGACTTCCCGACTGGGAATCGTGGAAAGGATAATTGCGCAGCCCCCACAACGCCGCTACGACCGTCACAGCGCACGCCGCGCCGTAGGCCAGGATCACGCTCACGGCGGTAGCCTGCCAACAAAGCAGCAATCCCGCGCCGATGGCTGCGAAGAGCAGGCTATTGGTCAACTGCAAACCGGCGATCCAGGTGGTGCGACGGAGAGCGGTCATCAGTTCGTACGTAAAGTTGAACGCGGTGACGATCAGCAGCACACCGGCCAATAGGCGGACGGTCCCCACTTGCTGGCGGTCGTTGAAGAGAAGGCTGGCCAGGGGCTCCGCGGCCAGAAAGATCACGGCCGTGCCCAGGACGGCCAAAAGGGCGTAGGCCGTCGCCGTGCGCCGTACGAAGGTCCCCAATCGCCCGCGGCTCCGGTAGTGCTCGACATACCGCCCCAGGCAGCCAGCCAGGGCCAGGACGATCAGCGGCCCGGCCGTCATCAGGAAACCGAAGGCGGCATCCCATAGCCCCAATTCTCGGGGGTCGAGTTGTCGGCAAAACCAGGTTGCGCGGATGAAACCCACGCCGCGTTGGAGAACGGCCGCGGCCATCACCAACATGACGCTCCCGGCGAGTGTGCCGGTGAGGCCGCCGCGCTGAGCGGGGTCGGAATCGCGAACCGGGTCAAGGCTTGCGGCAGCGGCCCCTAGTGGAGTCGGTTCGGTCTGAGAAGTCATTGCCTGTGTCATGGAAACCTTGGGACTGGTCGCGGGGGTGAGGCCACCTTGGCGTTGCTAGGGGACGGCAGCGTCCCATTCGGACGGACGGTTGGAAGTTGGATTCGCGACCTCAAGCGGTGTGGCGGCCACGTGCGAGAGTGCGAGGGCGTCGCTGGTCGCGGCAGGCGACGGCGATCGCGCCTGGCTGATTGCGGGGGGGATGCCACGGTTCGCGTCGCAAGCCATCGCAGCCGCCGCAACGCCCCAGGGCACATCGAGCAGGCGAGTATCCACCGTTACCCGATTCGCCATCCGAATCCAGGGATCGTCTCCATGGAATCGCCGGAGTACGAAGCCGTCGCAGGGGGGGACGTTGTATCCGCCGTAGGCCGTGCAGACCGCGCCATAGCCGCACTCGCGCGCTAGGGCGATGGCATGTGGCGGCGCGTTCTCGGGCCGGCCGAACGGAAACGCAAACCGCGTAATCGGTGCGGAGATGATGTCCTCCAGCGCGCGGCGCGAATCGATGAACTCGCGACGCGTGGTATCGGCATCCAAGGCTCCGAAGTCGCGGTGGCTCCAAGCGTGCGAGCCGATCTCCACGCCCGATGCGGCCAGATCGCGAATGTGTGCCGCGGTGTGTGGCCGGGGGCTGACCCCGTACGCTCGGTCGTGCTCGAAGGGCAGGCCACGAAGCACATTTTCGGCCGTCACAAAATAAGTGCAAGGAACGGCATGTTGAATCAGCAAGGGCAGAGCGGAGGCGAGATTGTCCTCGTAGCCGTCGTCGAAGGTAATGGCCACCGTGGGTCGACAGCTGAAATTGCCGCGCTGCAAACGCGTCTGGGCCTCTTGCAGCGAGACGAGATCGGCGTGGTCCAGCAACCAGGCGATCTGCCGTCGGAAGGCCCTGGGATGCGTTGTCCAAGGGGTGGCCCGGTCTTCATGCACCCGGTGGTAAAACAGGATCGTGATGGGGGCGATACCGTCCGCGGCCCAGGTGCGCAAGCGCCGTCTGCGTGCCGGCAACGTGGCCCAGTAGTACGCCCTCAGCAAAGGCAATCTCCAGTTGTTTTGCATGGCGGTCGCCGGTTTCGAAAAAAAGTAGTCGTTCCCAGGGGTTCCGTGCCTCCAGAAAGGCTCGTTTACTTGCCATTTCGAGCGAAGCGAGAAATCTTGCGGAGCGCGGAAGCTCTTGCCGACAAGGGTTAGGATTCCCCCTCGCTAACGCTCATCGAAATGACAATCCATTCCAGACCGAAGGAACCTCCGAACAATCCTCGCTGTTTCGCAAATCGTTTCCGTTATAGCTCAGCCGTGAACGGTTACGAAGAAAAGTCGTGTGGGAAAAATCGCCCCATCCTGCCGGTAATGCCTGTGATGGTATTGCCAATCCGCTGCCAATTCGTTGCGGATCACTCGCGAGCATGAGGCTCACCCGGGCTGCAAGGCGCATCGGTTTCGGCCTCGACGGAGGCCGGGCGATCCATCTTACGGCGCGTTCGCTTGACTGCTCGGGCAAACTGCCACAACCGAAAACGGAGTCTCGCCAAGGGGTGCGGGGCCGAAACCCGCCATCGGCAGAGGGGACGCGGTTTTGCCCCCAAATACGCCTTATACGGTTCGTCGCCGCGACAAAAATCGTAGCTTTGGTAGCCTTCTCGAATGGCCCTGTCGATGCAAATCAGGTTTCCCAAATTTCCTGGCGAAAGGTGCAAGGCGTCGGGAGCCATCCCAGACTGATAGGCGTAAACGGTGGTTTTGGAGAGAAATTGGTACTCAGCCACGATCGGCCGGTTTTCCCACTCCAGCCAAACCAGGTTCAGGCGACCCTGCGCCAACAAGTCGTGCGCAAGCCGCCAATGGAATTGACGAAAGCGAGGGGATGCAAAGCAGCCTGGCATTCCGCGGCTCTTCCATAGCGCCTGATGCAGTTGTTCGAGAATAGCGAACCCGGTTTGCAACGCGTCCGGCGTCTCCACGCGGCGGAGTTCGAGCCGCGGGTCGGAGAAGTACATCTTTGATAAACGACGGAATCGCCTCCGCGCATTGGCGGAGAGGCCAGCCATATAGTCGGACCATGTGTTGGGCAAGGGGATTTGCCAACCGTTGACATCGGGTTGATGATCGATCAGGCAGTTGTGCCCGTGCAGGTAGTCGACCAGCGCGCGCATGGTTGGCTCGGCGGATTCCACACCGCTTAATTCCAGACAATCCCAGGAAAGCCGATGGCGACGGGAAGGCTGGAGGTGGGTTGACTGCCGCGAATTCGAACCGTCGCCAGGACAATCGGCCTCTTTCGCGGGAAAACGATCGCGTAGCAGGTATTCCGCGAATCGTTGGGCAGCCAGGTCCTCTTCGCCTGGGCGACACAGCATCGCCAGGTAATCTCCGCAGACTTCGCCACTACCCAGAAAGGCTACCACGCGACCCCACAGCGGATGCCGCGAAAGATACCAGGGGGCGATGGCGAGTACCTCGTTCTCGCCGTCGATCCAAAGCAGGACGGCAAGCTCGACCGACCGACGCCAGGTGGAGGGCTGCCCATACGTTTGCCACCAGTTCATGCTCCATGTCCGGCCACGGAAAGGATGGTCGCCGGCAAGGGCGTCCCATGCGTCGGCGTAACGTTCGACCTCCTGGAGGGATCGCAACCGCAGCACGCGGCCGGTGGACGGCCCGACCGTGGCACGCGGCGGGGCAAGCTGCGACGGAACAGGCTCTGACGCTAGCAGCAAGCTACTCATGTATGGATTCCTATGGCGGCACCCTCGGAGGGTCGCGTCTCCCGCGAGTGCGCATGTCCCGTTTGCCTGACGTTTGGCGTGCGAATCGCTTCATTTCGCCCCGGTTTCGGATGCAATCGTTGAAGCGGTCTTTGAAAAGTGTGGGACATTCGGGGAGTAACGCAAGCGTCGCCTGCAATTATTCTCCATCTCGGCACAAATTCATTCCGCATCTCAATCGCGTGTCCGCCAAAGTCGCCAGAATCCGCACGATCGGCCTTAGGTGGTTGCTGGAAAATGAAAGTTCGTCGCCTGTTGGGTCCCGGGTGCCGTCGTTGATGTGAGCTAGGTTTACTTAAGGCGTAACCGTACTCGGAAGATTCGAGGTGTCACGCCGTATCGGTTATCACTTTTCGTGGTTCCCTTGAGCAATCGGGGTCCACGAACAGGGCGTCTTTGTTATACGGCTGGTGAAAGCACCGCGTTTTCTGCATTGTTTTACCCGTGACCGGTTACCTTAAGGGCCTGTCGCCGCCCGGCATTGCGATGCACCGGGGGTTCGCGGGATGACAAGTGGCCGAGTCATACACTGACGATGATTTTCACCGCTTTCGCTGCGGGATGCAGGAGATTTGGATATGGTGGACTGGTTTCGAGGTAGCGCCGAAGGGCGTTCGAGGTTTGTGGGAGACTCGCAACCGTCGAGTGGCTTTTGGCAACTGGCCTGGCGGCGCCCCGCCGTGTGGCTGCTGCCGGCGCTGGTGGTGTGGCTGGCCACCGTGGCGTACGTGATCGTCCGCCCAGCCCAGTGGGAGGCGACACAAACTGTCAGCGTGCGCCCGCAGGCCGCATCGTTGGAGGGAGATTCCCGCTGGCTGGACGGTGATCAGCGGAAATCGTTACAGGAGACCTTGGTGGAACTGGTGCGTTCCCGGGACGTACTGGAGGCGACGCTGCGTGAGGTGGACGGCAAGGCGGCCTCCCCCGCAGGGGGCGAGAGGATCGCGCAGATCCCATTGCGGCAGATCGAGCGGCTCCGCAAGGCGATCCAGATCACGCCGCCGCAGGGGGCCGATCTCGGTTCATCGGATATTCTGTGCCTTCGGATTCGTGACGAGGATCGCGGCCGGGCCATCAAGCTCGTCGAGAGCCTTTGTCGGCGGGCCGACGAGAAATGGCGCCTTCTGCGGCGGGAGCGGGCCGCGGCCGCCGTGGCCGAATGGGAGCAAGCCGTACGCGCCGCCGAATCGGAACTCCGTGTAATCAACGGGCGACTGGCAGCACTGGAAAAGGAACTGGGTACCTATTTGCCCGAGATGCGGGCCTGGGCTACCGGCGCCTCCAACGATACGCCGTTGACCAGAAAAGTCTTGGAGGGGAACGCCGAACTGCGTGCCGTCGAGACCAGCCTTGCCGACACGGAAGGGCTGCTGCGAGAGGTGCAATCCGCCCTGGTCGATCCCGCACGGCTATTGAACGCCGCCAATGCCTTGATCAAACAGGAACCCAGTATCGAGAAGTGGAAGACGGCCTGGGTCGAATCGCAGGTCAAACTGGCCGAAGTACGCAGCCGCATGACGGAAAATCACCCCGACGTCGTGGCCGCCACTGCGGCCGAACGCGAGATTCACGACCGACTCTCCGAGGAAGTCGCCGCATTTCTGTCAATCTTGAAGTCGGAATGCGACGAGTTGCGGGCAAGACGCGAGCTTGTGCAGTCCCGGCTCGCCACGCTGGACAGCGAAATCCGCGATCTGGCGGCAAAGCGAGTAGAATACGCCAATCTGGTAAGCGAGCGGGAACAACGCCTGGCCGTCTTGCAAACTGCCCGTCAGCGGAGGGACGATGCGCGACTAGCTGCCGAGTCCCTGGCATCGGCCCAACTCGTGATCCCCATCGAAAACGCCGAGGCGGGATTGGATCCGGTCGGGCCAGGAAAGGCGGCCGTGCTGGGTGTTGGACTGGTCGCGGGAATTCTCTTTGGTCTCGGCATCTTGGCTTGGAGTATACCGCTAAAGACCGCGGCCCTTCCGACGCCGCAAGAATCCTCGGGCGGGTCGGCTGCATCTTTTGTTACGGAGAGCCGATGGGTGGCGTATTCGAGCGCCGACGCGAATCCCAGCGGCGCGGAGACGCGACCAAGCCGTGAAGACGAGGCAGCACGGCACGTCCAAGGCACGCCAGCCCCATCGACGAAGGAGCCGCCCAGCGGAGAACCTGTACTGCACTTCGCAGCAGAAGGCGAGACTTCGCCCGATCCGATGGCCGAGGCTCAGGCCATGAGCAAGCCCTCCGCGAAGGAAGAGGATGTTGCACGTGAAGCCGCTTTGGCAGGCCCATCCGTGATGCCTCTATGGACTGAGGAGGACGGGCGTCTGCCGACTGGCACGGATCATCACGCCCTGAGCTTTACGGCGGCGCTGGTCAACGCGGCGGCGGGATGCTCCAGCAATACTTGATCGCCAGGAGCCGTACACCCATGGTTACTGTGACGGCCTCCGACCTCGCATTCTTCGCCGGGCTGGCGGCGCTCCTTTTGGCGACATGGGGAGGACGGTTCGTTGTTGCGTTCGGACCGGCGGCGACCGCCGCGGGCGTCGTGCTGGCCGCGGTGTTTCTCGGCTATCCCTTCTTCCATTGGGAGACCTCACCGATTCCTATCACCATCGACCGCGTCCTTTGGGTTGTAATGCTCGTCCAATGGGCGTGGTGGGCGCGATCACGCGATTCCCAGCCGATCTCCGCGCCAGTGGCCCGAGGAGGGCTTGGAATGCGGGACAGCGCCGTGACCTCCCTCTGGTGCGGCTGGCCGATGCAATGCAGCACTCACGATCCGCGGCAAGATCGCTCGCTTGGGCGATGGATTACCTTTGACTTGGCGACCGACTGGATACCCTGCGTTTGGGTGTTGTATTTGGCGGTATCTGCCGGATGGGCTGCGGCTGCCGATGGAGACGTGCAGGCGGCGCTGTCGCGCTGGTTATTCTATTACGCCATGCCGCTGGGAGTGTACCTCGCCTTGCGAACGGGGGCGATCGGCTCGCGTGGGGAGCAAACCGCGCTGATGATTTGTGCGGTGGTTGGAGTGTATCTCGCCCTCATCGCCATTTGTGAGGTATCCGGGGCAACAGGCTGGATCTGGCCACGCTACATTGCGTCGCGGGATTATGCGGAGTTCTTCGGCCGCGCGCGGGGACCGCTCCTCAATCCCGTCGGCAATGGGGTGCTATTGCTGGCGGCCTGGGCGGCGCTCTGGGCACTGTGGCCCGCGGCGTCCCAACGACGGCGCTTGTTGCTGGTCCTGGCCGGTGCTCTCATCGGATTCGGGCAGGTTGCCACGCTCACGCGGAGCGTTTGGCTGGCGGCGGGGGCTGCAACGTTGTGGCTGGCGGCGGGGATCACGCGGCCGGAACTCCGCCGACGCCTCGTGCTGACCGGTTTGGCTGCCGCGGTGCTGGCCGCCGTATTGCTCTCCGGCAAGGTGCTGGAACTGAAGCGCGATCGAGACCTCAACGCCTCCGCGGCGGCCGAATCCGTGCGGCTGCGGCCCATTTTGGCCTCCCTTGCTCTGCGTATGGTCGAGGACCGACCGCTACTCGGTTTTGGTTTGGGACAATACGATCGCGCGAAGCTCCCCTATTTGTCGGAACGCACTGGCCCCTATCCCCTCGAACGAGCAAGGCCCTACACGCAACACAACGTGTTCCTCTCGCTGCTGGTGGAAACCGGCGTCGTGGGATTGGCTGGATTTCTCCTCATGCTGGGCCTCTGGTTCCGCGAGGCCCACCGCAGAGTTTATGATTCCTCCCAGCACCGGCCAGGGCGTGGGACGGCCTTGCTCCTGGGCGCAACCATCATCGGTTATGCCGTGAATGGCCTGTTCCATGACGTGTCGATCATCCCGCAGGTCAATCTGCTCCTTTTCGCTACCGCAGGGTTATGCCGTGGCTCTGCTGTTATCGAAACAGCTCGTCGCGAAATACGACCAGCAAGATTCCTCCCGTGGCAACGAGAAGTAGCAGGACGACCAGCAGGGCCAGCGTCATAGGGCTGCGCCACGGATCGGATCGCCGGCGGTACACGAAGTGGGTAGGTCGAGATGTTGCCCGTGACGTAGCCGTTGGGTCCGAAAACTGCCAGCCCTCCTTTTCCTCCGCCAGATCGGCGTTGAAGCGGACGGTTGTTGGCGCCGGCGGGATGGGACGGACCTTCAGGGCGGGACCGTCTTCCTCGGCCTGACCCGTTTCGGAACCGTGTTCTGGCGCCGTGCTCTCAGCGGACCAGGCCTCGGCGACGGGATACGGCAGTGGTTTACCCGACGCGCGAAACTCCGTGAACAGACGTTGATCATACTCTCGCTTCCGTGCGGGATCGAGCAGGCAGACCCGGGCGGCGGCGAGTTCGTTGAGCAGCTTTTGACAGTCGCTTGCGTACGGCCCCGCCTGGAACTTTCGCACATGCCCCATCTGACGATCCGCCGCGTTCTGTATCACCTCCCGATCCGTTTCGAAGGGGGCGATTCCCAGCAAGCGGTAGTGGTTGGGCGGCTGTTCGCTGGGCGGGATGCCCAACCATTTGCGATAGGGATCGAAGTCGTCGCTCATGAATGTGGTGCACGTGGGGCTGGAATGTTCCGAGAATGCAGATTCCGCGTGGGGCTGCCTCTTGCCCTATCTTACCCGGGATCGGCCAAATATATCAATTCCACAGCAACCCGGCGTAACCCACCACCTCGCGGGTGTCGCCCGAGGCATCCGCGCTGGTGGCATAGCCGACCGGTTCGCAACGGTGGAGTTTCCCCAGGCGGCGGAGCGTTTCCATGACCAGCACGACAGGGCGATAGCCGCACATCTTGACGCCGCGCTGGCGAACGGTGTCCCAAAGTTGTCGGGAGTCCAGATTCCGCAGGGCCGCGATGGCCGCCGCATCCAATTTTCGCGTCGTGGCATCGTCGGAGTAGTGGTGCATATCCGTGGAAACGACCAAGAGCGGCAGCTCGGGGAGGGATTCGAGGAGTTTCGCCAAGGCATCGGCGGCCTGGCATAGCATATCGTAAGTGCCCTCGCGCAGGACGAGGCCGATCACCTGAGAAGCAGGCGCCAAACGCGCCACGATAGGGAGTTGGACCTCGATGCAGTGCTCGGCGGCATGGGCAACGGCGTCGGCCTCAAAGGGGGGCACACACTCCGCGATCCGCTGCGCCAGTTCGGGGTCGGAGTGCAGGCTCAAACCCGGCAAGGCCCAGGTGCGGTGCGGCGCTACCGCCCAATCGGAACCCTGCGGGACGTGCTTGGGTCCGAAGATCAGCACCTTGGAGGGAAACTTGATCCGTGCAAAGACCTGGGCGGCCAGCTTGCCAGAATAGATCCAGCCCGCATGTGGTACGAGCGCCCCCGCCCATTTCTCGTTGCCGCGATCCTTCGGCAGCATGGACTGGAGGGCTTCGTTGAGTTCTTTTGGGTCTTCGGGATAAAAGCGACCGGCTACGGCGGGGCGTCGCACAGAGGCCCCAGCCAGCGGCAATCGAACGTTTCCCAATTCGATCCGCGGCTCTGTCCCCAAGCAATCCAGTCGCCAAATTGCGGCCTCCTCCGCCGCGGCGCATCGCAGACGTGCCAATGCCTGGCGGAGCACGGCTTCCTTGCCGGCTTGGGGATCAAACGCGAGCGCCCAGCGATCCTCCCAAACCACGCATAGCGCGTGCGTCTGAGGGTCGAAGTCTGTCAAATCACAGGTGGGACCTGTTCCTAGCCTTCGTGGATTTCGCAAGACGGTCAAACCCACGCGGAGGGCCGAGACCGACTGGGGGTCTTGCCTTACCGATTCGAGGCCGGACAGGGCAGTTTTGATCAGATCGGCCAAGGTGGCCTGCAAGGGAATCTCGGCGGCAGGCAGCACACGACCCGCCTCCAGCACCCGCTCGCCCTGGTCCGCCGTTTTGATCGTCAGGACCAATCCTTGCACCTGACCGTCGTAGAGATTGGGCGCATACCAAGTGGGCACCGCCCCGAAGGCCAAGGCCCCCAGATTGTTCCGCGCCAGGGCCGCCAATCGCTTTACATCCCCCCGCCCCGGTCCAGTTGCGCTCGAACTGTGGGTGATGCCCGAGGCGTCGTCCCCAAAGTCCCGTACCGCTGCCCTGAGCGCAAAGCCCTCGAATCGCTTCAGTTCGGTATCCGCTTCGAGCCACGCACTGCGCGGCAAACCGGCTTTCAAGCAGACGTGTTCCAAAAAGGTCCGCGCGTCGAAGCCGTGCTCCGTGGCTACCCCAGGCAGAAGGAGGCCCGAGGATTGGCCACGCGAAATCATGAGGCCGTGACGCCCAATTTCCACCGCTTGAATGCGGGCCTCTCCTTTTTCCGTGACGGTCTCCAGCCCCCACAGGAGCCAGACCTCGACGGTCAGGTCGGGCAGTTCCTCCGGCCGGATGGGCGGAAAACGCAGATCGTGTTTGGCGGACAGCTCTGCCGCCGACCGCAGGGCCGTGCCCAAGGTAATGCTCTCACCCAGCCACCCACAACACGCGCGGAGCTTTTCGCCCCGCTTGAGGCTCACGAAGACTCCCCAGACGGGAAGCGAGCCGACCTCCTGCGGCAAGGGCGGGACGTTGCCGGTCGCCGGTCCCCCCACAAATGCCGCGACCCATTGGGCGGCGGTCCGTAAGACCGTCTCGCGATCAGCCGGCGAAAGTTGAGGCGGATGCGGCACGACCTTATCGCCACCGTTTTCCGGAACGCCGTGCTGCCCTGATGCGGAGGTGAAGTTCATGGCAAACATCCTTGCTTACAGAAAAAGTCGAGGGATCGGTTCGGTTCCCGGTGATTCGCAGTCGAGTTCACCGTCGCGACGAATCCAGGGCCGACCTGCTGTGAGAATCGACCTGGGATCGCCAGCGCCTTTATTTTGAATCGCAGACCGACATCTTGCGACTACCGGCTCGCTTTACGTGGCTTGGGAATTGCCGGATCGGTACGCACCCTGACGCTCGCCCAAGGCCGCCCGGAGCGACCCGCCCGATTGCTTCGATCTCTTTGTTCGAGGCTTTCGATCGGTTTGCCCGATCCATCGGTCGGTGTCAACTCCTGCCGATCCCGCCGCTCTCAAGCCTTTCGATTCATGCGTTGCTCGAACATTGCGATGGGGACGGGCTGCCGCCGGCTGCCCCATTGGCCGGGCTGTCCAGCAGCGTCAAAACGACCATGCACCTCCGCGCCGCAATGCGCACAATGGTTGCCTTTCAGAAAGTATCGGCCAATGGTGTAGCCCTCCCGCTCGATCACGCAGCGGTGGCAAGCCGGGCAATAGGTGCTTTGACGCGCTACGTCGTAACAATTGCCCGTATACACATACTTCAACCCCGTCTGACAGGCGATGTCATACGCGGTGTTCAGGGTCTGGATGGGAGTGGGGCCGCGGTCTTGCAAACGGAAGTCGGGATGAAAGGCCGTGAAATGCAGCGGCACGTCCGTCCCCAAATGCTCCGTGATCCAGTCGCACATGCGCCGAAGCTCCTCGGACGAGTCATTCGCCCTGGGGATTAGCAAGGTCGTGATCTCGACCCAAACGTCGGTTTCGTGGACTAGGTAGCGGAGCGTGTCGAGCACGGGCTGCAAGTGTCCGCTGCAAAGGTTCCAATAAAAATCTTCGGTAAAACCTTTCAGATCGACATTGGCGGCGTCCATGAATCGGAAAAAGGCGGGTCGGGCAGCGTGGCTGATGTATCCCGACGTAACTGCCACATTCAGGATGCCCGCCTCGCGACAGGCCTTGGCCGTGTCGATGGCATATTCGGCAAAAATGATGGGGTCGTTGTAGGTATAGGCCACGCTCTGGCAACCCAGAGACCGCGTGGCGCCCGCAATAGCCTGGGGCGACGCTCGCTCGCTCAACTGGCGTATCTCCCGCGACTTGGAGATCGACCAGTTCTGGCAGAACTTGCAGCCCAGGTTGCATCCCGCCGTACCGAAGGAGAGCACAGCGCTACCGGGAAAGAAGTGGTTCAGGGGTTTTTTCTCGATGGGATCGATGCAGAAACCGGTGCTGCGGCCATAGGTTGTTAAGACCATCTGGCCGCCGAGATTCTGGCGCACAAAGCAGAACCCGCGTTGCCCTTCGCCCAGCACGCAAGCGCGGGGACAAAGGTCGCAGACCACCTTGTCGTCTTTTTGGTGCCACCAGCCGCCGGGCCGGGTGCCCTGCTCGTCCGGTGCTACCTGGGGTGGATCGATGACGCGCTGGCCCATGCCTTCACCTCGCCGAGCCTTGCGGGAGGGCGGCGGCCTTGGTGGGCTCGGAGTCGTTTATCCCACGTATCCCACGCCATTGCGGCGCGTCCCGGCTGCCGCACGCCTACCTGCCGATCAGCCCTCGGATTGCTTCTTCTTCATTTTATGCCGTGGACAGCGGCTGGCCCACAAAGGCTTGGCATTTTCTGGATGACCTACCGGAGCGGAAGGTGACACACCAAGGGTTGGCGTGTCCGGCTGGAGCTGCTGCCCAACGCCACGGTGCTAAAGCAGCAGGACTAAAGCGATCCCCGCTGCTGTGGGGATTGCAAAGGATAGGGCCACGCCGCGCCCCAGCTTCCAGGCGCCGAGCAGCCCTGCAAACGCTGACTTCACCACCATATTGGCGATGATCGCAATCACCAGGTAACGCCAGCCATTGGCGAGGATGGCTTCATCCGTGGAAGCCATGCGGGCCAGCGATAACGTAACGGCGTCCATGTCGTGCAGCCCGGAGAAAAACGCTAGAACAAACAGGCCGCGGTCTCCCAGGGCATCCTTGACTGCCGCCACGAGGAACAACACCACGGCGTACGCAATCGCGAACAGGATGGCCGCCCGCATTTGCGTGGGGTTTTTCGCGTCGGCGATCAGTGGTGGAGTCTGCCGGGCGCGTCGCCATTGAGCGAAGGCTGGAAGGAGGGTAGCCAGCGCCATGATCAGGAGAGGCGAGGCCGAATTCGCCAGAAATCTGGGATTGACGACCAGCATTTCGACGAAAACGCGTGCGAACATCACCGCGGAGGCCAAGAGGACGATGGCGTGGGCGGCCGAGAAAAGGCCCGCATCGGCCTTCACCTGCCGCGCGGCGCTGATCGTGGCGGCGGTGCTGGAGACGGCCCCGCCCAGCAGCCCCGTGAGGAACACTCCTGCCGCCCGGCCCATGAATTTGTAGGCGATGTATCCGCCCAGGCTCAGGGCCACGATCAGCACTACCATGAGCCACACGTTGAAGGGGCGGATGACGCCGTACGGATCGATCGGTGTATCGGGCAGCACTGGCAGGATGATGCAGGAAATCAACACGAATTGCATGATGGCGCGGAGGTCCTCGGCCCCCAACTGATCCGACAGGTGACGCATCTCGGGTTTGAACTGGAGCATGACGGCGATGGCTCCGCCAACCACCACGCCGACCTCCAACCGCGTGAGCAGCAGGAGCGCGCCCACGCCGTACATCAGCAGCGCCGCCATGCTCGTGGTGATGCCTGGGTCGGGTTCCCGCTGTTGCAGTCGCAGCCATTGGGGAAAGAATAAAAGAGCCACCACGGTTAAGAGTGCCGCCGCCGGAACCCAAACGCCGATCAGCCTGCCGACGATGGCGAACACGCCGCCAGCCAAGGTGATGAGGGGGAATGTCCGCAGACCAGGCATCCCGGCCTCCGTGTGCTCCCGTTGCAGGCCGACCAGAAACCCGAGCAGCACGCACATCCCCAATCGCAGAAAAATGCCGCTCAGGTCGGTGTGTTCCGCCGTCACCAAAGGCGCAAACCAGCGGGGAAGGAATTCCTGCGGGGGCATGACGTTTTCCGGCGATGGCAAGCGGTTCGTAACGATAAAGCGGGTTATAAGGACGGCGCAAAACTAGGCGGAGTTCGGCCTTGTCTCGGCGCGCCGTGTTCGGCGTCCATCCAAGTATAGCCCGCCCATCTTCCGGTGGGATGAATCCTTCCTGCACGGCGCCGATTTTGCGTCTGGTTTTCGATCCTCGCACGGGCGCCGAGGACCCTGCCTGCAAGGTAGGATTCAGTAGGAATGCCGTCCCCAAACGGTGTGGACGGGGCGGCCCTGGCGTCTCTTTCCGACCGCTGGGCCTTCCCCGCCGCTTCGGTGAGCCGCGATGTCCAACGGGAATTGAACCACATGCCGACCGCGCTGAACGAGCGAAATGCTACCCCGGAGATGGAGGCCGCGAAGGCCCATCCGTGGGTCGTGTTGATGCCGGTTTTCAATGATGAGACGGCGGTAAGTCGCACCGTAGAATCGCTGCACCGCGTTTTGCGTGCTGAGGCCGCCGCGGGGAGGTTGTCTCGCGGCGTTGTGGTGGTCTTGGCCGACGACGGCTCTTGCCACCCCCTGACGCCCCCGGACCTGCCTGACGATGCGGCGATCGACGAAATCCGCGTGCTTCGGCTGCGGCGGAACTTGGGGCATCAGCGTGCCCTCGCCATCGGGCTGGCCTATATCGCGGAGCATCTGCCCTGCCACGGCGTCGTGGTCATGGATTGCGACGGTGAAGACAATCCGGCCGACGTCCCGAGGTTGATGCGGCGTGCCGAAGAGGAAGGGATGGCCAAGATCGTGTTTGCACGCCGCCGCCGACGATCCGAAGGGGTGCTCTTCCGCCTCGGCTATCTGGCCTACCGTGGTTTGTATCGGGTTTTGACGGGCCGATCATGGCGGGTGGGCAATTTCAGCGTCGTTCCCCGGCGGCACCTGGAGAGCCTGACCGCGGCGTGGGAGATTTGGAACCATTACGCCGCCGCTGTTTACAAGACCAGGCTGGCCTGCTGCGAGGTACCCGTCGATCGCGTGCGGCGCTCGTTCGGGCGATCGGGGATGGGACTGACGGGCTTGATCCAGCATGGCCTCTCCGCCCTGTCCGTTCACGCGGATACGGTCGGCGTCCGGTTGCTGCTGGCTAGCACGGCCTGCATTGCAGCAGCCTTCGCGGCATTGCTATTGGTGGTAGGCGTGCGATGGTTCACGCCCTGGGCTATTCCAGGTTGGGCCACCTCGGCGGCCGGCCTGGCCTGCGTCCTAATCGCGCAAGGCTTCCTCCTCTGTCTCCTGTTCTGCTTCATGACGCTGGCCGGACGGCAGGGGACCACGTTTCTCCCCATTCGCGATTACCGCTGGTTCATCGCCAATGTGATTTACCGTTCGCGCCGCACCCCTTCCAAAGGCGCGGAGCCGATCTCCGTTTGGGACGAAGCCGCTTGGGCCGCTCCGGCGCCGCCCGTCCCTGCCTGATGCCCTAGTGCCTACTGCGGCATCTTAGTCCAAAGTTCCTCCCGGGGGAGTGATAATTGCAAGTGCCTTAGAAACAACGATTTGCGCCCATTGAGCACCCTGATTCCCCCACCGCTTTCTGTGCACACGGCATATCACGCAACTCATTACAGGAAAAGATCTTACGAAAAACTATTGCATGACCATAGTATGCAATGCAAATCAACCAGATGTCGTTACCCAATAATGATTTACGCAGGAATACGTTTAGGAGCATTGGACTAGGCGGGCGCTCGTTTTCAGCCGATTTTTGTGACGCGCACCGGTGAGCAATTCAGCGCAAAGAAAACCGCCGACAGGAAATCGGCGGCTGATTTGCTAAGCGAAGACAATGCGACGGGAGACGCTCCCACGTCGCGTCGCAGGGAGCAGTTCAATCCCACCACCAGGTATCGGCGGGCAGGGAGACCTTGACTTCCTCGCGGAGCTTGCCGACCTGATTCCCTTCGTCGGGGAGTAAGTTCTCGTCGCGGATCGCCTCTTCCGTCTCGATCTGGACGCCGCCACCGATCGGAGTCATAATGCGCGACCCCTTGATGATTGCATTCACCGCCGATTCCACTTGCTTGGGGGCCGGGTAAGTCCGGACGGGGAATTTCGACTCATCGCCCAGGAATTCCATCTTCCAGTTGGCTTGCGTGTAGAAATCGTTCTTTTGGATGAAGGCGGCCATCACGGCCAGATCGATCACGTTGCGAAGCTCCGCATAGACCGGCGATCGGGCAGCCAGTTCGGGATACTTCTTGGTGAAGCTGGTGGTAAACGCGCGGCTGGCGGCGTTCGAGGTGGCGGCCTGGGCGCGGGTGCCTCCCGAAAGCACCACTTCGTCCTCGCCCACCAGTTTGACCCCATCGCCCACCAATTCCAATCCAGCGCTGTCCTCCGTAACCCGCACGCATTGGTAGTCGGGGACGAAGTACCAACGGAAGAGGGCATTGGGGGGGACGGACGATGATGCCGCCCGCTCCACAAAGCTGGTCAGCCGGACCGGCGGCTTTTCCAGACCGATGCCGATCAGCTTCATGCGGTAATCGGCTTCAACCAGGATGTGGGCGAAATGCGTGTCGGCGGGGACGCCCTCGATGGTGATCTCCTGCAGGCCCAGACTGTTCTTTACGCCGGTGCTCATGTACCGGGCGACCGTTACTTCCTGGCCGCGGGGGAACGTGGAGCCTAGCGATCGCCGGAACTCTTGCATTTTTTGGAGGCCCTCCTCGGTCGGATCGATCGAGCAACCGATCACGGCGGGACCTTCTTGATCCTTGGGGAAGGCCCGCAGGGCCGTCACCACGTCCTGCAATTGGATGACGGGCTTTCCACTGGTGATGCCGACGACCCGGCCGGCGGGATCGGGCACCCAGCCCTCGGCCGGCCCGGCGAGCACGATGTCACCGCTTTCCGGGTAGAGGAACACGTAGCGGACTCGCAGTAGCCCCGCCATGTAGCGCATCTCATCCGTGATCGTGCCGTTGGCGGCGATGATGGCCTTTTCCAGCCGTGGCAGCGAGACCTTGCGCAGTCGGCTATAGCGGAGGATATCGGGCGGGAGGGATTGCCGGGCGGCTGCGGCCCGGGCACGCATCACGCTGCCCGTGGGGTCCGCGGCGGTTTGCAAGCCGAGCACACCGTCCGGGCTGACGAGCACGCCGGCAGGGGCGCTGGCCGGGACGTTTTGATTATTTTGATTATTTTGCGCCAAAGTCAGAGATTGGCAGATCGCTGCCCAAAACATGGCGGGCAAAAACCAGCCCAACCATCGACGCACACAGCCTGATCGATACATGAGGAGCCTCTCCATCGAAACGTCTCGGGACCGTTTTCGGCCGACGGGCTGGAAGGCGCCCGGCTGCCCAGCGGAACGACCCAGTCGTTCTACTTGGATCCCTTTCTTGTGACGAAATGGAAATTGCCGCATGGACGCCGCACAGGCGGACGCCATTTCGCAAACGAACCGACGACGATCCGCCCCGCCGCCCAGCTACCTACAGGGCCAGCAAATCAGTGATGCGTTAAGGCGGCACAATTCGATCTTAATTGGGCAAGCTAGGCAAAGCAAGCAAGTGCCGTGAGATTTGGCGAATAGCCGTTCTTCACAGCGTCTGGATTCGTAGCCTGGGGTGCGTCTGGGTTCATTGGCTCATACGTTGGGTACGGCACTACGACATCAGATGCCTTGGGACCCAACGCTCTGTTTGCGAACTCTTTTTTGATCCTATAACGCAAAGTCCGCCTGATTGCATGATGTGCTCAGCACATCTGCGACGCGTCATGTCTCATCGCCGCAATATGTTGATCCAAGCAAACGATGTTGAGCCAAGCAAACGACCCTGCGATTTAGGACCGGACTTTTGCAAAGTGCTTGATCCCCCTCTGAGATGGGGTGACAAGTCTCGCGCTTGGTCAAGTCAGGCAAAACAGCGAAAGCCGTTTTCGCAGTAAACTGCTCTCACCCGGCCATTTCCGGACGAAAGGGGGGAGCTTATGAACACAGGTTACAAAAGTCCAGTTAGGACTAATTCCCGGCAGTCTTTTGTACCCGGGGGAGGGCTACCTGCCCTTGCCGGGCGATGTCGATTGCCTCGGCTAGGATGCGGGCGGCCTCTTGCGGGGCGTGGAAGCCCAGCGAATTCTCTGCCGCTACGTAATCCAGTCGCCATTGCGACCGCCGATGGAATTGCCGTGCCGCTTCCAGAGACTCCGCATCCACCCCCGACTTTTCGGCCGCCACGATCGCCTCGATCAGGTCCAGGACGGCGATCTCCGCTCGGTCCATCATGGACTTGGTGCGGGTTTGAATGGCTTCGGCGCGGGCGAGGATTTCATCCTCCGGGTAGCGGTGGCAGGTCTGGCAAGCCCGAGAGATGTTCAGTAACGGACTGCGGACGTGGTGGTCACTGATCTTCACCGCTCCCACACGAACGTAAGGCATGTGGCAGTCGGCGCAGGCCACACCGCTACGGGCATGGATGCCCTGGCTCCACATTTCGAATTCGGGGTGCTGGGCCTTGAGCATGGGGGCTTGGGACCGGCCGTGCTTCCAGTCCGTGAATTTCACCTCGTCGTAATAGGCCTCCTCTTGATCCATCTTCAGTCCGTGGTGCCACGGATAGGTGAGGAGTTTGCCGGGACCCTTGAAGTAGTATTCCACATGGCATTGGCCGCACACCATGGACCGCATTTCCTGCCGCGAGGCGTCGCGGTTGGGGTCGTAGGGCTTGTCCCGGGGGCCTTTCCGCCAGCGGAGGATGCTGGGGAAATGGGGGACGTCGTCGTCCGACTCCGCCAGCCGCTGGATCCCGTTCAGGAATCCCGGCCGCGTGACCCGAAGCTGCATGGTCGCCGGATCATGGCAGTCGAGGCAGGTTACGGGGTGGTCGATGAGCTTTCGGCCTTGGTCGTCGGTGAGGTTGCGGGCTTCCGTCCAAGGCATCGCGCAAACCACCTCGAAGCCCTTCATGATCTGCTCTTGGCGATGGTCGTCGCTGATGCCGGCCCGGCGGCCCATCTCTCGGTATGCCGGGATCACGGCCGCATGGCAGTGCAGGCAAGACCCCGGCTGCTGGAATTGCCTTACACGTTCGGTTTGGTCTTGATCTTGCAACATGTAGGCATGTCCCCGTTCTTCTCGGTAGTCGACGCCAAAGGCGTAGCCTTGGAAGAACACGCGCCAGCGGGGGTCTTCGTCCAGTTTTTGAAAGGCCTCGCTGCCGCCGTAACGGGTCCGCTCCGTATCCACCGTCCGCTTATAACTGTCGTACTGTCGGCGAAAGTTCTTGCCCCACTCTGCGGGGTCCACGGTGTCTTCCGTGAGCTTGACCACCTGGAAGACGGTTTGTAGCGATTCCTGCTTGCGAAGCGATATGTTTTGCCAGATGGCCATCACGCCTACCGTGGCGGCGGCCGTCACCAGCACCACGATCCCGTAAATGATCCAGGCCAGCCGACTGAAGCGCAAAGTCGATTTTTCCGGTTCTGTCATGGAGCCATCTTTCTATTTGGTCGGGCCGTGTCCGACGGCGTCGTGGCAGTGAACACAGCTCAAGGTGTGCTCCGGGTCGTCCAAGGCCACGATCCAACTGACCATCTCTTGGTGACACTCGATGCAATTGCGGCGGAGCATTTCCGCATTGCCCGGCCGGATGCGAATCGGTTCGTGGAAATCTTGCAAGGTGAAGGCTTTGGAGTGGCGATAGCCATTCTCGGCCTTGGCCAGGTATTTGGGGATCAAGGCGTGTGGCGCATGGCAATCGTTGCAGGTGGCCACCGCGTGATGGCTGGCCTTCTGCCAGCCGTCGTAGTGGTCGCGCATGATGTGGCAGTTGACGCACGCCCGGGGATCGTTGCTCAAATAGGAGAGGCCGTTGGCGTAATATACCGTATATGTTCCGGAGCCGAGGAGAACTCCCACGAGAACCGCGAGGAGCAGCAGCGGCCACGACGGGACAGGCAGTTTGATCATGCCGAGCTTGCGATCTGAGTGCCAGAGCCGGAAAACGAGCACGCTATCGAGCTGGCCACAATGACAGCGATCCAGCCAGAGCCAGCCACGATGATAGCGGATAACCGCTAAATTCTACAGGAACTCCAGTTGAATTACAAGAATGCGGAGTATTGAATCATGACGCGGCGTGTTATTATGTACGCGTGTGTCCGCACGCCGCCGAAAATGAATTGGCTAGGCGGACTCTGGGCATCGGCGGCGTCGCGTTGGGCTACAGCATGCTGTTGCGGGAGGCTGAGTGATGCAAATCCGATGTACACGAGTATCGGCACGTAGATGGTCTTGGTCTGCTTTTCCGTTGTGCTTTTTGGCGAGCTTATGGGGCACGTGCTTTTCGGTCGCGACGACCGCGGGGGTGGAACTGGAAAAGGACTCGCCGAAGATCGACACCTCGAACATGAACGTCTTGTTCATCAACATCGAGGATTGCAATGCGGCGGCCCTGGGCTGTTATGGTAATCACCTTTGTCGGACACCGCACCTGAGCCGTTTCGCCGAAACCGGCATCCGTTTCGACCGGGCATACGTTCAGGCAGTTTGCTGCAATCCGTCGCGAACGTCTTTTTTGACGGGACTACGACCGTTGACCACAGGCGTTACCTCGAACGGCCATGTGATGGACGAAGTCATGCCGCCCAACGTGGTGACGCTGCCCGAAATGTTGAAGGCCCGAGGCTTTTCCACCGCGGTCATCGGCAAGTTGTTTCATCGCTTGGACTACGCGGACAAGCAGCTCGCGACATTCGATCGGATCGAGCACTATCAGCAGCATCCCGCGGGCTGGCAGGGACCGGCCCCGATCTTGAAATTCCCGCCCGTGCCAAGGCCAGAGGGTTGGCAACCGGCCCCCAAGGATAAAAAGAGCCGAGAGTATGCGCAGTGGCTGCGGCGGAATTCGGATCGGTACGGCGATTCGGGGCGGACGCGGGAGCAAGAGTGGGACTATCGCATGGCGGCTACTGCCGCGGCCCTTTTGGAAGAGTTCGCCAAGAGCGGCCGACAGTTCTTCTTGGCGGTTTCGCAGTCGCGACCGCACACGCCTCTGGTTGCGCCCAAGGAATATGTCGCCATGTACGATCCGGCGACGTTGCCCGACTTCCCCGCTACGCCTCAAGGTCTTGTCAACTGTCCGTATCCGCGGCGTACGACGGGCGGCAATCCCGACATTTTCACGCAGCACCAACCCACATCGCAACAAGCCAAAGAGGCCTTGGCTGCCTATTATGCCTGTTTGACTTTTGTCGACGACAATGTCGGCATGATTTTGGATGCCTTAGACAAAACGGGATTGGCTGACAAAACGATCGTGATCCTGCTGGGGGATCATGGCTTTCATCTCGGGGACCACGGTTTTGGGTCGAAGTATTCGATGCTGGAAGCAACGCATCGGGCACCGCTGATCGTTCGAGTCCCGGGGGCGGCGGGCAACGGGGCGGTGTGCGACGAAATCGTGGAATTCGTGGACCTTGTCCCTACGTTAGGAGAACTGCTCAAACTGGACCTCCCACAGAACCTGCAGGGTACCAGTTTCGTGCCACTACTAGAAAATCCCAAGAGGCATTGGAAAAAGGCGGCCTTCATCGTGGAGGACGACAACGACGCCTTCGGACAGGCGGTTCGCACAAAGCGCTATCGCTACATGGAGTTCAGCAAAAAGGCACCCATCCCGACCGCGCTGTACGATCTGGAAAATGATCCGTGGGAGACGGTAAACTTGGTGGACGATCCCGCGTATGCCGACGTGCAGCGGGAATTGGCCGACCTTTTGCACGCCGGATGGAAGGCCGCCTTGCCGGAGGAGTAGGCGATCGCGGCAAGCTCGGCAAATCGCGCTGTGCCAGCTCGGAATGCGGCGCCGGTTTCGGTCTCCGCACCAGCCGGGGGCGCTACGCAATCCATTGCCCAGGGACGGGGTCAGACCCCGCCAAGGTCCGGCCGGCGGTTGCAACGGTAAGCCTCATGTGCCCCGACGACACCCGAACCATTCGATCTGCTTGCGCGGGCAGAAGACCAGGCCATGCCGCTCGCAATATGGTTCCAGCCATAGCCGCTTTTGCTCCAAGTCGGCTAGGTCCGTCCCTTGCGGCATCATCAGCACACGGTCCCTGCGCACCGTGGGTACGTATTGCAAATATGCCGCCACTTCTTGGCAATCTTCCGGACGGTCGATGACGAATTTGAGCTGATAATCGTGCTCGCTGATCAGTTGCTGGACGATGTCCGGTCGGAATCTCCGCCAGCCATGGAAAACCGACCACCGCGGATGCTCGGTGGGATCCGGGTTGGAGTTGCTCAGCTTGGGGCTGATCGACATCAGGTGGCACTTCAGCGACAGGTAGCGAGTCCCCGCCGTCTCGATTGTGATGTGATACCCCTGGCCAACCAAAATATCGCATAGATGCGGCAACTCGGGAAACAGCATCGGCTCGCCACCCGTGATGACTATGTGCCGGGCTGGGAACTCGGCCACGCGAGACAGCACGTCTTGCACGGTGAACAGCTCTCCTTCCGGTCGCCACGATGCGTACGGGGTATCGCAGAAACGGCAACGCAGATTGCAGCCGCTGAAACGGATGAAGAGACTCTCCGTGCCGGTCAGCAGCCCCTCGCCTTGTCGGGATGGAAAGATCTCGGCCAACCGAAACGATCGCCCAGCCGTGTCCCCGGATTTCGGGATGACGGAGAGGGTGGCTTGGGGCTGGACACGAGTCACGATCGCACACTCCTGGCTGGTCTTGAACGGTGACGCCATTTTCCATTGTATGCTCGGGCCGGATTCAGGGGCCTGAAGTCCTGAATCGCGGCGATTGGCGATGGCATCGCGTTGCGTATTCTCCCGGGCAAGGCTTTACGGAGCATTCGGGGCGGCATCGTCGGCGTATGGGATGGGGTCCGCTACTCCCGCTTCGGCAAAACCGCGGCGGCGGAGCTGGCAGGCGTCGCACCGGCCACAACTCCGGCCGTCGGGCGATGGGTCATAGCAACTGTGGGTCAGGGCGTAGTCCACTCCCAACGCTAGTCCCCGACGAATGATTTCACCCTTGCTCAGGCGGAGCAAGGGGGCGTGGACCCGAAATGCCGTCATCCCCTCGACGCCGGCCTTGGTGGCGAGATTGGCCAATTCCTGGAAGGCCTTCAAGAACTCGGGGCGGCAGTCGGGATAGCCGCTGTAGTCCACGGCATTGACGCCAAGGAAGATATCGCCCGCCCCCTCTGTTTCGGCGTAGGCCAGCGCCAAACTCAGCAGGATCGTGTTCCGAGCCGGAACATAGGTGATGGGGATGTCAGGAGGCACCGGCGCGGCTGTCCGCTCTGGAGCCAGGGGCCGATCTTTCGGTACGGGCAGACGGTCCGTTAATGCACTTCCGCCGAAGACAGTCAAATCCACGTTGAGAAAGACGTGCCGTTGCACGCCGAGAAATTCGGCCACCCTGCGAGCGGCGGCGAGTTCCCAGCGATGCCGCTGACCGTAATCCACGGTCAGCGCATACAGGTCGAAGCCGGCGTGGCGGGCCTCGGCCGCCGCCGTCGCGGAATCCAATCCCCCGGATAAAAGCACCACCGCTTTGTTGGACATAGTGTTGCCCACGCGAGGCCCCAGGCCGGATTTCGACGTTGTCCATCGCTCTCGCCCCGCACTGGCCGATCTCTCGCACGATCACGGAGCGGCCCGCAAAACCGCCCACGAAAATCCGCAAAAGCGACTTCCCGCTCTTCTCTCATCATGCCAAAATAGGGGAGAGTGAGAAAGGAGTATTGCCCGTGACCACCGATTTCCGGAATATCCTCGAAACGTTTGAAAACCAGTACCCCAACCGTGATTACACCATCGAGATCGTCTGCCCGGAGTTCACATCCGTTTGTCCCAAAACCGGCCAGCCGGATTTTGGAACGATGACCATCCTTTATGTCCCCGCTCGTCTCTGTGTGGAGCTGAAGAGCCTGAAGTTGTATCTCCAGGCATTCCGTAACGTGGGAATCTTCTATGAACACGTGACGAATCGCATCCTGGATGATCTTGTAGGGGTATTAAGCCCCCGCTGGATGCGGGTAACGGCCGATTTCCGGCCGCGAGGCGGAATTACGACTAAGGTGACTGCGGAATACCGCGCGGAAACGCCGACCACTGCCTAGAATTTTGTTGCGGCGGATTTTTCCCAGCATTTGTGCCAGGGCACCTCCGCGCCACGAGGATTGCAAGGCCGATCCCAGCTCTCGCCGCCTGCCGGGTCGTTTAGCGTAGGCAGCACAGCCGTGAGTCGTGCGGCGTATAGGTCGTGCAGCGTAACTTGTGCAGCGTAAGTTGTGCGGCGTAAGCAGAAGGGGGAAAAAGGAGGAAGAAACGGGTCTGGGATTGGTTGGGGGGATGGCCTTCCCGGTGCCAGCATCTCCTTGCGAAGCCAGCAAAGGGAACGTTGCCGACCGCTGCGGACGGCGAACCCGGCCGCGGAGTTTCAGCTCTCTCTCGGTGTCCACGCTGAGTGACGTGGCTTTTGAATGCGGGTAATTTTGACGCCATAACCAAATTTGAGCGAGTAATCAGATCTTCCGGAATAATCGACTTCAGCGGGATAGCCAAGCGTGGTAATGTGGGCGCGTGGGGGAGGATGTCTAGCGGATTGCAGTAGGATGCGTTGAATGGGAAAGGACGGATTCCACGGACCCCTTCAGCGAGTGGACGAAACGACCTGGCGGATTCCCCGATCTTACAAGCCGGGAATGCGGGTAGAGGGGCGAATCTTCGCCGATGAGCGGCTTATCGACCAGATTCGGGCCGATCAGGCGCCCGAGCAAGTGGCCAACGTAGCGTACTTGCCAGGCGTTCAGGGGGCCAGTCTGGCCATGCCGGACATCCATTGGGGCTACGGATTCTGCATCGGCGGGGTAGCTGCTACCGACCCGGACGAGGGGGGCGTCATCTCGCCCGGCGGAGTGGGGTACGACATCAACTGCGGCGTGCGCCTCATGCGGAGCGACCTGCACGCAGAGGACATCCGCCCTCGCCTACCCGAGCTGATCAACATCCTGTTCCGGCGGGTGCCCGCGGGCGTGGGCAGGGGTGGGCCATACCTCTTCGCCGGCCCCGAAATGGATGCCCTGTTGGCTCGCGGCGTCCAACATTTGGCCCAGCGCGGGTTGGCCACGCCAAGCGACGTGGCGCTGACCGAGGCCGAAGGGGCCTTGCCGAATGCCGATCCCGATTGCGTCAGCCCCACAGCCAAGGAACGGGGCGGTGACCAGTGCGGAACGTTGGGGGCCGGGAACCACTTCCTCGAAGTCCAGGTCGTGGAGGAAGTCCTGGATCGCCAGGCCGCCCGGGCATTCGGTCTGGAGGAGGGGATGGTCTGCGTGATGATCCATTCCGGATCACGTGGTCTGGGATATCAGGTCTGTGACGATGCCTTGAAGAGCATGCGCAACTGCCCAACGAAATACGGTATCGAGCTTCCCGATCGCCAACTGGTCTGCGCGCCGGTGAACAGCCCCGAGGGGCAACGCTACCTTGTCGGGATGCGTGCGGCGGCCAACTTCGCCTGGGCCAATCGCCAGCTCTTGATGTGGCAGACCCGCGAAGCCTTCCAAGAGTTCTTCGGCAAGTCGTGGGAGGACCTGGGGCTGGGCTTGGTGTACGATGTTGCCCACAACATCGCCAAGTTGGAGCGGCAGGTCGTGGACGGCCAGGAAAAGCTGCTCTGCGTGCACCGCAAAGGGGCGACCCGTGCTTTCCCCGCGGGACACCCCGAGGTGCCGGATCGTTATCGGCACGTCGGCCAGCCCGTCATTATCCCAGGCGATATGGGCCGCGAAAGCTGGGTGCTCGTGGGAATGCCCCAGGCCATGCAAAAGACGTTTGGCTCATCCTGCCACGGAGCAGGCCGGGTTTTGAGTCGTACCGCGGCCACCGCCCGTGCGCGGGGGCGGCGGATCGACCGCGAGCTGGCCGAAAAGGGCATCGTCGCCCGAGCGCACAGCCGGGAAGGGCTCGCGGAGGAACATCCCGAGGCGTATAAAGATGTCAGCGTGGTGGTGGACGTGGTGGATCGGGCCGGGCTGGCCAAAAAGGTGGCCCGGCTGCGGCCCCTGGGGGTGGTCAAAGGGTAATTTCCCTCCCTGCTGGTCGCATGCGAGCGGCACGCTAGCGGGGACGATTTGGTGTCTGGAGGCGCAGCGATGAAGGCGGAAGTCAGGGCGGGACCGAGAGCGGATCGCCACATGCCCGCGGTGGCGCTGCTATTGGGCGCTCTATTGGTGGCGATCGGGTGTAATCGGCCGCAGCCGACCGACGAATCGGCCAGGGCGTTTCAAATGGTGGGGGAGGAACCCGCTTGCTGTACGCCGGATGCCGCCCCCGCTTCCTCATCCAGCACAACGGACAGCGAGAGCGCAGACCGTGAGACGGCGGGCAGCGGAGAGCGGGACCAAACGCAAACCAGAGGGCAATACGGACCATCGGGAAGAGAAACGAGGGCAAACGCGGAGGCGAATCGAGCCATCGGCTCAGGATCACCGCCGCCATCTGCTTTATCAGCGGAAGGAGGTGACGTCATGGCCTTCACACTCACGAGTTCGGCTTTTGAGAACGGAAAGCCCATTCCTAAAAAGTACACTGGGGAAGGTGCGGACAATTCGCCCCCCTTGGGGTGGAAGGGGATTCCGGAGGGCACACGCGAGCTAGCCCTGATTTGCGAGGACCCCGATGCGCCCACCAAAGAACCGTGGGTCCATTGGGTGATCTACAAGATTCCCCCGGAAGCGACGGCCTTGTCCGAGAACGTGCCCAAAAGCTCGCGGCTTTCGCAACCCCCCGGCGCACTCCAGGGGAAGAACTCTTGGCCCAGCGGGCAGACGATCGGTTACCGTGGGCCTATGCCTCCGCCGGGACACGGGCGCCATCGCTACTACTTTCGGCTTTACGCCCTGGACGCCAAGCTGGTGATCGAGCCGGGCGTCAGCAAATCCGTGTTGTGGCTGGACCTGAAAGACCATATCCTGGCGCAGGCCGAACTGATGGGGACCTATGAGCGCTAGTGGAATTACGGCGATGGCCGATTCTCGCCGCCACCGTGGACCGCATCCCGAGGATGCCGCGCTTTTCGGGACCCAGCAACGACCTCGTTTGGGGCGGGCCTTCGCGGACCTGTGCTGGTTATTGGATCGCGGCTATGCCGTGCCGTCGTCGTTGAAATTGGTGGGCGACCGCCACAACCTGACGGCGCGGCAAAGGACCGCCCTGGAACGCTGTGCCTGCACGGCCAAGGAGGCGGCTGGCAGACAATCGCGGCAGATCGCCTTGGCGGACCTGAATGGCAAAGATGTGGCCCTGGACGGCTACAATGTGCTGACCACCGTGGAGGCCGCCCTGGCTAACGGCTTGCTGCTTTTGGGGAGGGATGGCGCGCTTCGCGACATGGCCAGCATGCACGGCTCGTACCGCAAGGTGGCTGAGACCGACGCGGCCCTGGAGGCGATCGGCCGCACGCTGCACAAGCATGGTGTTGCCGCCTGCCGGTGGTATCTGGATCGCCCGGTTTCGAACAGCGGACGCCTCAAACGCCGCATCGAACAGATCGCTGCCTTGCACGGCTGGGCTTGGACGGTCGAACTGGTCTTCAACCCGGACGCCACGTTGGCTCAGATCGCAACGCCTGTCGCCTCCGCCGACAGCGGAATCCTGGACCTCTGCCAAAGCTGGGTGAACCTGGCCCGGTACGTGGTGGAATCTCAAGTCCTGAACCCGTGGATTCTCGATCTTTGGCGGGCCGGTGGTGGCCAGGAAGATGCCAAGACGCCCGCCCCGCCGCTGACAGGCGGGAGTCGCGAAGAAGCCACAACCCCAGACGCTGACGGCGCGGCGCACGTCTCTGCCTCGCAGCCGCAAGGGCACCCAGCGGCATACCGCGCCGCCGGTGGCACAAGGGCCAAACAATGACCAACATCTTGGATCGCATTGTCGCCACCAAGCGAGAAGAGATCGAGCAGACCAAGATCCGCGTCCCCGAGGCGGAACTGCTCGAGCGGATCAAAACGGTCCCGCCGCCACGCGACTTCTTGGGGGCCATCCGCCAAAGCCGCTCGATCGCCCTGATCGCCGAGGTCAAAAAGGCGAGTCCTTCCAAGGGGCTTATCCGCGAAGACTTTCAACCCGTCGAAATCGCTCAAATCTATGAGCGTCACGGTGCCACCTGCATCAGCGTCCTGACGGATGAGCCGCACTTTCAAGGTCATTTGGATTTCCTGGCGGGGATCAGCCGGGCGGTGAACATCCCCGTGCTCCGCAAAGACTTCATCCTCGACCCGTACCAGGTCCTAGAGGCCCGCGCGTACGGCGCGGATGCCGTGCTCCTGATCGCCGAGTGCCTGTCCGACGAGCAGCTTTCTTCGCTTTACGAGGCGGTCCTGCACTGGGAGATGACGCCCCTGGTGGAGGTGTACGAGGCAGGGAATGTCCCCCGCGTCGTCGGATTGGGGGTGGCTTTGATCGGCGTGAACAATCGCGACTTGCGGACGTTCGAGGTGGATTTGCAGCATACGATCCGCCTGCGGGCGGAGATTCCCGCCGACCGCTGCGTGGTGGGCGAGAGTGGGATCCAGACGCACGCCGATCTTCGGCGATTGGCGGATTGTGGCGTGCAGGCCGTTTTGGTGGGCGAGAGTTTGATGCGCGAGCCCGACATCGGCGCGGCCGTGGACCGGCTCTTGGGACGCGAGCCGATCCGGCCCGACGCAGCGAGCTGATATCAGGCAGGTACCGCATCCAAACAGGCCCCGCCGCTGGCCATGTCGAGCTGGCTGCCGTCCTCGAAGAAGCACGGGCATTGCGGCCCCAACTCGAACAGATAGAGGGCGGACTCCAAGGGGACCTGGGCTTCCGCGAAGATCGTTTCAGCGCGGCGGACGCGCAAGGCTTTTAGGCCAAACTTCCTGGACGTGTTTTTACGTAAATCATTACTGCGTAACGATTGTCTGTTAATTTGCTCTGCTTGCGGTAGTCGTGTAATGGTTTTTCGTAAGTTATTGTCCTGTAATGATTTGCGCGATGTAATGAGTTGCGCGATACGCCTGGTACACAGAAAACGGTGGCGGAATCAGGGTGCTCAATTGACGTAAACAATTGCCTTGCAACAACTTGCAATTAGCATCCTCCTAGTTCGCGGAGGGAAGTTTGGACTAAACGCTTTCGAGGAGACTTGTCGCTTCGCAAGATTTCTCGCTTCGCGCGAAATGACAAGAGGGTGAGCCGTTTGCAGTCACGAGAACCCCTGTGAGCGACTACTATTGAACGAGCTTCAATGACTGCTGTGCGTAGTCGGCGTTCAGCTCGATCAAAATGGCCTGCCGCTGCAATTCGGCCGCTACGACGTCTGTTGTCCCTGATCCGGAAAAGGGATCGAGGATCATGTCGCCTGGCCGCGACCCCAACAGAATGCACCGACGCACCAGTTCGCTGGGAAACGCCGCGGGATGATCGGAATCGGAAGGCTCGGGCGAAAGCAGCTAATAACTGGACTTTTGCAAATTGGGGGCACAAGCCCCTCTAGGCCCCTAGGAGAGGGTTAGCCTGTGGGCAATTAGGCGCGAAAAGGTTTGCCTTGTTTGTCTGATTTGACCAAACCCTCACCCCCTGGCCCTCTCCCAGAGGGAGAGGGGAGCAGTTTGCAAAAGTCCAGTAATAATTCCGAAGGTTCGCGCCGCTCCTTTCTCGAACTGCTTGATTATTGTAGTAATACTTTGAGGTCTTGGCGAAGAGAAAGATATCTTCCGTGGCGCGAGAGGGGCGATTGCGGACGCTTTCTGGCATGGGCGCTCGCTTGACCCAAACGATGTGAGCGTGCAGAATCCAACCATCCATTTGAATCGCAAAGGCCACGCGTCAGGGCAAGCCCATCAGATCGCGATCTTTCAAGCCCCAGCAGGGGGGCACTTTGCAGTTCCGCCTTTGAATGAGCTTGCGCGTATTGCCCACCTTGGCGTTGGGGCTGCACAGGCCCGTCCCCCCGTTCCTCGCGTAGGCATCCCCCACATTGAGCCACAGCGTGCCATCTGATCGAAGGACTCGCCGAACCCCTCGAAACGCTTCCACCAGGCTGCGGACATAATCTTCTGGTGACTCTTCCACGCCGAGCTGGTCGGGATGTTCGTAATCTCGCAGTCCCCAATAAGGGGGCGAGGTGATGCAGCACTGTACGGAATCGGCCGGCAATTGAATCAAAACCTGCCGACAGTCGCCCACGTGAATCTGCACGCGGCCCGCCGTAAAAGTTTCCCCATGCTCGACCATGCGGTTATCCAAGCGAAGACGACAGCCCTCGATAGCATCCATCATCGCCATTTTCGACCTGGTGAGCGACCATCGTCAAGTCGCTCGGATTGCCAATGCCGCGCCCCCCACCGGTTGCAATTACCGATCCACGCGCGGGGGGCAGGGACCATCAGCCGCCGGCCGGCCTCTCCGCCAACGTGGCCTGTAACAGTTCGCGGAGCGAATCCAGCGATTGGGGGATGACTTTGGCGTCCGCCAGGACCGGCATGAAGTTGGTGTCGCCATTCCAGCGGGGGACGATGTGCCAGTGCAGGTGGCCGGGCAGGCCAGCCCCCGCCACGCGACCCAGATTCAATCCGATGTTGAATCCGTCCGGCTTCATCGCGCGCCGCAATAGTGTCACCATCCGGCTCACGGCGGACATCAAGGCTTGCTGCTCTTCGGGGGAGATGTCGGTCAATTCGCCGACATGGCGTCGCGGGGCCACGAGCAGGTGCCCGTTGTTGTAGGGGTAACGGTTCAGAACGGTGACCGTCACGGCGTCGGACGTAACGACGAGTCGCTCGGGCGGGAGGGGATCGGCGGCCGCGCGACACAGGAAGCAACCGGGATCACCGCCGGGGGGCAACTTGTCTTGGGGGAAAGGGGGTTCGCTCGGCCCATCCGCCGACTGGATGTAACTGAGGCGCCAAGGTGCCCAAATCCGTTCCATGCTCATGGATCATCCTACCTCATCATCCATCTTGGCCCGCCGGTCGCGGGGCGAGCGTCCGGCCGCCCAATCCAGTAGATATGGCACCAAGGCCCGCGCGGCCCGGCCCCGGTGACTGATACAGCTCTTCACGGCCGGTCCCAGCTCGGCAAGGGTGCGGTGATACTCGGCGATCTGGAACAACGGATCATAGCCGAATCCGCCGGTTCCCCGCAATTCCCGCAGGATCGTCCCGCGACAGGTTCCCAAGGTCTCGGCGACGACGGTGCCGTCGGGTTTGGCGAGCACCATGTGGCAAACGAACTTCGCGCCTCGCTCCTCGTCGGGGACGCCGCGCAAGCGCTCCAGCAATAGGGCGTTGTTTTTTGCGTCGTCGGTAGGCTCCCCCGCGAATCGCGAAGATCGCACGCCGGGCTGGCCGCCCAGGGCATCGACCTCCAGGCCGCTGTCCTCAGCCAAAACCCAGCGCCCGAGCAGCCGGGCATAACCCTGGGCCTTGCGTCGGGCGTTGTCGGCGAACGTTGTGCCGCTTTCTTCCACGGTCGGCACCGCGGGGAATTCATCCAAGGTGTGCCATGCGATGTCTGCCAACCCGGCCAAATCCGCCAGCTCTCGGACCTTTTTGCGGTTGCGAGTCCCCAAGACGATGGCCAAGGAATCAGTGGCTGCCATGTGCATACCGGAATCTGGAGGCGGGCAAAAAAGGGTTTACGATCGCTGCCGAGGTCAAGGCAAGAACGTCCCCAACGACTGTGCATGTCGTATTAGTTTAACTACGGGTTCGGAAGATAATCCACTAAGGCCACGAAGGGACACGAAGGAAGGCATACCAAGATAAGCCCTTCGTGAAACTTCGTGTCCTTCCTGGATGCTTCATCTTTGGCAGTGGCGGCACGCTGGAATGAAATCGCTTCGCACGTTTTGTCGGAGTTCGTAAGTGGCGGCGATTGGGGCAGGCTCGCCTCCTCCGTTTGTCAGGGCGTGTTGTGGCGGCTATATTACGAAGCGGGCTACGAAGCGGGCTAGCCAAGGGGTTACAAAACGGATTACGAAACGGGCTATCCAACGGATTACCAAGCCGATTATCGAACGGATGATCAAGCCGATTATCGAGCCGATTACGGAACGGCGCGAATCCAGCGCCCCTGGATGCGGAGCGTGTGCGTTCGGCACCGTGTCGCTTAACCGCGGGTCGATCCTGCCTGACCGTCTTGCATTCCCCAAACCCGATTGTGGAGGTACCCACCATGTGGATGAAGTCCCGTCCTCGTCGTGATTTCCTGGGTCAGTCGTTGGCGGCAAGCGCAATGGCCGCCGCGCCATGGCTCATTTCCCCGGCCGCCGCCGGGGCGGTTGGCACGGCCGCGCCGAGCGAGGTCATCCGGTTTGGTGTCATCGGCATTGGCCCACGGGCTACTTACGACGTGCGTTCGATGTCCAATCTGCCGGACGTGCAGTGCGTGGCCTTGGCCGATGTGCAAGCATCCCGCCGAGAAGCCGGCAAGAAGCTGGTCGAAGAGCTGTTCCCCAATACCAAGTGCGATGTTTACCGCGATCTGCGCGAATTGCTGGACCGCAAGGACATCGACGCCGTGCTGGTGGCTACAGGGGACCGTTGGCACGCTCCGGCGTCGATGCTGGCCATGGAGGCGGGTAAGGACGTGTACAGCGAAAAGCCCTGCGGCATCACGATCGCGAAATGCCGGCAACTGGCAGACACGGCCAAGCGGACCGGACGCGTGTTCCAGGCCGGGACGCAGCGCCGCAGCGTACCCAATTTCCGATTCGCCGTGGAGCTGGCCCACAGCGGCAAGCTAGGCAAACTCCACACGCTGTATGCCTCCGTCTATGAACCTCAACTGGACAACACCTGGTTGCCGCGGGAACAAACGCCGTCCAAGGATGTCGTTGATTGGAACCTCTGGTTGGGACCTGCGCCGTGGCGACCCTACAACAAGGCGTATGTGCAAGGTGGCTGGCGGGGACAGTTCGACTTCGATTCCGGGGCTAGACTCCTCGATTGGGGCGCCCACACGCTCGATCTGTGCCAATGGGCGGCGGGGGCCGACGACACCATGCCCGTCGAATATGAGCCTGCCGCCGACAAAATCACGTGCCGCTACGCAAACGGCTTGACGGCGATTCTGGATTTTCTGAAGACCCCATTTGGAGATCGGGCACCCAAGTTCATCACCGCCTTGGGCACATGTCCCGTGCGGTTTGTGGGTGATCGGGGTTGGATCGAGACCGGCGATGAAGGGGGCGTGGAGCTTCAGCCGGAATCGCTGAAGGCCGAGTTGCCGGAGGGGCTTTCGCGAGTCAAGGGCTTGGATGTCTCCGCTCATGCCCGAAACTTCTTCGACTGCGTCAAGACCCGCGGCAAGCCTGTGTGCAACGAAGAGGTGATGTATCACTCGCACGCAGCCTGCCACGCCGCGGCAATCGCCTGGATTTTGCAGAGGAAGTTGACCTTCGATCCTGTCAAGGCGGAATTCCCCGGCGAAGAAGAGGCCAACCTGCTCCGCTCCCGTCCCGAACGAGATCCCTTTGCGGCATAAATCTGGGCGGCGGAAGGAACCGGTACACGGTCCGAGTTGGAGATCGCCGGGGCAGGGTGGCATCGGCTCATCGCCCGATAGAAGATGCGCCACCTCGGCGGACCGGGTGGGAGTTTGAAGGGGGGCGATCCAGCCCCACGATCACTACTGCATTTGGCGGAAGGAGCGTGCTATGCGAAGGCCTTTGCCATCGCTTTGGGTGACAGTACTGCTTGCGATCTCGATGGTGCCGATCAAGGCGGCCGGTGTCAGTGCCCTGGAGACAGCGCGCGTTGAGGTTGTGGATGGGGCGCCGCGATTGACCATCGACGGCCAGCCCATTCGAGCACGCATCTTTTGGGGCGCGCCGGGACCGGGCTTGATCCGGGTAACGCCGGAACCGCAGCAGGTCCAATTCGAATTCACGGCCGAGGACGATGCCCCCGGTAACGGGACGTTGCATTTCAGGTGCGACAGGGAGCCGGCGAGCGTGCAACTCGATGATATTCGCATCGTGGACTTAACGGCGCACGAGGAGACCCTGCCGCTTTGCGAATTTCAGGAGGGGCAGGGGGGGATGCGGGCCTTCGACAGGGAGTGGTCGGTTTGGCCTCCAGATCAACGAAATACGGTTGGTACGGTTCGCGTGGTGGCAGGGGCAGGCAAAGGCGGCGGAGCGGGGCTGGAAATCGTCGTGAAGGCCCCCGCGGACGGTAATTGGCCCGACTTCCACATCTATCACAAGCCGAATCTCACTTTTACCAAGGGGCATCGTTACCAGGTGAGCTATTGGGCGAAGGCTGTACCAGCGACAGCCTTGAACGTGGCCGTGTATCGGCCGGGGCAACCCTTCATCTACTTGGGAGGTCCGTCGGGGCAGTTTGCGTCGCAAATCCAACTGGCGGCAAAAGCCGGTGTAAATATCGTCAGCTTCCCGATTCCCATGCCGTGGCCCAAGCCGGGGGAACCAGAGGACTGGTCGGCAGTGGATCGGGCGTGCCACCGCGTGCTGGAGGCCAACGAGCAGGCCCTTTTGTTGCCGCGGATTCCCATGGATCCCCCGGCCTGGTGGAGCCAGGCAAATCCCGATGACGTGATGCTGTGGGATCGCGACGGTCAAACGCGGCGGCCGGGCGTCCCTGCCTCGCCCAGGTATCGCCACGATGCGGCGGAGCGTCTGAAGGCCTTAATCGAGCACCTGGAGGCCGCATTCGGCCCGCACGTCATCGGCTATCACCCGTGTGGGCAAAACACGGGCGAATGGTTCTATGAGGACACGTGGTTATCGCCGCTGAACGGTTATGCCCGATCCTCGCAAACAGCCTGGCGGAGCTGGCTCCGGACCCGCTATGGCTCGGATGCCGCCTTGCGATCGGCTTGGGGGGATGAGGCGGTGCGTCTGGACGATGTGGCCGTTCCCTCGCCGGAGTCTCGCCGCGCGACACCAGCCGGCACGTTGCGCGACCCGATCCGGGAACGCGTCCTGATCGACTTCGCCCAATTTCAGCAGGAGATGATGGCGGATTGCGTGTGCCATTTCGCCCGGGCTGTCCGCGAGGCCTTGCGAGGGCGCAAGCTCGTGGTGTTTTTCTACGGTTATGTATTCGAGTTCGGTGCCGTCGCCAATGGTCCCGCGACCTCTGGCCATTACGCCTTGCGCCGCGTGCTGGAATGTCCGGAGATCGACGTGCTATGTTCGCCGATCTCGTATTTCGACCGCGGCCTTGGTCAGAGCGCGCCGGCCATGACGGCGGCCGAGAGCGTCGCTCTGGCCGGAAAATTGTGGCTCTACGAGGATGATACGCGCACGCACATCGCCCTGGGCCGATTCCCCGGTTGGCAGGACGGAGCCGAGAACCAGGCTCAGAGCATCGCCATGTTGCTGCGTAACACGGGGCAATGCGCGGTGCGGAACTTTGGAACCTGGTGGATGGACCTGGGCGCAAGCGGCTGGTTCGACGATCCGGCCTTGTGGGCCCAGATGATCGCCTTGCAGCCGCTGGACGATACCTTGCTGCAACATCCACGGGCGTTTCGCCCCGAGGTGGCCGCTGTGCTCGACGAGGCGAGCATGATTCGGGTCGCGGCGAATGGCCACAGGCTGACTCGCCCGGCCGTGTACGAGGCCCGCAGGCCCTTGGGACGGATGGGAGCTCCCTATGGCCAATATCTGCTGGACGATGTTGTGGCGGGGCGCGTAAAAGCAAAGCTGTACGTTTTTCTGAACCCCTGGTGCTTGTCGCCGCGACAGCGCGACCAGTTGCTTGACGTCACGAAAGGGACGGTGCGAATCTGGTGTTACGCCCCGGGCTATCAGGAGCCGGATGCCGTCGCTCCGCCTGAGGCGATGCAGGCGGTGACGGGTTTCCAGTTGCGCGAGACATCGCAACCGCAGGCCCAGGCAACGCCCACGGAGGTCGGCAAACGATTGGGATTGAGCCAAGTAATCGGTACCGCGGATTCGATCCGGCCACTATTTGCGGCCGTTGATGCTGCACCGGAGGAGACCTTGGCCGTCTATTCCGACGGATCGCCCGCCATTGCGCTCCGGGAAACCGAGAATGGAGTCTCGCTCTTCGTGGGGCCACCGGGTTTGACGAGCGAGTTGCTCCGCGTGGCCGCGCGAAAGGCTGGGGTGCACCTCTTCACCCAAACCGATTGCAATGTGCATGCCAATGGCCCGTTCCTCGTGCTCCATGCAGCGGATAGCGGCCCGCTGGAAATCGACACAAACACGGCATCGCCAGTGCTCGATGTGCTGACGGGCGCACGCCTGGGGAGCGGTCCCAAAATCACGCTGCAACTCCAAAAAGGCGAGACCCGCGTCCTTCGGACCGACCCGCACTGAATCGGGCAGTCACGCAAGCTGTTCTGTGAGCACGGTCCCGTGCCGATTGCGTGGTGCCCACGGCGCAGCCTTGGGGGGCCACGGTTAGTGATAGATCGTTGGTGTGCTAGCATTCACCGCAGCTCTCGCCGGTGGCTCATGATTCCGCGATACGTGTCGGTGGGCCCAACAGCGGAGGAGCCTCAGGCGTTAGCCCGAGGTGGAAGAACCCGCTCTTCTTCTTGCCCCTTTTTCCCCGAGGAAGTATTCTGAAGGGCTCGCAGGTCTGAATGGACTTCTTGCTCATCGGGACCGTGGATGGGCGGGCGAGCGTGCGGGATCGAACTTCGGCGAACGGGACATCGCGGACGCGCCGGTAGTGGCAGAGGGCGGGAAGATCCCAATCGTGCCTTGGGTAACCGAGTGTTGGGAGAAGGTAGTCATGTGGGAAAACGCGGCGGTAATGGCGCTTGCAGCATTGGCCGCTCTGGTGGCGGCGTATTTCACGTACGGAAAATGGTTGGGCCGCTTGTTCGGGCTCGATCCGCGCCGCCCCACCCCGTCTCATACCATGCGAGACGGCGTGGATTACGTGCCGACGCAAATTCCCATTCTGTTCGGACATCACTTCGCCTCGATTGCCGGCTTGGGGCCGATTCTGGGCCCGGCGATCGGCGTGATCTGGGGTTGGGTGCCCGCCCTCCTGTGGGTCGTCTTCGGCTCGATCCTCATCGGCGCCGTGCACGATTTGGGATCCTTGTTGGTCAGCCTCCGGCACCGCGGGCGATCGGTGGGCGACGTGGCCTATTATTTGATGGGATCTCGGGCGAGAGTGCTGTCGCTGCTGATCATCTTCTTTTTGATGTCCCTGGCCATGGGGGCGTTCTGCAATACCTTGGCCGATATGTTCGTCAATTACAATCCGGATGCCGTGATACCGTCGGCGGGGTTGATGCTCGTGGCGGTGATCTTTGGCCTGGCCGTCTATCGTCTCGGGGTCGCGTTGATTCCAGCCACCGTCGCGGCGCTGGCCGTCTTTGCGGGATTGATCGTTTACGGGGTGGAGCAGCCGGTTCTAAGCTACTCCTGGTTCTGCTCCCAGAATACTCAGGCCTTGCTGGAGGAGGCCAAGGCGGCCAAACCGGAGATGGGACGACCGGCTTTTGACCGGCCCTACGGTGCCCGGGCGGCCATCGACTTTTTCCAAGCCCGCAGGCAAACCAAACCCATCGCCGAACTCGGTGCGATCAACAAGCCGGGGAGCGTGTTATGGAAGGTCAACTATGCCTGGATCGCAGCCCTGTTGGGCTACGCGTTCTTGGCGTCCGTTTTGCCCGTCTGGCTGTTGCTGCAACCGCGGGACTACATTAACAGCTTCCAGCTTTACTTTGCGCTGTTGCTGTTGGGAGGCGGTTTGGTGGTGGCAGCGATTACGGGTAGCGAGTACGCGCACATCGACGCCCCCATGATCCGGTGGAACGTCCCGGACGCTCCCCCTATGTTTCCCTTGCTCTTCGTGACCATCGCCTGCGGTGCGGCGAGCGGCTTCCATTCGCTGGTTTCCAGCGGGACCACCGTCAAACAACTCAATCGTGAGTCGGATGCCGTGCCGATCGGATATGGGGCGATGCTGACGGAAGCGGCCTTGGCCGTGCTGGTGATCGCGGCTTGTACGGCAGCTTTGAGTAGGATGGATTGGACGGCAGAGGGCGGCCTTTACGCGGGCTGGGGCGCCATCGGGGGCGGCGGCCTGGCCAAGCAATTGAACGCCGTCGTCCGCGGCGGCGCCAACCTCATGTCCCTGCTGGGAATACCGCTTTCGCTGGGCCAAACATTCATCGCCGTGACGGTCACCGCCTTTGCCCTGACCACCTTGGATTCGGCCACGCGACTATTGCGGTTTAACGTGGAGGAGATTGGCCGATCGCTGCGAGTTCCTGTTCTTTCCAATCGCGTCGTGGCGTCGCTGGTGGCCGTGCTGGGCATCGGCTTTTTCGCCGTCGTGCCCGCCGGCAAAGCCTTGTGGACGCTCTTCGGTACCACGAACCAGCTCCTAGCAGGCCTAGCGCTGCTGGTGGTGAGCATCTACCTCTATCAGCAGCGCCGCGTGGTCTGGTTTACGCTGTTGCCCATGCTCTTCATGTTGACCATGACGACTTGGTCCATGGGCTGGAACCTGATTCAGTTCTACCACCAGGAAAAATGGTCGCTGTTCGTGACGACGGTAGTCGTGCTGGTGATGGCGGCCTGGCTGGTGGTGGAGGGCATCTTGTCCTTCCTGCGTGGGCCTGTCGCCCACAAAGATGTCGAGGCGGAACCTACTGTGGTAGAGGCCCCGCCTGTCGAGGTTCTTGCCGATCGCTGAGCCAAAACCGCCCTCCGGCCCGTTGTGAAAACGGCCTCCGCGCAGTATAATTCCGTATTCTAACCGTTAGCGTGGAACCAATTTAACGTAGCACCGTATTGCGGGATGAGGGATGCGTTGCCTTATTGCCCCGAAATCGGGTGCAGTCTTGGAGGGATCCGCCTGAAGCATGTCGGGCGGGTGAAGTTTTGGGGTCCTGGACAGGAAGGAGACATATTGTGGCCATTCGCGTTGGCATTAACGGGTTCGGTCGAATCGGTCGGCTTGTGGCACGCCGCATGATGGAAAAACCCGACGTCTTCCAGATCGTCGGCATCAACGACATCACCGACGTGAAGACGTTGGCCATGCTGTTCAAATACGACAGCGTCCACCGCCAGTACAAAGGCACGGTCGAGTTCGACGAAAAGAACCTGATCATCGACGGGAGGAAGATTCCGGTCTGCGCCGAAAAAGACCCCTTCAAACTGCCTTGGAAGGATTTGGGGGCCGAAATCGTCGTGGAAAGCACCGGCGTGTTTACCTCGCGGGGCGACGACGCCAAGCCGGGCTATAGTGCTCACCTCAAGGCCGGTGCCCGTAAGGTCGTGCTCAGCGCGCCTGCCAAGGATGCGCCGGACCTCACTTGCGTGCTGGGCGTGAACGACGATCAATTGAAGCCCCAGCACACCTGCATCTCCAACGCCAGTTGCACCACGAACTGCTTGGCCCCCGTCGCCAAGGTGTTGAACGACAAATTCGGCATCGTGCGGGGGTTGATGACCACAGTCCATGCGTACACGAACGATCAGCGGGTGCTGGATTTGCCGCACAAGGATTTGTACCGTGCCCGGGCCGCGGCGTTGAATATCATTCCCACCTCCACAGGAGCCGCCAAGGCCGTCGGCCTGGTTATCCCGGAACTGAAGGGTAAGCTCACCGGGATTTCGATGCGGGTGCCCGTCCCCACCGGCAGCGTGGTGGACCTGGTGGCCGAACTGAAGCGGCCGGTGGAAGCTGCCGAGATCAACGCGGCCGTCAAAGAGGCGGCCGCGGGTAAGCTGAAGGGGATTCTGCTCTACACCGAAGACCCGGTCGTCTCCAGCGATATCATCGGTTGCTCGTACAGCTCCGTGTTTGCCGCCCCCTGGACGCAGGTCATGGAGGGTTCGATGGTGAAGGTCGTGAGCTGGTACGACAATGAGTGGGGCTATAGCTGCCGTACCGCCGACTTGGTCGAGCGTTTGGCCAAGCTGTAGTCGCTGTAGTCCATGTGGTCGATCGAGTGCGGGATAGCTTGCAGCCTCCGTGTTCTCCGTTGACCTTATGAAAGTGGCTGGGAGAGATTCCCGCCCTGAGTTGTGATGATCGCACGGCGGTCGAGGATGCGACTTCGGCCGCCGTGTCTTTGCGCCGGGCAAATGCGTCGCAGGCTGCTTCTCGGTCGGAAATCCGCCCGAATAGCACGGCGATCTGTTCTTATATTGCCTTTTCTGCCTTGCTTGCCCCGATGGAAGCGGCTAGACTCCTTTTTGGGTTACGTTGCTTACGGTGGGAAGGAGCGTCCAAAGATGGTCAGGAGGACCTGGCTCCTCTACCTCTGGCCGGGGGTCGTGCCCCTGATCTTGGAACCGGGCTGGGGAACGTTTCTCATAGCCGCGGGTTATGCCGCGCTGTTTCATCTGTGCCTGACTGCCACGCTACTTTGGCCAGAGATCTGGCCCCCGTTGATGCTGCGCGGGGCTTGGCTGCTGCTGGCCGGGGCCTGGGCAGGTTCCATTTATTGGGAAAGGATTTGCGAGCGGCGCCAACGGTCGGGATCGCCTTCTCCCGCGGAGGACCTTTTCCCCAAAGCCCAGGAGGCGTATCTCCGCGGCGAGTGGTCGCACGCAGAATCCTTGCTGGGGCGATTGCTCCGGCGGAATCCCCGCGATGACGATGCCCTACTCCTCTTGATCTCGCTATGGCGGCGGACTGGTCGCCTGGACGCGGCGGAACAACTGCTGCGGGAGTTCGAACGGCTGGATGCTGCCCGGCGATGGTATCCCGAGATCCAACGCGAGAAGCAGCTCTTGGCGGAAAAACGGGCGAAGATAATCGGGACGGGACAGGGTTCGGCCGTCCCACCAGCCGAGCAAACCCAATCCGCCCCCGCCGAATCGGAGACCGTCGCATCTCAAGTTGATATGGACGAGATAGGCCCGGACTCGCATCGGGTGGAACAGGTCCGGGTTCACCGAGCGGCCGCGTGAGCGGTGGCGACCTGCCGGCCGCCCGATACTTTCCTGCCGCACCCCGATGCTGCGCCCGATGGCTTTGGGGCCAGATCGCTCTTGCCCAATTCTCCTGGATCGCGTATAAGCCGGCGGCGCATCGAGGCAGATTGAGGCAAGAATTGGCAGCCCACAAATCGACTGGCCCTGTGAATGTCGGCAAATTGGGAAGCCGTCTGAGAGGGGTGGGAAAGACCAGGGGTGTTTGCGGGTCACGCCGCGTGCTCGCGCTTCTCGTAGTCTACGCCTTGGGATGCCGCGGTCGGCGCAGTAAGGACGGTGCCGAGATGAAGATTTGGTTTTTCGCTGGGATCATATCCGCGATCTTTGCGGCGGCGCTTGGGAGCGAGGGCGGGCCGGCGTCATTCCCCTACAAGGCCATTGTCGTCGAACATCAGGCAAGAGTCCGCGGCGGTCCCGGCCAGGCGTATCCCGTGACAGGGTATCTGGCGTTCGGTTCGGAAGTGGAAGTCTATCGTCACGATCCGGGGGGATGGTGCGCGATTCGTCCGCCGCAGGGGAGTTACAGTTGGGTCCTGGCCGACGCGGTTCAACTCCTGCCCAACGGGCTGGCCAAGGTCACGCGGTCCGGGGTTCCCAGCTATGTGGGCGGCGTGGATGTGCCCGACCGTCGCCTCTCTCACGTGGCTTTGCAGGATGGCGAGTTGCTGGAGGTGCTGGGGGTTCAGCAGATACCAAGCGACTTGCCGAGTCCTGATCCGAGCTTGAAGACATGGTTGAAGATTCGCCCCCCATCTGGCGAGTTTCGCTGGATTCATGTGGCCTCGATCCGGCTTGAGGGAAGCGGTGGGTCGCTGCCGCCGCGCGGAGAAGCGGAGAAATCGGGAAAGGGACTGCGGTCAGATCACTCGGCTCGAACTGGCAGCGACGGCCAAATCAGCGGGGTCGGATCGAATGCGTTGGATGGCATGGATGGCCTGGCATCGCCGGGCGGCCCGGCCGACTTGAGGCCGCAGCACATCCCGACCGTGCCCATTCCGCAAGAGACCGATTCCTCACGCGCAGGAATGGCGTCCGAGACGGGCGTGCCGACCCATCCGGGGCCGACCTCGGCCGTCGCCGGCGTCGCAGCAGACCCTCTGCCGATGACGGCAACCCACGCCCTCCCTACGGATCATACCCCTACGGATGCTACTCCCGCGGATGTTGCCCCTACGGATCATGCCCCTGCGGTTGTTACCGCTGCGGATCTTGACCCTGTGGAGACGGACCATGCCCCCGCGGAAATCGTTGGTACCAGCGAAGGCTCCGGCGTGATTGTGGCCTCCGGCGCGTTGACCACAGGCGACCCGGACAGTCGCTGGGTCCCCATGGCCCGGGTGGCCGGTTCGGTGGGCGTACTCCGGGAGCAGACTTTGGGAATCCAAGGCACGCGGTTCGGGCAGGAATCGGCCGGTCTTCGATTCCGTTCACCGCTCGTGCCAAGTCGAAATGTTGCGCCCCTCTCGGCGGAGGAATGCGTCCACCAGATGCGGGCATTGGAATTGGAGTTGGCGACTCGCCTGGCCGAGCGACCCGAGGCATGGGATCTCCGGGGCTTGAGGCGCCGGGTGGAGGATTTGCACGCGGCCGCACCGGATGAGGAGAGTCGGCGGCAGATCTCACGATTGAGAGAGAAAGTCGCTCAGGCGGAGCAGGTCGCCGCTCAATGGCGGACCATAACAGGGACAGGCTCGCCGGCCCCAGTGGCCAGTGCTGGCGGGCTCTCGCGGGGCGTAGCAGGAGAAGGGCCGACCGCTAGCGCATCCTCCGTGGGCATACCCCGGGGTCCGCTGCCTGCCGCGGAGCGAGCGACCCGGATTGCCCCGCCGCCGACGGCCATTGTTTTGCCTCCCATCTCTGCGGGGAGCGACTTGCGGAACGATGCTGCCGCAAACGGGGCGGGCGATTCCCGAGTCTCAAACAGCGTGATTCCGGCGAGCGCGGTGGCGAGCACGACCGCCGACCTGGCATCACGTCCCTTATTGCCAAACGGTTCTGGACCGACTGGGACGGCAGGGGCATTGGTAGAGGAGACATCGCACCCTATTCCGTCACGCGAGCAGCTTGCCCGCGAAATCATGGAATTGCGCCGCAGTCGATTCGACGCCGTGGGGCGACTGATCCGTGCCCAGGTGCGTCGGCCGGGGGACCCGCCCTATGCCCTGGTCGGCGAGGATGGCCGCATTTTGGCGTACGTGAAACCCGCCACGGGGCTGTCCTTGCGTGCTCACGTGGGGCGAACGGTGGGCGTAATGGGCAGGTTTACGGGCAGCCGGGAGATGCGTTTGCTGACTGCGGAGCACGTGGCGGTTTTGGATTCGCGGGCTGCTGTGTCAACTTATTCGCGTGGCCCCACACCGGCTCCGACGCCGGCTGCGACGCTGGCCCCCACGCCCGCTGCCATGCCCGATCCCGCACCCACACCCGCTTTCTCACCCACACCCGATCCTGCATCCACGCCTGCACGGGAAGGGACCGAGCCTGCGGTGCGTTTCGCCGAAACCCCGGCACGAACGGCGGTACGCTGAGTCCCCAGGGGCACTGGTATTTCCTGTATTCCCTGGGGACGCGTGATATTCTCCTGGGACCCGCGATATTCCCCGAGGACGTGCGAAATTCTTCGGGGGCAGACGGTATTCCGAGCGGCCTGAGGTACTCTCAATGGCACGCGGTATTACCAGGGCCACGGGGCAGCCTCAGCGGCTAGCGGTATCCTCAGGCGCACGCGGTATTCTCAGTGGCTGGTGGTATTCTCGATGGATGGCAGCATTTTCAGCAGCACGGGGTATTCGCCCTCCCAGGGCATGAGGCGCCCCGCATGGCCGTGGTGCAGCGCATCACCGCGTCCCGCCCGACCCGGTCGAGACGCAATCAAAACTCGGCACTACCGGGCGTGCGGGGGAAAGGGATCACGTCGCGGATGTTGCCCATCCCTGTAATGAACTGGACGGCGCGCTCCAATCCCAGTCCGAAACCGCTGTGGGGCACCGTACCGTAGCGCCGCAGATCCAGATACCACCAATAGTCCTCCATCCGCAAGCCTTGCTCTTGCATACGCTGCGTCAGAACGTCGAGCCGCTCTTCGCGCTGGCTCCCCCCGATGATCTCTCCCACGCGGGGCAAGAGCACATCCATCGCGCGGACCGTCCGCTCGTCGTCGTTGAGACGCATGTAGAACGGCTTGATGGTGCGGGGGTAGTCAGTGAGGATGACGGGCTTGTGGAAATGGGTTTCGGTCAGATAGCGCTCATGCTCGGCTTGCAGGTCCCGTCCCCACTCGACGGGAAACTCGAAGTTTTGGCCAGACCGGGCCAGAATGTCGATCGCCTCGGTGTAGCTGAGACGGATGAAGTCCTCTTGCAGCACGTGCTCCAGGGTGGTGATGGCGGACGGTTCCACCCAGCGGGCAAAGAACTCCATATCCTCGCTACAGCGTTCCAGTACGTCGCGAAGAATCCGCTTGAGGAACCGCTCCGCCAGGTCCATGTTGGCCGCCAGGTCGAAAAAGGCAGCCTCCGGCTCGACCATCCAGAACTCGGCCAGGTGCCGTGTGGTGTTGGAGTTTTCGGCCCGGAAGGTTGGCCCAAACGTATAGACCTTGCCCAACGAGCAGGCGAAGACCTCGGCTTCGAGCTGGCCGCTCACGGTGAGGTACGTCGGCTTGCCGAAGAAATCGTCTTCCGCCTTGGGAGGAGGATTGGCCTGGGGATCGAGCGTCGTGACGCGAAACATCGCGCCCGCCCCTTCGCAGTCCGAGGCCGTGATGATCGGCGTGTGGATGTAGAGAAAGCCTTCCTCCTGAAAGAACTCGTGGATCGATCGGGCCACGGTATTGCGGACTCGCATGACGGCCCCGAACGAATTGGTTCGAGGACGCAGATGGGCGATCGTCCGCAAGAATTCGTAGGAGTGTCGCTTCTTCTGAAGGAGATAGGTCTCCGGCGAAGCCCAGCCAAAGACGACGATCCGGCTGGCGAGGACCTCCACGGCCTGCTTTTCCCCGGGCGAGGCCTGGATCAGGCCCTCCACCTGGATGCTGCAACCAGTGGTCAATTGCCGGATTTCGGAATCGTAATTCGGCAATTCCCCCGGCACGATGACTTGGATGTTGCCCAAGCACGAACCGTCGTTCAGTTCCAAAAAGCTGAAGCCGCCCTTGGAATCGCGGCGGGTGCGGACCCACCCGCGCAAGATGACCTCGCGGCCCACTGCCGCCGGCAACCGCGCCTCGCGAACGGTGAGACATTCCATATCCACGCATCCTCTTGATGGTTCAGGGCTGAAAGTGTTGGCCATGCCTTGGCCGGTGTTCCGCCGACGCGATCATTCGCCGAGCGAGGCCAGCCACCGCTCGGTATCCAAGGCGGCCATGCAGCCGCTCGCCGCGGCCGTTACTGCCTGACGATAGTAGTCGTCTCCCACGTCCCCTGCCGCGAAGACGCCCTCCACGCTGGTATGGGTCCGGAACGGCTTGACCCATTTGACATAGCCCTTTTCGGTAAGTTCGAGTTGCCCCTTCAGGAAATCGGTGTTGGGCGTGTGTCCGATCGCCAGAAACATGCCGCGGACCTCTAGCGTGAGGTCGTCGTCCCCCACGGTGCTTTTCAGGCGGATGGCGGTCACGCCGTTTTCATCGTCGCCCAGCACTTCATCCACCGTGCGATTCCACGCGATCTCGATCTTGGGGTTATCCGTGGCGCGCTGTGTCATGATCTTCGAGGCCCGGAGGGTGTCGCGCCGGTGTACCAAGTAAACCTTGGAGGCGTGGTGGGTGAGATAGGTCGCCTCTTCCACTGCGGAGTCGCCGCCGCCGATGACGGCCACCGGCTGATTGCGGAACCGCGGCAAGGCACCGTCGCACACGGCACAGGCACTGACCCCGCGATTCTTGAAACGATCTTCGGAGGGCAAGCCGAGATAATTGGCCCGCGCACCCGTGGCCACGATCACGGCCTGGGCCTGGTATTCCTCGCCGTTCGAGGCGTGCAATCGAAAGGGACGACGCGAAAAATCGACCTGGGTGATGTCTTCCGTGATGACGCGGGTCCCGAAGTGAACGGCCTGGGCCCGCATCAGCTCCATCAATTCCGGACCGCTCACGCCATGCTTGCCGTGGGGCGGAAGATAGCCGCGGCGGTCTTCCGGCAGTGAGCTTTCCAAAAAGCCCGAGAGATCGCCGGGCGGAAAGCCCGGGAAGTTTTCCACCTCGGTCGTCAGTGCCAATTGACCGAGCGGCAACGTGCCCTGTTGCGCATTCTTTTCGTTGATCGCGCCCTCGAAGAGGAGTGGTTTGAGGGCGGCCCGGGCCGCGTAGATGGCCGCCGTCCAACCAGCCGGTCCGCTACCGATGATGATGACTCGCTCGATTTCCGCCACGATTGCTTCTCCTGTTTTCGCTGGCTCGATGTGCTCCAAGAATCCCTCAACCCTGATAATGGCTCGGATAACTTTCGGAGGTGTTCGTCGAACTGTCCCAGACCGCGGCCCGCTGCCGACAATCAATGCCCGGCGGGGAATGCCTGGCTGCCGCCGGCGCGTATCCGGCAGAGGTCCGGCGATTCCCTCGCAAGGGCTGTGCCACCGATCCACGGCAACGATTGTGAGTATCCAGCCCTTGCAATGGTCCAGCGATGGCGAGTATCCATCGCTAGCAATCATCCGGCGATTGCAAACATTCAGCGCTAGCAAGTGCCCTGTGTTTCCAAGCAGCTCACGCTAGCAAGCATTTAACGTCCGCCAGGCTCGTCAGGGTAAGCGTCCCCGAGGCACGCGTCACAGGTAAAAGGCTATTATACGGAAAACGTGGGCGGTTTGGCGGCCCCGTCATGGGGATAACTCATCGGTACTGCCGTAGCAGTAACGCGGCAGTGACGTAAGAGTGACGCGGCAGTGCCCCAGCCGCAACGCGGCAGTGGCAGTGGTGGCGAGTGCCTGGATTCGTGGCGGCGATCCACGTAAATTCGCTGGACGGGTACGGCCGGGGGGCCACAAAGCGCGATCCAGTTGGCGGCGGCGGGGAGGCGTGCGCGCTGCACCGGCCGCCCGGGGATTGGGGACCGCCCTTCTTCGAACTGTCGTGGCTCTTCAGATGGCTATAGCTCCTCTGTCGCCTACAGCATCTTCCTGACGCCTACAGCATCCGCCAGAATCTGGTGACTGGATTTTTGCAACTTGGGGTCGCAGATCGCCCCTTCCCTCGGGAAATGGTAGGGCGAAGCCACTTTCCCATGATAGCGGCTTTCCCTGTCTTCCTGAATTGCGCAGCGCTCCTGTTTGCCACCCTCTCCCAGGGGGGATTGAGGACTTTGCAAAGGTCCAATGGTAAGGGAGGAAACCGCGGAATCTTGTTTCGTGCGCGTCGCCCGGGCACACTAACAGGAGACCGACCCTCTCCGACAACGTATCTTGGTATCTTGTCGGTTGGACGAAACGGGATGGGCCTATCGTTCCCCCGT
>DYLS01000122.1 GCA_020721965.1 Blastopirellula marina | reverse complement strand
CGAAATACAACTGGGACCATCGGAATCGCTTATATAAAGTGCAGCATCAGGCGAGTTACGGGGCGGCCGTGGACTGGGTGATTCGGTATTCGTATGACCACGAGAACCGCTGGGTGTACAAGCGGCTCGATGCCGATGGCGACGGCCACGCTGACGAGCGGCGGATTTTCGCCTACGACGTGGGTGCCCCTCTCCCTCTGGGAGAGGGGTCAGGGCTGAGGGCAAGCGGACAGGGGTGAGGGCAACTGGGCAGATCGTGATGGACTTCTGGCGGGCCAACTCGGGCGACATGCAGGTCGGCCACCTGCAGCAGCGTTATCTCTGGGGCCCGGCCGTCGATTTCCCTCACCCGGCTCGCTGACGCTCGCCACCCTCTCCCAGAGGGAGAGGGTAAACGACGGCCACTTCTTGCGTGCAGCGTTTTTTGTGGGCATCATTTTGGTTCACGGCGGCTCGGGTGGCACGTCCAGAGCGGAGCGATGGGTATGGCATTGGCGGATCTGGTAAAATGGACCCTGACGGATCACCTTGCGCAACGCGCAGCCGATAGTCACGAACGGTGCAGCTTGATGGTAGCCTAAATCGCAAACCGGAGGTTTGCACCACGAGAAGCTGTGCGGGACATCGCCAAGTACGATCCGCAGACGGACACCACCACCGTGGTCAACCACATCGGTTATGACACGATCGTTTACGGCACGTCTGGCGATGTCACGTCGCAACCCGAGCCGCCAGCGTAAGCTGGCGGTGGAATTGAAAACAGGAACCATGAGCCACCAGCGTTAGCTGGTGGTGGCGTAATGGCCGGCGCGACGGAAAACATCGCGTTTTGGTGGTTTCTCCACCTCGGGCTTACGCCCGAGGCTCATGCGCTTACGCGTTGTTTCGCATCGTCCGCTTGCGCCCAGCGATCCTCGCGAAAAGCCGATTCGCATAAATCGCAGCCGCCAGCGTAAGCTGGTGGTGGAATTGGCACACGAGCCACCAGCGTAAGCTGGTGGTGGCGCCGGTTGTCGATACGGCAGTCTGGCACCGAGGCGGTGGTGTGGCAGCTTTTCTCTCCCAGGTCGGACGATTACCCTCCTGCCTAGATCGCGATGTATTCACGCGACTCTGTTCGCAAGAGGCAATCGTCGAGCTGCGTCGAGTAACGCAACAACTCCGGTTGCAACTTGCGAATCTCATTGGCGTCCATACTGCAGCCTCCGGGATGAAACAAGACACAAATAGGTCCGCCATTTCCGGCAATTCACACAACATCAATCTTGCGCAGTAGCGTTCGTCGACGGAGCCTGCCGCGAAAGCAAACTCCTGGGACGCTGTGTAGCGCTTTTTGACTTGCATCGATCGTTCGGCCATAATGTCACCATTGCCCATCGTGGTCATAAGGCAATGGACGATTTCATGAAAATTCTTTGCCCGAATTGCGAAACCGAAATCCCTGCCGAAGACGTGGATCTCTCCACGGGTTGGGCGAGGTGTCAGGCTTGCAACGAGGTATTTCAGGTGCCCGCTATAGCCAATCGGGTCGGGGCGCCGACGCGAGCGGGGTCTGCCCCGCCTGTGGACGACGGCCCGGTGGATCGCCCTGCGGACGCACGGATACTGATGCATCGGCACCCCGATAAGCTTGTTATTTACCTGCCGCCCATGGGGTTCAGGTGGCAATTGCTTCCCATGATGGGCTTTGCCGTATTCTGGCTGGGGTTCGTCGCGTTTTGGACGGCGGGGGCGTTGGGGCTGTTTTCCGATGGCGTCGGGATGGCCAATATTTTGTTCGCCTGTTTCTCCATCCCGTTTTGGCTTGTCGGATTCGCCATGCTGGGTGGTTGTCTTTGGGCGATGGTGGCATCACGATTGATTTATCTTGACACTAGCGTGCTGATTACGCGGATCAAGGCCCTGCTGTTTTCGTGGCGTTGGAGCATTTCTCGCGATCAGGTTCAAACGGTACGCCTCCGCACGCCGCCAACGCCGCATCACGAGGATACAGCCTCTGCAAATGCGGTGGTGGCACCCCACGTTGTGGAAATTGTGTATCGTGGAGGAAAACTGTTGATCGCTTGTACCAGTGAGGAGGAGCAAAGGTGGGTCTATGGCGAGATTCTCGCGTTCTTTGACGCTGTCCCCTTCCGGCCGGGCTTCGGTACGTCGCTGCCGCATGAAGAACTGAGCCAATTTCGGCCATTGAGCCGGGATGTTGTATTTGATCGCCACCGATTTGCGCCGTGATGGTGACGAGGCCCGACCTGCAAAAACGGAGGGGACGCTAGAGTTAGAACGGTGCGCCCCAGACAAGAACGTCGGCGAAGGGGGCGTTGGGGATTTTGCCCGTTGGTCTCGTGCGGGGCATCAGGCTCGCATCACTCGAAAATCCGTGGGGAATCTGCTTTGGCCATGCGAGTGTTTTCGTGCTGGGTCCGGTCGTCAACCGCCAACAGGAACGGGGATAGTGTGAAAGCCCTTCCCCGGGGGCGTGCCCTCCTGCTACGAATGGCAACCGTGAGCTTGGCGGTTGTCAGCATCGTTCCGGCCGCGGCTGTTGCGCAGGCGGACGAAGGCGGGAGCTCGCACCAACAACGTCTTCGAAAAACCCCAGGTCTGGTCTGGTTCTACTCGTTTGAAGATTACTCGGAGCGACAGCCTGCCAGTAAGTCTCTGGGAGGAAATGGCGATCTCTTGCGGCTTGAGGGCCGGGCGCCGCCTGCTTTGATAGCAGGACCTAGCGATGGTGCGAAGGCTATTTCTCTGGATGCGGAACCGCTGCGAACAGTGGCAATTCCTGCTGACGAGGGATTTACGGTCGAAGTGCTCTTTCGCAAATTGGGGCAAGGGAAGGAACTGGGAAATGGCCGTACCAACGGGGCGGTGTTCGCGCAAGGGAACGGTTACTGGGACGGATTTCGCGTCTGGTGCGATTATCCCGACATGAGAATTCATTTCGAGATGGGTCGCCCGCAACCGGCGCACGCCATCGGGATCACGGGTGTCGTTCCGCTTCCGGATTGGACCTGGCACCACATAGCGGCCGTGTGGGACAAGCGTCAAATGCGGCTCTATTGGAACGGGAAGCTGATTGCTTCAGAGGATTATACGGGCGATTACACCCCGCCTAAGAATCCGGTGTTTACGCTGGGGTTTGCTGATGCCGGGATCGGCTCGCTGCAACTGGAAGTGGACGAGGTAGCTGGCTTTTCCCGCCCGCTTTCGCCGGTGGAGGTCTTTGCACACGCCCTGCGTATTCCGGTGCCATCCGGTCCGGTCGCTGAGGGCATTGCGAAAGCGGCGGAGGCTGCGGCGCGGCAGGACTGGCGGGCAATGGATAGTGCATGGAGCGAGTTGGCGGAGGCATCGGAATCGCCGATCTCCGCTGGCGGGCAATTCGGGGCCGCGTTGGCTCTGCGATTGCTTGGCCAGTGGCCGGATGCCTGTGAGAAACTCGTTCCCTTGGCGCGGGATTCGCGCGTTTCGGTGGTGTTGAGAGCCAACGCAGCCAAAATGCTGGCAGTGCAGATGAAGAACATCCATTGGGCCGCTGCACCCCTGGACGTTTATCAAGAACTTCTCGCCAGTAAGGGATGGAGCAACGAAGAACGTAAGAGTCTCCTCGATTCCGCAGCGGAGGCCGCGTTTCGGGCAGGCGACATCGCTGTTGTCCAAGACTACTACCAGCAGTTGGTGAAAGTCTTGGGTGAAGAGGGGCTGCCCGGCTGGGACATTCGATTGCAGCTTGCTCATTGCAGCCGAGCAATGGGGGATTGGGAGACAGCGCGGAGGCGTTACCGTGAAATCGCGGACAACCCCAGTGCCCCACGCGAGTTGCGAAGCCTGGCGCTCCTCGCTTGGGCAGAAACCTACGAGCGGGCAGGAGACGCCGCCGCTGCCAAGCGTGCGTACGAAAGCATTCTCGATGATGCTGCGTTGATACCGTTGCATCGATGGGAGGCGGAGGAGGCCGCGTCGGCAGCGGGACGTTTGGTGCGAGGTTTACCCCCACGTGATCCCGCCGATCACCGAACGCGTATCTCATTGCCTCAACCGTCCGTGCGGTTCTATGTGGCGCCGAACGGAAACGATGCTTTTCCGGGCACGGTGGACCAACCTTTGGCCACACTGGAGGGGGCACGAGATGCCGTCCGTCGGCTGAAGATCGAATCCGCATTGCCGGAAGGGGGAGTGGCCGTGATGATCCGCGGTGGCACCTACCCCAGGACGAAGGCATGGGATTTGGTGGAGGCGGACTCGGGCGAACCCGGCCGTCCTATCATCTACCAGGCGGCGGAGGGTGAGCATCCGGTGTTTACCGGCGGCGTGATACTGAAAGGCTTCTGTCCCGTTCAGGATCCGCGCGTCCTGGCTCGCCTGCCGGAGGCCGCGCGGGACAAGGTCGTCCAGCTCGATATGTCGAAGGCAGGTGTGCAGGACCTTGGAGAGATTCGCAAACGCGGCTTCGGGCTGGCGGGATACCCGGCCAATCCGTGGGTCGATTTGTATGTGAACGATAGGCCCGGCACTCTGGCCCGTTGGCCTAACGAGGGATTCATTACGGCCCGCGGATTCTCCACGCCCTTGGGAGAGCAAGGCCGCAGCTTACCCGCCGAATTCGAAATCGATCCGGAACCGGCCGCCTGGCTGGCTGAAGATCTCTGGCTGTTTGGTTACTGGCGCTATTTATGGGCCGGTCACACGATTCCTGTGGCGGAAATCGACCGCGAGCATCGACGACTCAAGACCGGCACGCCTTCCAACTATGGCTTCGCCGATGGCATGCCGTATTTTTTCTTCAATGCTCTGGAGGCCCTCGACGCCCCTGGGGAATGGTACCTCGATCGCAAGACTGGCACGCTTTACTTGTATCCTTCGCTTCCCCTCGCGCAGGCCGAGGTCAAATTCCCAGTCTTGTCGGAGCCATTTGTACGGATGCGAGGGACCAGCCACGTCGTATTGCGGGGTTTGACCTTCGAATGTGGACGGGCCGAGGGCGCGGTCGTGGAGAGGGGAAGCAATGTACTGTTGGCCGGTTGCACGTTGGCGCGACTGGGGACGAACGGCGCCGTCCTCCAGGACGGGACCGGACAAGGTTTACTGGGCTGCGATCTGTTTACGCTCGGCGCCGGTGGTGTGATCGTACGTGGCGGCGACGTCAAGACGTTGACGCCGGGGAACATTTTCGTGGAGAACTGCCACATCCATGAATTCACCCGCGTCGACCGCAACTACGCCCCGGCCGTCAATATGGACGGGGTGGGCAACGTGATTCGCCACAATCTGATCCACGATTCACCGCACCACGGTATTCGTTTGGGAGGGTTCGATCATCTGGTCGAATTGAACGAAGTTCACAGCGTCGTCTACGAGTCGGACGATCAATCCGGGATCGATATGTTTGGCGACCCTGCGATCCGTGGCAACGTGCTTCGCTACAATTTCTGGCATCATATCGGCAGCGGCAAGAGCGTTGCGGGACAGGCGGGAATCCGGCTCGACGACATGATCAGTGGCGTGTGGATTTATGGCAATGTTTTCTATCGTTGCGCGGGGGGGCATTTCGGCGGTTTGCAGATTCACGGAGGTAAGGACAACGTCGCCGACAACAATCTCTTCATCGCCTGCAAGCAGGCCGTCAGTTTTTCCCAGTGGGGGCCTGAACTCTGGAAACAGAGAGTCGGTGAGTGGTTGCAGACGGCAGAAGCCCGCGGCCTGGACGTGACCAAACCGCCTTTTTCGCAGCGGTATCCCGAACTGGGCGATTTGCTGAACCATCCCGACCGCAACTACCTCCTGCGCAACCTGGTAATCAGTTGCGGCGAGTTCGCGATTCGGGATCGAGGAGTAAACGCGTATTGGGATAATCACGCCTATGATGGTGATGTAGGGTTCGATGATCCCAAGACGAGAAGGTTCGGTTTACGGGACGACTCGCCGATTTTTCGCCGGTATGTGTTTCGTCGTATTCCGTTTGATGAGATCGGCCTTTATGACGACGAATTTCGTGCGACGTGGCCAGTGCAGCACGAGGTCTCGCCAAAATACGTTCGGGAACAGTGATGGTACCACCGAGCAGCAACAGAAAGGACCGCGTCGTGCGTGATTTGAGGAACGTTTCCCGTCGGCGTTTCCTGGCGGCCTCGGCCGCGTCGGCTGGTTTGGCGATTTCGGGAACGTCCCGCCTTCCCGCCTCCGTCGTTCAAACCAACGAAGAACGCAGCTCCCAGTTTTCGGTCCCGCGGTGGCGCGGTTTCAACCTGCTGGATTTCTTCCAGGCTTTTTGGCGACCCACCGAGAATGGTAGGCCCAAGGTCGAGGCGGTACCCGAAGAGGATTGTGCCTGGATCGCGGAATTGGGCTTCGACTTTGTGCGATTGCCGATGGACTATTGGCTGTGGATCGACAGCGACTGGCCAACGACCAAGAAATTGCAGCCCGACGACGTTTCCAAGATTCGAGAGAGCACGTTGGAACAGATCGACCTATCGATCGATCGCTGCCGCAAGCATGGGCTGCACATTCAACTGAACTTTCACCGGGCGCCCGGCTACTGTATCAACGACCCAGATCGCGAACCGTTCGTCCTCTGGAAAGACGATTTGGCACAAAAGGCGTTTGTTTCTCACTGGGAAATGTTGGCCAAGCGATATCGGGGGATTCCGAACGAGTCGCTGAGTTTCAATCTCGTCAACGAAGCCCCCACGCCGCGGGAAGGCTATATGACGGCGGAGGATTACTGCCGTGTGATGAAGCTGGCAGTGGACGCGATCCGAGCGGTACAGCCCGACCGATTGATTTTCGCAGACGGCCTGAATGTGGGTACGCGCGTGGCAGAATGTCTGTTACCGACCGGCATCGCGCAGAGCGTACACGCCTACCATCCAGCGCAGATTAGCCACTTTCGAGCCTCATGGGTGGACAAGGCCTCTAGTTTCCCGACACCCACGTGGCCGTTACGCAATTCCGACGGCACGATCCGCGTTGGACGGGAGCAATTGGAGCAATATTTTGCCGCGTGGGGCGAGCTGCGTCGCAAGGGGGTGGGCGTCCACTGCGGCGAGACCGGTTGCTTCAACAAAACGCCGTACGACGTATTCCTTGCCTGGATGGAAGACGTGTTGGATATCCTGAAAGGTCACGACATCGGATATGCCCTTTGGAATTTCCGCGGGTCGTTCGGCGTGCTGGATTCCGAACGCGGCGACATTGAGTATGAAGAGTGGCGAGGGCACAAACTGGACCGCCGCCTACTGAGCCTGTTGCAACGCTATTGAGTTGGTGCGTGCCGTGGGCCGCCCCCACCATCGCAAATAGCACCACATCGCCACTGCCGCTAGCAATAAGACTAGGCTGACGACCTGAGATATCGTCAGGCCGCAATATGCTCCAGGTTCGTCGTCCCGAATAATCTCGATCGTAAAGCGCGAAATGGGGTAGAGCGTGAGCAAGAGGGCGAACACTTCGCCCTCGTGTTTTTGGAAAGGTTCGAACGCTAGCAGAACGCCCAGCAGGATCAGGGCGTTCAAGGCGCTGTACAGTTGCGTTGGATGCACGGGTTCGCCGCGGGGTGGTAAAGGCGTTGGATCGGTCCAGTGGAATACGTGTCCTTCCCGGGTTCCCAGGACGATCTCCACCGGCACACCATTGCGTGCGGCCTGCGAGACGGCCTGAAGCAGCAATTGCACGCCGGATCGAACCGAGTCGGGCAAACCTGTCTTGTTGGCGCTGCACGAACCACTGGAGCAGCCCGGACACCCGAACGCGAGCACGTGATGCTCCGCCTCGGCATTCCCTTCCGTTACCGCCCGACCATTGATCGTCGTCACGTGCACGCCCGGGCGAAGGCCGGCCTTCTCCGCCGGGGAGCCTGCCCGAACAGATTGGATAACGGGGAGCCTGTGAGGCGAGGCGACGTCTTGCCCCAGCTTGATTCCGGCGATGTATAGTTCACCCTGTTCTAACTGATGCTGGTAAGCCGGGGATTCTGGGGGGAATTGTACGGCCCAGGGCAGATCGCAAAGCCCGCCAAAACAGCAGCCATTCAAAAAGCATCCTACTCGTCCCAGGGCCAATCCCAGGGCCAGGCTTGGAGCGATGACGTCGAGCGTTGCCCTGAGAGGCAAGCGATTCTTCGCGATAAAGACCATGCCGCCAAGCATTCCGCCAATCAGCGAGCCATAAACCACGAGTCCACCAGCGGAAATGTTCATAGCCGCAGCCATGGCCGCCATGAATCCCTCCCGCTGCAATACAGGACCGTAATGGACCGGCCAGTATTCGATGACATGAAATAACCTTGCCCCAAGAATACCTGGCAGAATTAGCCAAAACGCGAGATTGATGATCATGCTAGGATCGAGGCCGCGCTGCCGGGCACGACGCATCGCCAGCACCAACGCTGCCGCAACCGCGGCGAGAAGCATAGTGCCATAGCCGCGAATGGGCAATCCGCGGACTGGCCCCCGTTCGGCCGCACGCGCGTCCGGAATCTCTACCATGACGTTTGGCAACACGAAGCATATCAGTGCTCCCAGGACCACGAGCGTGACGAGCGTACCCGCGACATCCGCGCTCCAGCCATCGCGGCGGATTTGGAGGGTCAGCAATGCCAAACTGAAAAGGAGCCAAATCGCGGCCAAAAGACCGAATCCGAAAAGGGGGATCTCGCCCAACTTTTCGGGAATGTAAACTAAGGTTTGCCACATGCGGCCGATTCCTCACTGCAAGGGGACGATTGCTGCTATGGCGAGGCGGATGGGATCAATCTTGCGTTGTCGATCAATCGGACGCCTCCGATGCGGACCGCAAGCAAGGATTGAACGGGCGTAGTCACGGTCGAGACCGGGACCAAGGTATCGGGGTCCACGATGGCCACATAGTCGATGGCTGCATCGGGGGCCTTGGCGATGATTTGCCGCATACCTGTTACGAGCTTCTCCGCCGATTGTTCGCCGGATGCGACTTGTTCTGAGGCCCAGAACAGGCTTTGCGAGAGCACTCGTGCCTGCCGCCGATGCTCTGGCGAGAGATAGGCGTTTCGGGAGCTCATGGCCAGCCCGTCTGGCTCGCGGACCGTTGGGTGCGGGCAAATGGTGAGGGGAAGGTTGAAGTCGGAGACCATGCGTCGGATGACCAGCAGTTGCTGATAGTCTTTTTCCCCGAAATAGGCACGATCCGGCCCCACCATGCTGAAAAGCTTCAGCACGACCGTAGCTACCCCTCGGAAGTGGCCAGGGCGGCACTTTCCCTCCCAGGATGCTGCCATCTTGCCCGGTTGCACCCAGGTATCGAACCCCGGAGGATAGACCTCGGTGTCCGTCGGCGCAAAAACCCAATCAACGCCGATGTCCGATAAACGCTGCGTATCCGCGTCCAGATCCCGGGGATAACGATCGAAATCCTCACCTTGCCCGAACTGCGTCGGGTTAACGTAAATGGAGACTACGACCGTGTCGCACTCTGCCCGCGCGGCTCGAACGAGACTCAAGTGCCCTTCGTGCAAGGCGCCCATGGTGGGAACAAAGCCGATCGTCCGGCCACCCTCTCGAACGCCTTTGAGAGCTAGCCTCAGCTCGTGGGTGCGCGTCACAATCCGCGGTGTGTGTTTGTGGAGGGACATGGTCATTCCCCGATCGCGTTTCTATCTCTCCGACCACATCTGATCCGAGAAATTTGATCCAAGAAAAACGCTATTGTATTCCTACGCAAAACGCTCGCATAGACGAAACGTTCCAAGTCTTGATTGCCTTCTGCGTGAACGCGACCCCAAACTAGCGGTTGCCCTACGAGGTTTTGCGGCGGGGCCGTGTGTCGGCCCAGGGAATCGCCCCTTCCAGAATCCCGGCCAGCTCTCGGGCGGCGGCGCCAACTTCGCCAGCTTCCATGAACACGATTGGAACTCTTCCCCGACAAAACTCCAGCAGTTGTCGTACCTGATGGAAGCCCGGTTCTCGCTCAACGCTGCGTGCAGTAGCCTCGCGGGTGTCATGTGGCTGGGAGGAGATCGGTGAAGGCGTTGACGATTGCCACTGGTGTGCCAGTAGCGAGAGGTGCCCCCGAGCGCGTGGGCCAAACACGACCAGCCGTGGCAGCGTGTCCTGGCTTTGAGATTCCTTTGCCACAACAGGCAACGCTGATTTGGGCGAGCAAGGCTCCCAGGCTGTGGTGAGGACAATGGTACAATTGCTGGGTTGTTCGTCTTGTAACCCCCAGACACGCTCATGCGTCCTATCCTCTATGTCGCTCGGGCGGGAACCGGTCGATGAAAGCCAAGGGCCATTGCCCGAATCGCGGCCAGTGTTGACAGAGACATGAGGAGCATCAAAGAGAAGCATCTTGACGGGGGTGCGCACCAAACGAACGGCGGCGTCCGCCACCTGCACCGCGAGATGCTGTCCGCGATCGCTTGTCGCGGCCGGGGAGTTTTCGCGACAACGTGCGGGGCCTGCGCAGGCAAGTTTTGCCTGTGTCCAACCAAAACTGTCAGGGGCCAGGGCGATCCAAGGGAGGCCATTATGTAGCTGAGCTAGGCAGGCTGCGATGGTCATGCCGCAGACAGGATGCACGAGGTCAGCGGCAATCTCGACCGCCGGCTCCAATGCAAACACCCTGCCCGCCAGCCGCGAATGCGGGATCGTAAGCCCCTGCGTCATACAAACGGTATCGTCGTAAAGAAGAATGTCGAGGTCGATGGTGCGCGGCCCCCAACGAATGGTCCTTTTACGACCCAGACTCAATTCCGTGGCCTGTAGTGCCTTCAGTAGTTCTAGAGGATTCCGATTCGTGTGAAGTAGGGCGGCGGCATTGACAAATGGCGGGTCTCCCTCGTTCCCACCGGCAGGCGGATACTCGCGCAAGTCGCTCACTTTGCTGATAGATATGCCCGGATGGGAGCCGAGTATTTCGAGAGCGCGGCGTATCGTCGCGTGTCGATCACCGAGATTGCTCCCCAAACCGATCAGAACGGTAGCCATAGGCCCCCCGCAAAGCCCCAAAGCATGAGCCGCGCGAAGTTTTCCCCACTAGAACGAAGGGGTTTGTTGTCCGCGAGAACAGTCGTCACGCCCGTAGGTTTCGGCGATTGCCTAGTGAGCCAGAATGGCTTTCCCCCTTGGCTCGCCATGAGTCACGAATCTATTCACACCCAAGCAGAGAACAACGATATTATGGGCAAAATGTGACCGTGGGGGAATGGATGACCTCTGCGTCACGAAATCTTCGAATGGAAGACCGTGGGACGTGCTTTTATGCGAGTAGCGGTGTAAATTGCAACGTGAGTCGCCTTTTGCGGCTCAGGGCTGAATAATGGAGAGGGCGACTCTGCGGTAGTCTGCGCTCACCCTTGTGCCGCCAAAGGTGCCGCAAAGGATGGCGTCAAGTGAGTGAGGATTGCGAGAAGGAGATGGTATGACTTGACTGGATTTTTGCAACCTGGGTTCACCAGCTCCCGTCTTCCCTCAGGAGATGGTGGGTGTGAGTCAGTTTCCAGCGAAACGGATTTCCTTGTTTTCCCGAATTGCCTAGGACTCCAGTTTTCACGCTCTTTCGGTTGGGGATCGAGCAGTTTGCATAAGTCCAGATTTGAGTTTTGCTGGCAGAGAGATACAGGAAGGTAGAATTTCCCGGAGTAGGCAGGTCACAGGCTGTATCGTTCGTTTGAGGCGTTGACCGCATAAAGGAGTGAGTTGATGCGCTATTTGGTTTTCACCGTATTGTTGTCCACCGCCGTCTCATTTTTCGGTTGCATGCAGTCGAACGGTTTGCCGGCTAGCGACCCATCCGAAGGACCCAATCCCGTCGCCCCAACTGCCAACGACTCCGTTTCCGTGCCGACAAAGACGCCGTCCACCACAAAATCTCCCAGCGGTCCCGTTGCGATTCGAGTTGTGGACGAGCAGCAATTTCGGGACGTGGTGAGCGGCCTGAAGGGCAAAGTAGTCTTGATCGATTTTTGGGGTTCCTGGTGCGTGCCCTGCTTGGAGTTGTTACCGCATACTTTGGATGCAGCCGAAAAATATGGTCAGCGCGGTTTCATGGTGGTCACGGTGGCGATCGATGATCCGTCCGACATTCAAATCGTTGAGGAAAAGCTATCTCAACGTGGCGGCTATGTTATTCCGCTCGTCTCGAAATACGGGGTCAGTTCCGATTCCGTCGAGAAATTGGGGATTTCTGACGGGGCATTGCCGCATTTGAAACTGCTCGATCGTAGCGGTGAAGTGGTCGAGACGTTCGGTGTGAATGGCACCGCACCGACCCCGGAAAACATCAATGCCGCCATCGAACGTGTCCTGGACTCGTCACCCGCGGCAAATTAACAGCCGACGTATCCACCACGGGCAAATTCGCCAAGCCAGTTCACCACAGAATAGCCCTACAACGCAAAGCTCGCTTGATTGCATGATGCGCGCAGC
>DYLS01000284.1 GCA_020721965.1 Blastopirellula marina | reverse complement strand
GTGGGGTCCCGGTGGCCACGACAATAGGTAAGGACCCCGTGAACGGTCACCGGTAGTCTAACTCACACCGCCACAACTCGTTACAATTCACACTCCGATTCAACAGTGCCATTCGTGTCAGGAACCGTTTTGCTGCTTCGGCCGTGTCTCGCTGGGATCCTTGTCGGAGGCATCGCGGGTCTTCGACGCGATGCGGCCCTCGGTCATGCTGCAATCTTTCGCCTCGTTGACCGTGGTCCCATCGCGTTTCTTTCTGCATGGTCAGCAATTCGGCAGATAGGCCCCCACCGCCTTGAGCTGCCGCTGGAGTTCGGGGACGTCGATCTGCCGCGGCGCACGGCCGCTTTTGGCCGACATGGCAGCCGCCACCCCCGCCGCCTGTCCCGTGATGAAGCAGCCGGGCATCACGCGAATGGAGCCGTGGACCATCCGGTCCGCGCTAACGCAGCGCCCGGCGACCAGCACGTTTTCCAGCTTACGCGGCACCAGGATGCGATAGGGGATTCCGTAGCTCTCGCCCTTTTGGTAACGGAGAGCTTCGTCGAACTCGCGCCGGTGCTGCTCGTACGTGTCCTTGCCGGGACGCACCGGATGGTTGTCGACGGGATAAGCATACCGGCCGATCTCGTCGGGGAACACCGCACGTCGCTGGTAGTCCTCCAGCGACAGCACGTACTCACCCGTGATGCGGCGAGTCTCGCGCACGCCGAGCAACGACCCGGTGGCCACCAGTTCCAATTTCTCGAAGCCCGGCAGGTATTCCCGGTAGTACCGCAAGTACTCGGTCAGGCCTTTGCGGCCGTCGATCAGTGCTTTGGTCAAAGAACGCTCGTCGTTGGCGTCCACGCCGAACGTGTGCCCGATGTTCCCCGCACCGCCGTGTTCGCCCAAACGGCACATGCCGGTCAGGTGTTCGTCGCGCACTGTAAACACATTGTCGGCAAACGCCTGCTGGAGCTTGTAGCCGTCGGGTTGAGGTCCCTTCGGCCGAACGGCGTACCAGCGGTCCCAGTCGATGCCGGCCCAGACGCTGCACAGGGTGCCGGGCATGAGGTTCCCGTCCGCGTCGCCTTTCTCATAGTCCGCTCCGGCCCAAACCGCCAAGTCGCCATTGCCCGTGGCGTCGACGTAGGTCTTGGCCCGTACCGCGAACGTGCCGCTCGGTGCGGCGCACACGACGTGCGACACACGGCCGCCAGCGGCCTCGACTGCGACCAGCATCGTGTAGAAAGTGAATTGAGCCTCCGCCTCCAGCATCATTTCGTCGTACACGCGTTTGAGCGCCTCGATATCGTTGGCGGGCCCGCGGAGGCGCGACTGCGTCTTCAACCGGTCCACCACGTTGCGGCCGAATCCGCCGGCAAGGAAATTCACGCCGTCGGTCAACGGCATGAAAAGGGGCACCCGTGCCGAGGTGCCCATTCCCCCCAGACACGTATGCGCCTCGGCCAGATAGACCTTGGCGCCTTGCTGAGCAGCCGAGACCGCTGCGGCCACGCCCGCCGGTCCGCCGCCGGCCACGAACACGTCCACCTCGTACCGGACAGGAATCTCCCGCTGGAACACAACCCGCTTGCCTTCTTGAGGCGTCCGCGCGGATGCAGATCCGGCGGAGAGGAACCCGCCCACTGCGCCAGCAATCGCACCGGTCAACAAACCTCGCCGGTCAAATGTGAGTTCTCGATCACGCATCGTATCGTCTCCCTGCAAGAATGAAGAAGAGCATTTTCCCGGAGTGGGGAGTAAGGGGGACAGACGCGCTTATTGGCCGAAAGCGCGCCTGTCCCCCTTCCACCCTTCGTGACTGTTCACGGGGTTCTTACTCTTGTCGTGTCCGCTGGAACCCCACGGG
>DYLS01000283.1 GCA_020721965.1 Blastopirellula marina | reverse complement strand
CGAAACACTTTACACCGATTTGAGTTGGTCGTTTGGCAATCGGCAAGAGCATTAGAAAAACGTCCCAAGGGATGAAACCCTTGGGACGTTGGTTTATTTTTTTACTTTTTGAAGGCGCTAAACCGTATTTCGCGCAAATCGTCGAACCAGACTGTTCCGTAATTGCCGCCAATGCGGAACTTCCAATCCAGCCCGGCCCAGTCCTGGCCGAATTTTTCGCGGTATTTGATGATTTGGGTTGGGTTGGCCGGGTCCCACCAAGCTGCCAGGAATTCGCCATCTGGCCCAATTGCCATCAAGACGCTGTACCAGGTATCGGCCTGCGGGCGGAAGTTGCCGTGCAGGTTGTTGAAGGCGACCGGGTTGTTCTTGCGCCACAGGTTGGACTGCGGGTATTTCTCCATGATAATCCCAAAGCGGCGGTAGCCTTCAGTATCCCAGTCCCCATGGTCTAGAATCATCTCGAATTGGACGTTGGGGGCGTATTTCAGGTTCAAGATGATGCCCTGGCCTTCTGTAAAATCGCGCGAATCCAGCGACAGCCCGCGCCAGTTATCGCCGACGACTTCGAGACCCCCGTCTTTGATGACGCCAATATCCATGCCCCAGCCCAGGTTTTCATCGAATGGGTCGTAGTAGGTCACGGTCAGGCCTTCCAGCAATTCGGCTGCAACCGAGGGCGGCTCAAGGGTGGGAGTAGGTGGGATGGGTGTCGCGGTCGGGGGAACAGGAGTCTGCGTGGGAACGGGGGAAGCCGTCATCGTGGCAGTGGGTAGGAGGGTGGCCGTTGGCGGTGGCGGGGTGGGATCAGATTGACAGGCAGTCAGCAGCAAAATCAGGGCGAGCAGGATGAATCGAGTTTTCATAGGTTCTCCGCGATGAGATGAGATGGTGTTTCCAATTTCCTGAAATTGTGCCATAATTCAAGCCAAATTAACCCGAAAGAAAATTTTCGAAAACATGACTGATCTCCAAACTCTGCTCCTCCGCTACCGGAAACGCGCCGGCCTAACCCAAAAAGCGCTTGCCAGCCGTATACATTTCCATCACAGTGTCATCAGCCGCACCGAGAAACCTGGCAATGGTTACCTGCCCTCCGAAGCCTATCTGGAGGTGTTTAGCCAGCAATTGGAAATTTCTTCGCTTGAGAAAGAATTGCTTTACGCGGCGCTGGAGACCTCCAGGCAATCTAATCCTACGCCCACGCTTGCTGCCGCGCCGGTGCCGCTTTGGCGGGTCTCCCGTCACTTTGCCATCATGCTTGCAGTAACGGTTTTCTTACTTTTCCTGGGCGGATACCTGGCAGCGGTTTTTGTTCCGTCGGCTTCCCACGCTGCCCCGGCAGGCTACCAGGCTGTTCCGGTTGGGGGCGCGTTGTATGTGGATGATTTCGAATCTGGCGACCTCTTGAACTGGCGAAATCTCAACGATGGCCGCTGGGAGATTCTGCCGGGCGACGAGGCTGGATTTGGCCTGGGCGTGCGGAACCAGCCGCCAAACAGCATTCCGAATGCTTATTTACTGTCCTCGGATGACTGGGTGGACTACGCTTTTGGAGTGGATGTTATTTTCCAATCCGGAGAATATGAACAAATCTACCTGGTGGTACGCAGTGCCCGCCAACCGAATTGTTCAGGCTATCGTGTGGGCGGTAATCGGTCGGGGGTGTCCATTTTTCGCTTCGATGATGAATCGGGAACCTGCCAGGGTGAGACACTGGCAGAAAATCACGATTATCCGCTGCGCTCAGAAACGCTCTATAACTTACGCGTTGAAGTTACAGGCGTGGAGATTCGCTTTTTTGTGAATGATCGTCTGGTTTTGCAGGCCAGCGACGCCAAGTACCCCCAGGGTGGGTTGGGG
>DYLS01000121.1 GCA_020721965.1 Blastopirellula marina | reverse complement strand
AAACGGCGAATCTCGCCCCGCGAAATTCGCCGTCGACCGAACGCCTCGAACGGACGCGTCGCCCGGCACTCCCGCCCGTATCGTAGCCCGGAAGTTGCGCTGCCTTGAGTGTGGGCCTCACCGCCACGCGCGCTGCCACATCGTCCGGCGGCAGAGGGCTACCACGCCACAGCCCGCGAGACCTAGCAGGAGGCACCCGGAAGCTGGCTCCGGAACCGCGGTCAATTCCAGCCGTGGACCGTCTGTTGTCGTATGCTCGCGGGAGGCAATGGCGTGAACATACGTTCCATTGATCCAGTGCGGTTCTTGGGTATCTCGAACGATGATGAACGTGATCTTCCCATCTGTGTCAGACCGGATGAAGTCGACCAGGCTACTCGAGGAGAAGGTAAGCGATCCAATGCCCTTCCCGGTGAGCGTAAACGTACCGAGGGCCAGCCCGCCATAGACCTCACCCGCAGTCACTCCATTGCCCGTCGCTGTATCATTCGCCCCAGCGTTGTTCCAGGTAATGTAGTTGGGGGAGGTGGATTCGGCCCAACTTGGCATTTGCCCGCCGCCTGTTCCGGCGGTGGAGTCATCCTTCACGCCATAAACGGAGAACGAAAAGGGCGAAGCATCATAAGGGCTATTCAGCACACCCGCTCCGGACTCAACGAAATTCAATAGCAAGCTCGCGGAGGCAGCCTGCCCGGGGGTGAAACCCAGGCCCGACCAATTGGGTTCGAATCGAATGTACGTTTTGCGAAAGTAGGTGGGCGAAGTAGAAGTGGAGTTCTTGACTTGCAGATGTGGTTGCGAACCGTAATTATTATTCGGATAGTAGGAGTGTACAAATGTGTCGACAGCGGCCGTGATCACGGCCGCCTTGGCAACGGCTCCCAGCCCAAAGGTCAAAAGCAAGACACTAACCCACGTTACAAACGCGAACCCGATCCGCTGCACGATTTGCTGCGACCTTCTCCAACAAGCCGAACCCACGGTATCTCCTTTCTTTGGCAACCCGATGAGCCACCACTGTTTCGATGAGACGATTTGACGCACGCCTGCTTCGCGGGAAGCGTCGTGCCGCCTACTATGCAACATCTCATTTTAGATGCTCGGCTCGGTCGGGCAATCGCTGGGGCAAATGGCCTAAAGAGCGGACATCGAAACAGGCCGGACTAATTCGATCCGATTCCAGGCGGGCGCCCGAGCCGGGTACCTGTAACCGATCTCAGAGCACCATCGCCAGCATCGCGGAATCCACCCGACAGGGGCAGGTAGAGGAGGAGCCGATTGGTGAACCGCCACAAACAAGCCGCAGGGCATGAGCCTCACGGGTCATCGCGTGGCCGCTTCGCGAGCCAAGGGGACAGCACGGTCCGAATTGTTCCAATTCCGCAACGCCTCGCCAACCCGAACCTCCAGATCACTCAGCATTTCCAGTGCCGCCTCGTGTCGTCGCTCGAGGTCGGTCAGCAAGGCCTCGTACTCGGGCCACGTAAGCGAGGGATTGGCCTTAGCCGTTGAACCAGTGGCTGAGTTAGCACGCGAAGGCAAGCTCATGTTGCATCCTTTGCCAGAGAGGAAGTCGCGCGGTAGAAGTCCTTGCGCCGGCTGGTGCCCCACGGAGCGGTATGGTTACTGGCAGTACGAAACGCTGTCGTCGAATGCTTCCAAGGGACGTATCGGCAAACGGGACGGTCAACAATCGGCTTTGCGCAAACGTTCCGCAGCCTGTGATGGACTAGAACGGCAGCTTTGCGAGAAGCTATTCCGTTTATGCCGATTGTTTCGACCATTTCAGCACACGATTTTGGATTGAGGGGACATGAAGATCCACTGGCCAAGGTCGCTCGCCCTCGCTCGGCCCGATTTCCCGTCTTGGCGGAGACCGGCGATTTTGCTACGCTGTATCCGGGTCGATTGAGCCTATCGATCGTCCGCGAACGATCGAGCGTCTGCTTTTTTCGGAGCTGTTCTTTCCGCTCGACTCTGGCCGACAAGGAAGGTTTGCCATGAGCCCTCGAATTTCTCAATTGCCAAATTGCCTTGTTCGCTGGATGCTGCAACGGCACATGCCCGAGGTACTGGGCATCGAAAACGCTAGTTTCGAATTCCCCTGGACGGAATCCGAGTTCCTGGCGTGTGTCCGTCAGCGGAATTGCGTAGGATTGGTAGCCGAGGTTGACGAGAGCGTCGTGGGCTACATGATCTACGAGATGGCCAAGAGCAAGATTCGGCTGCTCAATCTGGCTGTCAGCCCGGAGTCGCGACGACGTGGGGTCGGACGATATCTCGTCCAAAAGCTCATCAACAAGCTGTCGCTCCAAAAGCGGAACCGGATCACCTTGGAGGTTCGCGAGACGAACCTGCCCGCCCAGCTATTCTTCCGGTCGTTGGGATTCCGCGCGACGTCGGTCCTGCGAAACTTCTACCAAGACACGCCGGAAGACGCCTACTTGATGACGTATACGATCTCCGAACCGGAGCCAGTCATCCTCCCCATGAACCGCTTGGCCAAAATCGCCGGTTGATCGAGGTACAGGCGGAATGCTTCCTACCCGCAGCGACAGCTCGCAGGTCGCGTAGGCATCTGATGCCCTGATTTGGGGGGGGCGAAGCGAGGCGGATTACGACCGGTGTATTCGGCGTATGCGGCACGGGCCGGGTTTTGGTCGAACCGCAAGTCCCCTACGCTGACCGCTTTGCCTTCCGGCGGCCAAATATAGTCGCGGATGAGGAGATGATCGGTTCTTCGAGATGCGAGAAGAATCGTAAGCCGAGACTCAGGCAAATGCTGGTGGTAAACACGGCAATGACGGCGGCCCAGGCTGGGCCGGTGGCAAGCCACGCCTGAGTCCATCGGTTGATCGGCACTTGCGCGGAAACCATCGGCAAAAGAACGGTGCTCTCGACAAGCGATTGGACATGAATCGGCAGGGCTGCCAGGCCGATGATGGCCACGTTATACGCCGTGCTCAAGATCAAATTCACGGTGCCGCCAAAACCGGCGGCGATCTGAGTCGGCGAGGCGACCTTGAACATGGGGAATCGCGCGCCCAGGCCCACCGCAATCGAGCACAAGCCAACTGCCGCCAAAACCGTGGCGTATTGGTGATAGAAGTGCATGGCGGGTGAGACACCGAGCATCAAATCGCTGACCGCCACCAGGCCGCAGGTTGGCATCAGGCACAGCGCCAGCGCGAACCACAGCTTGCTCCAAACGATGGTGGCACGGGGTATGGGCATGAGGCCCAAGACCCAAAACCGAGGCCCCTCCAGGCTGATCAACGGGAAAATGAAGCGGGTGGTGAAGGTCGATAACAACAAAACGATGACGGCCAAATTCAGAAAGCTGATGATATTGACCCAAGCGACGAAAAACTGTTCGTCGTACAATCGTCGGATATTGATGAAATAGAAGATCAGAAGCCCCATGAAGATCAAGATTTGCGTCCACTGCACCGGATCGCGGCGAAACAAGCGGACATCTTTGAGTACGAGTTGCCGCCCCGATTCCGACAGGTGGGACAAGAGGTGGAGGATGACACCGTCGAGCCAACTCGGCTTGCCCAACTTCCGGCTACCTGGTCCGGAAGCCGCCCGCCAGTAAGCTTCGCGATAGAGCGCCGCAGCCAACTTTTCGATCACATAGTTTAGCAAGAGGGCATTGGCTAACAGGACGGCGAGGAACATGATTGCATCCTGCCAGTTCTGGTCGGCCGAGGCCAAAAGGCCGCTGGAAAGCCACCAACTGGGTAAGAAGCGGAACTGCGTGATGCTCAACCGGTCCAACGTGCGCTGCAGCCATTCCAAACTAAAGGCCCCGGCCGCATGGGGAAGACTGAGCAACCACCGGCCCACCGCCAGGGCCGCGATCAAACCGAGGATCAGGCCGGCCGACCAAAGCAGCGTCTTCGAACGCGGAAAATACATGGCAAACATCAGCGAGACCACCGCCCCGATGGCCGTGGGAATATACACAAACGTGACCAGGTAGGGGAGCAAGAGCCAATAGTGGTACCACGGCGCCCGCACCTCCACGGCGTAAGCCAGCATCAATGGGCTGCCCAACAGCACGAATGCCCAGCTACTCAAGAACACGGCGTCCGTGTATTTGTCGAGAAAGATTCGCTCGGCACGAACCGGCAAGGTCAACAGAAATTGCGTGTCCCGCCCCTGAAACAGCGAACCGTGAAGCATGAGGGCCGACGACAGGATCAGCATCAGCCCCAACGTCAAGAAGAATGTCCCGAAAACGTAACGAATCGTTTGCTGGACCAGGTCGGTGTAGGGAATGGCGAAGATAAGAAAATGAAATCCCTCACGAAAGAGGGCAAAAAGTCCGAGCCAGAGCAGGCAGCCCAGCACGACGACGAGCCAGACGCGCAGCCACGCGCGGTTGAGGGTCTGAATGACGACGGTTCGCGCGGATTGCCGTTTCACCAGCCAGAAGATACTCGCCTCTTCGGCACCCGACGGCAATTCCCCAAGGCACTCGGCATCCTCCACGGATGGTGCATCAGCGACCTGAACATTTCCAAACGAATTGAGCATCATGGCTGCTTCAAGCTGGATCGCGACGAAAGCTCACTCGACCGCACTCGCCCCGCCGCTATGAAACGGGATATGTCTCCGATGACTTGAACTGACTTCAAAACTATCTGCAATTGCTTCAAGATTCGGCAACGCTCACTCGATTGGACGGGGGATTTTCCCCCACTACGTGGGACAACGGCGCCGAGCGATCCTGGGAAGCCGCATGGGAGTACTGATCCCCATTGGTCAGATCCAAGAAGATTTGTTCCAGAGAGCGGTGATCACCCTCCTTTAGTACCCGCAATTCGGCTACCGAGCCGAAGAAAATCAACCGTCCTTGGTGGATGATCCCAATTCGGTCCCCGATTTCCTCAGCAATACTTAGAGTATGGGTGGACATGAACACCACTCCGCCCGCAGCCACCCGTTCGCGCAAGAGGTCTTTAGCAAGCCTGGCATTCTTCGGATCCAGCCCCACCATCGGCTCATCGACGACCAGAACGGGCGGATCGTGCAACACCGCTGAGGCGAAGACCACCCGCTGTTTCATCCCATGCGAGTAGTTTTCGGCCCACTCATCGAGAAAATCGGACAGCTCGAACCGCACCGTTTCCCGCTCGATCCGATCCCGAAGTACCTTGCTCGGCAGTCCGCGAAGCCGTCCCACGAACTCCAAAAACTCACGCCCTGAGAGCTTGTCGTAAAGGAACGGTTGATCGGGGACATACCCAACTTGTCGCGACGCATCACGGCTTTGGGTCGCTGTATCGTATCCGCAAACGCAGACCCGGCCTTCGCTGGGTCGCAACAGTCCCACCGACATGCGAATGGAAGTCGTCTTTCCCGCCCCATTCGGACCCAAAAAAGCGAAGAGTTGCGACGCCGGAATATGCAATTCCAAGTGCGAGACCGCGGTTTTGGTCCCGTAGCTGCGTGTGACATCGAAAAAATCAATCATGGCGTCGGGCCCTCCCCGGTTCGAGGGACGGTCATGCGTGAGTTCCGTATCTGTTGAGCTTGCTCCGCCAAATGCCGAGCCTGCCGCCGCGAAAGCCGTGACAGTACGATCGTGCTGTCCATCAATCGCGCCTCCTGCCGAAGCACCGCCCCATCGGGCGCGACCCAGACTCTTCCGCGTGGCGGTTTTTTCTGTGAGGCGGTACCGTTACCCGGATCATCCCGATAAACCACCACCCAAGCCCGCACCGGCTTTCCCTCATGGACGATGGGCTGGATTCCCTCCACTTTAGCAGAGATGACCTCCAGGGGTCGCCGCTGTACCACCTGATTGGGGAGATTGAAGGGGCTGTAAACTTCCACGGTCCATTGCTGCCCGTCGCACAATCCCGGCAATACACTCTGCGGAGAAAAAGAGTCACTGACCAAGACATCGGAACGGAAACCAAGCTCCGTATCGTAATTGAAATCGCCGGCCTGAAGATTGAGGTGCAGCGTGTCCTTCTCGATGGTCCCCCGAATGATCACCAAGGCTTCAGCCAACATGGGCGTCCGCACCCGAGTTTGAAACGACGACAGCCGCTTCAGGGGATCGAACAGCATGACCGTTTCGAATTCTAGGGCCAAGCGCGGAGCATTCATAGCTCGATCCACGAACAGGGTCCACAGGCCGGGAAACATCTCGCTGAGCGGAAGCTCATCGAAGTGCAGAAGATGTCGGACTTCGGTCAAGCCCTCCTCCAGCGGCACCGTCTCGGACACCGCCCAGCCGATGGCACGATCGCGCCAGCGGATATTCCAGCCCACGACGGCCTCTTCCCGCTGGGCTTCGAGAATAGCCTCGTAACTAGGTGGTGAACCAACGAGAAAGACCGGCATCACCTTCGTGGTCACAAGCCACGTCATGGCAGCCAGCCAAAATACGATCACGACAACGGAATACCACCGCGTATAAACCATAAGCCGAATCAACGCCTGCAAAAGGCCAGCGCTGCTGCTACCCCTCAAACGGACGAGCTTCTCTGATCTGAAATTCGTGGCGACTCAGTTACCACGGCTTCCTTTCCTTGCCGCTCGCAACATTGGGACGATAACGGGTCCGTAAATTCCGCCGAACCTGAACGCGGCCAACCCCCGAGCCAATTGATGCCCTCAACTCGACAATCGCCTATCCGAAAAACATTTTAACGGCAATCCCGCCAAAATTCACCTCCTCATCGCTGTAGCTCTCGGCGTGTCGAAGCCGCCGAGGAAGAGAATCTTCGCTCTTGGGTGCCGAAATAGGCCGATTTCGGTGGCGAGCCAGTTGCACAGGGAGGGTCGAAGGATGAATCCACCAAGCACATGAACGGACACCCAGAGAGATCTTCATGAACCACTAAGGGCACGAAGGGACGCCGAGAAATGCCATCGTGAAGCTTCGTGATCTTCGTGGATGTAGCCACGCCCGTTTGGCCCACCGTCAGCCTCGCAGGGAGATCGATGAGCACGATCCGTCGCCCGTCAAGCGGAGATCGGAGAGCACCCTGCGGTTACTGGAAGCGGCTGGCTGAGAATCAGTTGCAAATAGGCGACGATGAGGCAGCCGTCATCGTGTCCGTGACCGCAGAGGGCCGCGAGTTCGAGCTGCGGGCGGAAGAGATCGACGAGCCTATCCGGTATTCGAAAAAGCCCACGCGCCTCGGTTTCCGATTCACGAAACCGGTACAAGAGCTACAGGTAGTTTTCACGATCGATCCAAAGAAGTAACCGACTTCGCACTCAAGGGAAATAACCGATCACGGAAAATACGGGGCGTCGGGCCGCATCGACCACCACATCTTGTGGTCCCCTTGAGCGGTCGGCGGCCGAGAGTCGAGCGTTTTGCCAGACGGCTCATGGGAAACACCGCGTTTTCCACGCCATGGCACCCGTGAACGGTTACCAAGGGAAAACGCCGCGGTTGATGCTGGTTTGGACGGTGTGCAAGGCTTCCAACAAGACCCGACCTCGCACTCAGCACTCAAGGGAAGGCGTCGCGGTTGACCGAGTGCTCGCCGTTCCAAATCCGCGACACCCTGTCGTTTGAGCAGCGCCTTCCTGCGCCTTTACCCGCCCTCATGCGCCTTCGCCTTCGCGGCTCTCGAACAAAGTCGCCTCGTCCCCGCCTTGCACCTTGCTACGGCGCAGGAATCGCCTTTTGGGAGGTGCCGTTAATTTTTCATCCAGACGGCGGCCGTCCGCGGTCCTGGGAGCGCTCTGGAGGGGATCGGCCGATCCGTCCAAGGGATCGCCCGATTTCGCGTTCTCCAATCGCCGACGAATGTTGACGGTATATTCGGGAGAGAGTTCGAATCCCAGGTATCGGCGTCCCAACTTTTGTGCCACCGCCAGGGTGGTACCGCTACCGGCAAAGGGATCCAGCACCCATTCGGCGGCGTTCGAACACGCGGAGATGATGCGGCCCAGCAGTTGTTCTGGCATCTGGCATCCGTGAAAGCCCTTCCGTTCGCGAAACGTCCCACATACACGAGGAAAGAACCACGTGTCTTCGTCCGGCCGAAAGCCCTCCGGCAAGTCCTGGGGTCGAAGAATCCAGGTATCGTCCGGGATGCGACCTGAAGGATTGGCCCGCCGATCTCCGTACACCAACTGCCGCGCCGAAGGTATACGAATATCCGCGTCATTGAACGTGAATCGCTTCGGGTCTTTTACCCAGTACAGCAGGTGTGCGTGCGAGCGGGTAAACTTCCGCTGGCAATGCACGCCAAATGTGTAGTACCAGACGACCCAACTCCGCAGAACCAATCGGTGCTGCCTTTGGATCATGACTTTCAACTCGGCAACGTACTCGTCGCCAATGGCCAGCCAAAACGTTCCGTCTGGACGAAGCACTCGGACGACCTCCGCCGTCCACTTCTGACACCAATCCAGGTACTCGTCGTCGTCGAGTTGATCCCGGTAAACGTCATACTTGTAGCCGATATTGAAGGGCGGATCGGCGAAGGCCAGATGTATCGACTCCGCGGGCAAGGATCGCATTTGCTCCACGCAGTCGCCGCAAAATACCCCCTCAGCCAATTCCGCCATCCCACTGGCCCTCACGAAATTTGCAGCCTCCCGTCGCCGACGTGCCATATCCTCGGGCGGCGTGCTTTTCTGCCGACCATTCGTAGGGCAATTATCCCACAATAGCTGCCGCGTATCAGCCGGGGGCGCCGAAGGCCCGCTGCCGCATTAACCGAAGAGACCTAAGCGGGCGATGATCAACAGGGCTTCCAGGGCCTCCCGGGTATTGATCTTGGATTTCCCCCGACGGCGGTCCGTAAAAGTGATCGGGACCTCGCGGAAAACGGTCCCTGCCCGCTTGAGACGATAGAGAACCTCCTCCTGGAATGAATAACCGCGGGATTGGATCGTGGCGAAGTCCAATTTCTGGAGCCTAGAAGCGCGGTAACAACGAAAGGCCCCGCTGCAATCGCGGACGGGCAGCCTGAGCAGAAGTCTAGCGTAGCCGTTGACCGCAGCGCTCATCCAGCGGCGCGTTCGTGGCCAGCCTGCTACCGTGCCGCCAGGGACGTAGCGAGAACCGATCGCCACGTCGGCCGGAGGTGATTCGCAAGGGGCCATCGCGGCTATCAGTTCGGGGATTTTTTCCGGGGGGTGACTGAAGTCGGCATCCATGTTCAAGATATACCGATATCCCTGCTGGATGCCCGTTTGAAGGGCTAGAATCGTCGCTGTACCTAGCCCCAGCTTCCCCTCGCGGTGAATACATCTTAATCGGGAGTCCTTGGCGGCGTACTCGTCACACCAGCGGCCCGTACCGTCGGGAGAATTATCATCCACCACAAGGATGTGCACGTCGGGCGCAACGGCAAAAACAGCCTCTACTAACAACGGGAGGTTTTCCATCTCGTTGTAGGTAGCGATGGTGACCAACGTGTCAGCGGCTGTCATAAGAGGTTCCCGACTCCGGGGGGCGAAATCACGTGCTGGCGAGCCGTGGGTTCGCCGTGCGGGAGTAGCCCCACCAGCCGACAGCCGCCCTGTCACCCGCTCCAAAGGTGTCAAGATAAGGCAGAGCGTCGAAGCCGTCGATGCCTACCGTGTAACGGAGGGCAAATCCCCTTCCTTTGGCGGGGGCGACGCGGGGCTTTTCTGTGCTTGCCGTCGCATTGCCGTTAAATTGGAACGAGGAATCTCCAACACCGTGGCATCCATGGCGCCCGCCTTAACGGCCATTTCCAGGAGCTGGATGCCCTTTTCCGTCAATGCTAGGGCGGTCGCAGCCTGATCTGACTCCCAGTACGATACCCCCATGCTGACGAACGTCTCTCCCAACCTTCCGGCAGATATCCCAGTCGCGTTCTCCGCAGCCTTTTGCAACAGGGGAACGGCTTTGTCGAACATTTGGACGGCGGCCGTATGGTCTCCCTTGGCGATGGCGTGAATGGCCCCCAATCGGAAGTAAAGCCGCCCCATCAAGTAATAGTCGGTTTGTTGCATAGATCGGGAGGCCTGTCCCGCCTCGAGAAGCTCCGCGGCCTGCGCTCCGTAGTGCAGTGCATGGTCGTGTTCGCCTCGAATCTGAAAGCATTGCACCGCATCGTATAAGGCCACTCCCAGGTCCCATTGGACTTGCGAGCGTCGAACACCGGTCGCTTCCGCCAAGGCCGCTGGGGCGGCCTCTTCGAGGCGGGCGAGCCAGGGTTGCGGGTCCAGACCACTCGGCACGCCCACGGCGGCGTTCAAGGCCGAGGCGGCCACTCGAATTCGAACCAGCGGGGATCCGCCCTCTTGCGTCAACGCGTCCGCCGCCTGCCCGGCACGTTCCAACCAGCGAGGAACGACGATTTCCTTCTGCTCCCAGGGGCCCCACGCAATCGCCTTGGCTGCCCCCAGATGGGCATCCACAAGTACCTCTTTGGCCGCCAGACGGAATGCTGGGTGCGAATCCGAGGCTATTGGATGCGCAATCTTTATCGCCTCTGTAAAGTATTCCACGGCCTTCGTGTAATCCGGCGGATCAGCGATGGCACTCAACTCTCCGAGTGCACACACAGCCCGGGCCTTAATGTGCGGGCGATTTTCCGCGGCGGCCACAACCCTCTGGAGTTCCCGCCCTGCCTTCTGCTTTTCTCCCGTAGCTGCCAAGACTTGCGATAGGGTCAAGCGAAATTGAACGTCATTCGGCTGGAGTGTCACCGCCCGTCGCGCGGCAGTCAGGGCAGGCTGGGGCGTCCCCAGCAGCATAGCGCTCTTGGCCAGCAGCCAAGAAGCTCGCGCATGTTGCGGATCCAATCGCAGGGCGACACGCAGGTCTTTTTCGGCCGCTTGTGGATCGCTATCCAGGAAAGTCTCCGCGCGAAGCACAAACGGCTCGGCAGAGATCGGATCGAGGATGATTTGGGTCACCAACATGGAGGCTTTCCCCACTTCACCCGACGGCGCAAAGCTGAAAAGCACGCCCTTTTCTGGAAAGGTCTGACCTATCACCTGGCCTTCGGGGTCCGATATCACGACCGGCCGAACATTCGACAATTGCAGGTGCTCCGCCATCAAATGCGCCGGATACGCCTTGTCGAGGTGGACCACAATACCCAGCACCTTTCCATCGCGAAAACGGGTCTCCACGCGATTGAAAGGCCCGACCTGATATAGATGCAGCATATCGCCGTCCTGTTCAGCGCGGGCCGTGGGTTCACCCCAGGCCTTCTGGACATCGGCGATCGTCGAAACGCCAGGCGTTATCCCGTTGAACGCGGCGGGATCGATGACCACCTCCGTATTGGTGGCCGGGTCCGCGGATGGTTGCAACTTGGAGCCATTGTCAGCGCCCGATGGCCCAGAGGCAGGGTTTGCCTCGGAAGTCGAAGGCCGACTGCTGTTCGGATCATGTGCAGAGGGGTCTGCTGCCGCATCCGGCGGGGCCGCCGGTACAACCTCGCTCTCCGACGGCTCGTCCCGAAGCGTCAAGGTCGGTCCGGAGCTATCCGGGTTCGCGTCCGACTGGGGCGAGGCCTGGGCAATGTCCGGCACAGCGGCATCGGGGGGCGTCAAAACACCTTCTGCATTCGACGTTTCCCCCCACGCCTGGGCCACGACCAACGCACCAAGCGCGCACGCTGTGAATGTTCCACAGAGAATCGGTCCAATAAGGCCTCGAATCATCGACCCAACAGGGCGCATCGCTCGTTCCTCCTGAACATCGCGGCCCAACGCGGGACAAGGGAAGGTAATCCCAAGCTGGATTCCGTCGTCCTAATACTACAGCGTGCTACAGCGCAAAGTCCGCCTGATTGCATAATCTGCCCAACATATCTTGCGAGGCACTATGTCTCATCACCACAGGATGCTGAGCCAAGCAAACAAGCCTGCGCTGTAGCCGTAATCTGGAATCCTGCCAGCGACCCCGGCGGATCCGCTCGGCCGACCGCGCCTGGCTGAGGCCGAAGTGTCGAAAATGTCGATAATCACGGCTGCTACCCCAGACGCTTGGCCGGCCCTGGTTTTCGGCGCAAGGCGGCGAACAAAATTCGCCGAGTCCAGCGGTAGTCTAGCGTCGGCCGCTAAGTTGCGTCTATAGCGTTTTTTGCCCAATCCGTAGCGCAAAAAGCCCCCCGCACACACAGAAAGGCGGTCTGCCCGGAGCGAGTTCCACGAACAAGTATCACGGCGGGGGCAGGCTACCGTATTTCGGGGGGGATGGCTATGTTATCGCTCCACGGTTCACAGGCTGGCGGATGCCGCGACGGCGGGCGCAATGTCCTTTCTCTAAGAAGCGGCGTCTCCTCGCTTCACAGTTCACAGGCGTGAAGATGCCGCGACCGCGCTGGACGCAGGCCGAGAACCGTCACATTCCGACTCGGCCTCACTTCGACGCTTTGAGGCCGTCAGCGGGAGCGCGACCCAAAAACGGGCGCCTCCCTCGGGACGATTCTCCGCCCAAATGTTCCCCCTGTGAGCGCGGATGATTTCTTTACTAATGGCCAAACCTAACCCGGTCCCGCCAGATGCCGTCCGTGTTTTGCTGGACTGCACGAAAGGATCGAAGATGCATTGTAATTCTTGGAGAGGAATTCCGCACCCCTGGTCCGCAACGCTCACGG
>DYLS01000282.1 GCA_020721965.1 Blastopirellula marina | reverse complement strand
TCGGTCGGACGTATTCGAAGAGTCCTTCGCGTCCGCCTTCGCGTCCGAACCCCGATTCGCGATAGCCGCCGAAACCTGAAGCGGCGTCGAACAGGTTGGTGCAATTGACCCACACCGATCCCGCCTTGATGCGGCTCGCCACATCGAGGGCCAGATTGATGTTGTCGCTCCACACGCTCGCGGCGAGACCATAGCGGGTGTTGTTCGCCAGTTCGATGGCCTCGGCCGGGGTGCGGAAAGTTAACGAGACCAGCACGGGGCCAAAGATTTCCTCTTGAACGGTAGCAGCCGCAGGGTCCAGCCCCGTGATGAGCGTGGGCTTGTAGAACAGTCCCTTTTCGGGCAGTTCGATGTCCGGCTGGAAGGCGTCCCCGCCCTCGCTGATCCCCGTCTTCACCCAGCCGTCAATCGTCGCCCATTGAGTCTTGTCCACGATGGCGCCCATGTCAATTGCCTTGTCGAGCGGATCGCCCACGCGCAAATGCGCCATGCGCCGCTTGAGTTTTTGGATGAAGCGCTCGGCGACGTTTTCCTGGACGAGGAGACGTGACCCCGCGCAGCAGACCTGCCCCTGATTGAACCAGATCGCATCCACGACGCCTTCGACGGCTCCGTCCAAATCGGCATCCTCGAACACGAGGAAGGGACTCTTGCCCCCCAACTCCAGCGAGAGTTTCTTGCCCGACCCTGCGGTTTGTCTGCGCAGGATGCGCCCGACTTCGGTTGAGCCTGTGAAGGCGACCTTATCCACGTCGGGATGCGTGACGATCATCGAGCCCGCCTCGCTCGAACCCGTGACCACGTTCACCACCCCAGGCGGCAGCCCCGCCTCGGCAACGATCTCCGCGAACAGCAGCGCCGAGAGCCGCGTGTACGAAGCAGGCTTCAACACCACCGTGTTGCCCATGGCGATCGCAGGCGCGATCTTCCACGCCAGCATCAACAGCGGGAAGTTCCAGGGGATGATCTGCCCGACCACGCCGACAGGTTGATAGTCGCGCAGTTCAGTTTCCATCAACTGCGCCCAGCCCGCGTAGTAGTAGAAGTGACGCGCCAGCAGCGGCACGTCAATATCGCGCGATTCGCGGATCGGCTTGCCGTTGTCCATAGACTCCAACACTGCCAGCAGGCGGTGATGCTTCTGGACATTGCGGGCGATGGCGTACAGGTATCGTGCGCGAACGACGCCTGGGGTTTTGCTCCAGGTCTCGAAGGCGGCGCGGGCGGCGCTAACCGCCGCATCCACTTCTTTCTTTCCCGCCTGCACGGTCTCGGCGAGCAACTCGCCCGTAGCAGGATTGTAGGAAGGGTAATACTTCGCCGCCTTGGGCGTCACCCATGCGTTGTTGATGAACAGCCCGAACTTGCGGTTATGTTCATCCAGCCAGGTAGTGACGGCGGAGGGAGATTCGGGCGCAGGGCCGTATTCGAGGGTTTTGAAGAGGTCGAGGAGGGTAGACATAGAAAACTCCAATCATTTATTCGCTTTACCATTTCTATTTGCATAACCGATTTTTTTATCGCGCAGGGGCTCCAAGTTGACAACCGCTCCAAATCTTATGAACACGTCGAAGAAGCGCTGATAGTTCTTCCCCCAATAAACCATGGCGCAGGACATGGGTGCGCCCTTGCCTTCATCTTTTCCATCCACGAGGAAGCGCAGGCGGGTGTCGTACAAAAAGCAGACGGCGGTTGCTCGGTTATAAATGTATTTTTTCCAGTGCTCAGTATTGGTCGCCACTGGCACAAGCGCGATGACTTCCGAGCCGAAAACGCGATTGGCCTCCTCGCACTTTTGAATCCAGTTGATGATTCGCGTGCCGCGCTCGGCATCATTCCCGTAAGGCGGATTGACGTAAATTGTCGGAAAATTCCA
>DYLS01000281.1 GCA_020721965.1 Blastopirellula marina | reverse complement strand
AACAGCAAAATGAAATGAACGGAGGAACGTAGTGAAAACAGAGACGTGTGAAAAGGAAGGCCGCAAAGACAAGGTGGTCATGGACCATCAGCGGACACCTTGGGTTGTCCTGACTGCGGAATGCGAGCACCTGTCTACGTGCGCATACTGCGTATTCTACAGCTGCCGCAGATTTGGCTCCTCCAGCGAGAAAGGATGCACAGACACACGGAGAAGAAATATATGCCTGGAGGCGGACAGAAGGCAGGGGACGGCCGGGCAGCACCAAGGCACGTTCTTTGAACCGGCGGGGCCCGGATGAGCGCCCGCCGGAAGGACAGGCTGGCGATCCTGCGCGACATCCGCGCTGGAAGCTGCGATATGCCCGTTCTGACTACGGGGGAGATGAAAGTGTCGCTGTGCCCGGTATGCGCGCGCCGCCTACAGCGATTTCGCTGTCTTTGAACTGGAGGACGACAATGAAGACTGAAAGGGACAGTATTGCGGTGGTGGACGCCATATATGAGGCGCTGGACCCCGAGGGAAACAGTGTGTCGGTGTGCCGGCTGTGCTCGCGCTATCCTGGATACGTCGCGCACTGGAAGTGCCCTTCCGGGACGCTGTGCCGCAGGGCTGAGAGGGAGCTGCACGTGGGAGTCGGCAAAATGATTATATTTGAACTGGAGGACGACAATGAAGACTGAAAGGGACAGTATTGCGGTGGTGGACGCCATATATGAGGCGCTGGACCCCGAGGGAAACAATGTGTCGGTGTGCCGGCTGTGCTCGCGCTTCACAGGCGAAAGATGCAGGAATATAGGCATCTGCCAGGAAGAGGAGCTCTCCAGAGGCCTCGATAGCAGACATGCGGTGGTGTTTGAACCGGAGCAGGACTGTCTGCGGCGGAAGGAGGCGCCGGAGAAAAACGGTCAGACGGCGGGTAAATAAAAAGGAGCTAGGATAAAATGAAAGCAGAGGACGAGATCAGGAGGCTGAAGGCCCGGGTTGCCGCGGCCGAGAACGCCCTGGCCAGGCTGGCGGAGGCCGCCGGGGTCAAAATAAAGCTGGACACAGCCGCGATAGAGCGCGCGCCGGAGGTGGCCGCCAAGGCCATGGACATATCGCAGGCCGGGCTGGCCTCCGTCACCCGCCTGGTCCTGGTGGAGGCGGCGCCCAAGAGCCGGCAGGAAGAGCAGAAGCCATAACCCAGGCGGAGCGGAGGGCCCCCCCCGCTTTTTTTTAGCTATATCCTGAGGTCGCCGTCCTCGTCCCCGCCCAAGTCCCCGCCAGAAATTTCAACGCGTTGAAATTTCTGCTCCGGAGGATCCGGCGGCAGCACCTCGCAGTCGTTGCGCAGGGGCCTGGACACGTGCATGGTGAAACCGAGCGCCTCCACCTCCGGCAGGGTAAGAGGTTTTTCGCGCAGCAGATTGAAAGGCGGGCTCCTCCTGCGGAATTCGATCCAGGTGTCGCACCGGCACATGGTGTAGAAAGTAGTCAGGCCGTCGGGCTCCACCTTGTCCAGCAGGCACTCGCCGTCCTTGGTCTGGAAGCCGTCGAGCAGACGGCCGCACACCGGGCACCTCATCTCGAAATGAACATAGTCGAACATCCCCATGGCATCCTCCTAGTTGAGCCCCTCGCAGGACAAGCCGGACGCCGCCGCGGCCTCCAGCACATCTGCGCACAACATAAAAATCCTCTCCATCATAGCAGTCTCCTGTGTTGCCGGGCTATAATCTAGCACACCAGGCCGGCGGCACAAGCGGACATTTCAAGTTTGACCTAAGAAAAGGGCCGGTGTACAACAGCAGCAACAGCATTATGACAGCAATGACAGCACAGCGGCAGTGACAGCAGCATGGCAGCCCTAACAGCCAGCAACAGCAGTAGGTGCTTGATTATGCAAAGGTTTGGGC
>DYLS01000014.1:44235-54771 GCA_020721965.1 Blastopirellula marina | reverse complement strand
GAGCCGTTTTGCAGTGAGGAGAATCCTGTGAACGACTCCCCCCGTGAACGGTTACTCAAGCCCTGATCCGCTATCCCCGCGGCAATTCGTGGACGAGGATGTGGTTGGGATGCGAACCGCCGGTCTCTTCATTCTGTAGGATCAGTCGATAGCCTCGGATCCAGGCCCCGTTTTGCGTCCCGTCGGGTCGCACAAATGGCGGCAGCTCAGGCCTCTCGCCACAGCAGGGCGACGGCATAACCACTTTCCAGCCGCGCCCCGAGGCATCGGCCAGGGCGACGAAAGATTGGGACGCACCCGAGAAAACGATGTCGGGAAAATCATCATCGTTCAATAGGGCAAAGCGCAATCCAGCATCGCGCCCCTGCGCGTCTACAAATGCCGCCGGTGCGGGAATCTCGAGTTCCGTCAGCCGCCAATGGTCGTTGTCCCACGCGAAGACGCCGCGTTGAGCGGGATTGGCCACCAGCAGCTCGCAGCTCCCGTCGCCATTCACATCCAGCAGACGGACCCCCTGATCCGCGCCTTGCCGCGACGTGAAAACCGCATTCCCGTCGCCAGGGAATCGTAAGCCGTCAAGTCCATTCGGAACGTTCTGCCAGGTGGTGCCGTCGAACACCCAAAGCCCGGCCGCTTGCTCATTGCGGAGCAACACGCAAGGCTTGCCGTCGCTACCCCATACCCCGAACTGGACCCCGGTTGGGATCGTCTGGTCGTGGTTGGCATTCACAACCAGCGGTACGGGAAAGGCAGTCTCGTTCCAAATGTGCCGCGAGGAGTCCCACATCCGGGTGATTTGCAGACTCTCGTTCGAGATGACCAGATCCAAGAAGCGATCCTGGTTGAGGTCTAGAAGCCGCACGCCCTGGTCGCTACCCGCCGCGTTCCGAAGCCGGACATTCTTGGTAAGCTGTGTATTGAGCCGTTCCACTGCCTCGGTCAGCGTGAGGAAACGAATTTCGGACCCATATTTCTGGGAAGCGTAGCGGATGAGTTCGACCACCTGGTCATTTCGAATCCACCAGCCGGGATGGAAGGTGGGGACATATACCCCTTGCTTTCGCACGGCAACATCGAGGGCGAACTTCATATCCTCGAGCGATTCACTGACGAACGGTTGATTGTGAAAGTGAAACGCCACCCAGTCGTCGGGAAGCGTCATGGGAATCTCCCAGCAACCCCATCCCACGACCCAAGGGTACGGATAGTTTTCGACAAAATTCACGAAATCACGATCGGCAGGCAAGTATCGCGCCAAACGCAACGGCCCCTGCCCTGAGGCGGCAAAATCTCCGGCAATCTCGGAATCTGCTGCCGTTGCCACATGGAAAATGGAGGAGTCCGCCTCCAGGAAACGCCCTTGTGGCGTCGTAGCGTGGAATATCTGAGCGAAAAACCGTGGACTCATCGAATTGATCGAATCGCAGCATGGCATGCGATAGGCCCGTGGGGCTTGAGTTCCAAGGGCTTCGCTGATCTCATCGATGGCTCGATCGTAAGTGGACTTGGCGGATTCGAAATTGCTCTTTCGGAGGAGCGGGCAAGGGTGGTCCACCGTGTGTGTGCCAATGGCGGCGCCATCCTTCAGCCAACGCTCCACGAGCGGGTCATTTTTTGCGACGCTATTCGCCATTAGCGTCACAGCCGCTTTTCCTTGCGCGGATTTGAGTTCCTCCAGAATGGGTCGAAGGAATGCTTCGTACACGGCGGAATTGCGATCACTCCGCAAGTCGTCGATTGTCAAAAAGATTGCTGCTCGTACTCCGCTCTCTCCAATCCACTGCGGCGTAGTTAGGCGCGGAAATGCGGTGTGGGGGTAGTACGGGTTGAAAGGCTCGGAAAGATACCAGAATCGATTGCCCGGTAAGGTTGTGATGTGTCGCACAGGCTGGATGGCCCCGTCGGGCGAATCGAACGCGAATGACGTCCGGTTCGGGGCGAAGGCGAGGTACATCAGCAGAACCAGGATGCAAAAACAGTTGATCGGCCTGGTTTGACGGCCGCGGAAACCCCAAAACCGCACTTCATGCTCTGAAGACGCAGCGATCAGCGGGGGTGTGACGGTGGTTGCCAACCAACATGCCATTTCTCCTGTTTCAGGAATATTGTGCCGCTCGACGGAATGAGATCGGGAAGGCGTAAGAATGCATTGCGGGTGATGGCTACCTCGATAACGTGTAGAGCCATGTGCTGGCCTTTTACAGCACGCCATTCCTATTGTCAAACCACGTAGAGGTCGCTGGCGATTGGTTCACAGAATAATCGATGCCTGCCAAAATGCAATAAGTTCAAGACCGGCTAGCGATGTTGCAAGAGACGGGTCTATGGGAGCGAGCGGATTCCCCTAGACGATAGTACACCCCGGGCTTGCATCTCTGGATCGTGCGCAGCATCCCTAGCCTTCGGATTCTGCTCACTTGCCCGTATTTCCGCCCACTTGTCCATATTGCCTCATGATTTTAGCGCCCCGCTCTGGAGGAGGCAATAGACAGCCCTGATGGGACGGTGAATGTCGCCCAGTCAGATCGAAGATGTCCGTAAAGAGGGAGAAAGATTAGTCACCTTCTCCCCCCTGCTTTGCGGGCGCAGGTGGGTAAGATTTCGCGTCGGTAAGATTTCGCGGGACTGTAAAGGTCGATCACTCGCCAAGGCGGTGTCAATGCAGCTCTTCGATCGGCAAGGAGTGCCGAGCCATGAAGGCGAGGGCTTCCTCTTTCGTAAAGACGCTGTCCGTGGTTCCAATGGCCCTGACGCAACTGGCCCCCAAGGCGCTTCCCCATCGGATGCACCCCTGCGCGTCTTCATTCCACAGCAACCCGGCGATAAAGCCGGCGTCGAAGGCATCTCCCGCTCCGGCGCCACTGACGAATTCGATGGGGTAAACGCCCGCTCGAAACTGTCCCCCCTCCCCCCAAAACAGAGAGCCGCGAGAACCGCTCGTAATTACCACGTTAGCCGCCCCCGCATCGAGAAACCGCTTGGCCTGCTCCAAGGGATCGGAAACGCCCAGGATGACATCCGCTTCATCATCGTTGGGCAGGAAATAGTCGACGGCAGGCAAAAGGCGGGTAATGATGGGCCAGTAATCGCGGCTCCCCATGAGCACGACGTCGAGGACGGTTTTGATCCCTCTCGCTCGGAGCTGCTGAAGGGTTTCCAAGAACGCATCCGTTTCGAGGGCGGGCAGCATGAGATACCCCCCGACGTAGAAGATACGAGAGTGGTTTAGCCAATCTTGCGGTATATCTTCGACAGAGAATGCGTGGTTAGCACCAGGCGTACTGATGAATCGCCGGTCTTCGTTTTTCACATTGACGATCATCGTGACGGCCGTCCCGCGATCCGGTACGGTACGAACGCCGCCGATGTCAATGCCCGCCTGGTTCAACGTTTCCGCGACGAAACGGCCGAACGGGTCGTCGCCGACGCACCCTGCCACGCCGACATCGATGCCGAGCTTGGCCAGGTCCATGGCCACGTTAGCCGCGCACCCGCCCAGGCCGAGCTGTATGCGTTGCGTTGGCACAAGCTCCCCAGCTCGCGGAAGATGTTCCACAGGTTCACAGGCAACATCGGCGAACAGAATGCCGGCGCTGACGACCTCATGATGTTTTTCCATGCGTGCCTCCGTCAGAAACTTCGATGTCGGGATAACGAGATCACGAATGCAAGTTGGAGTCGATGATGCGGGTCATTGGAATCAGCTAGCGCATCAGATGACGTGCAATCCACTCGCAGATCTCGCTGGCCGCTTCGACCTTGGAGCCTGCGAAGCTTCCAAGAATTTCGCCAGTGGACGCGAAGGCGGTGATGTGCGTGCGCTCGGATTGGATGGCGTCGGCGTAATTGAGGATCATCATGTCGCAATGTTTGCGTCGCATTTTTCCTATCGCTTTGTCCGGGCCATCACGCGTCTCCAAGGCAAATCCAACGATCCACTGCCCTTGCCTTTTCTCCGCCAAGGTAGCCAGGATATCCGGAGTTTCGACCAGTTGCAAGAAGAGATCGCCGCCGTTCTTGGCGATCTTATCGGTGGCTAGGCTCGCCGGGCGGAAGTCGCACGGGGCCGCGGCCCCAATCACGCCGTCGCACTGGGCAAACCATTCGACTGCGGCCTCCAGCATTTCCGTTGTAGTGACAACACTCCGAACCACACAGCCCGATGGATACGTGATCTCGACCGGTCCGGAAACGACGTACACCTCGTGCCCGGCGGCCAGAAAAGCGTCGGCCAAAGCTCGGCCCATGCGTCCGCTGGAGGCATTCGTAAGGTAACGCACGGGATCGAGATATTCCCGTGTAGGCCCCGACGTGATCAAGACTTTGGCCACGTTCTCACCTCCACATCGGGGTAAAGCGGTGTATTCCTCGCGGGATGTGTCGCCGGGACGGGCTTCCTCCTGGCGCCGAAGATGTGTCCGTTCCACCGAATCAAACGACGCGGCGGCACAGGATTTCCTCGATCTTTGCGTAAATGCGGTCCGGCTCGGCCATGCGTCCGGCCCCGACTTCGCCGCAGCTAAGATATCCCTCACCGGGGTCGATAAGCAGGAACCCATCTTCCTGCAATTGTCGCAAATTTCGTTGAACCGCGGGCTTGTGCCACATTTGACTGTTCATGGCGGGCGCCACGAGGACCGGGCCGCTGAAGGCCAAAAGGCAGGTCGTCAGCAAGTCGTCCGCCAAGCCACATGCCGCCTTGGCGAAAAAATTTGCAGTGGCCGGGGCCACGCACAGCAAATCAGCCCGACGTGCCAGGTCGATATGAGGATGTGGCGTTTGCGACCACAGGTCGATCCCAACCGCTCTTCCTGTTAACGCCTCGAAGGTTTTGGGCCCCACCAAATGGGTCGCAGCCTCGGTCATGACGACTGTCACCGAGGCGCCACTTTGCACCAAACGGCTCACCAGGGCGGCTGTTTTGTATGCCGCGATGCCACCCGTCACCCCGACCAGGATTTCACGGCCAGACATCGTATTCGCCATTCTCGCTCACCGTGCAAGAGGCCATGGAAGAAATGGGACGAAGCCGATCCTGGACCGAGGGTACCATCACGACCGCATCTCTCCGTACGGTGTGGTCGGCTTCTGAACATGGACCGCAACCAATGAGGACGTCCGGCCACGCTCGTAGCTGGACGACTGGTTTACGAGCCTGACTCAAACCGAGGGCAGCCCGCCGTCCGTCAAATCGAGTTCGTCGGGCTCCGGGATATCTGCCACGGTTCGAACGCGATCGTGCAGATCGAGATAGATTTTATCCTCCATGATTTCCCGCAGCACGATCTTCATGCGATCCTTGGTATCCAGGTCGACCAGCGGTGGCGCCCCTTTCATCAATGCTACCAGCCGTTTTTGGATCAGCGTGGAGAGCTTGAAGCGTCCACCGACCTTGTCCACCAGCGTATCATCTTTCAATTCGTCGTACATGGGTTACAACCTCCATCGGGGACGATTCCGGGCTTGTCGAAGGTGCCGGTCATGTCGGCCTCGCCAGCGAGAATCTCGCAAATCCTCGCGACCGTATCGTGTAAGCGTTCGTTGACTACCTGATAGCGATATTGCTGCGCCGCTCGCAGTTCTTCTTCGGCGCGCTGCAAGCGGATTCGAAACGATGCGTCGTCTTCTGTACCCCGTGCGCGAAGGCGTTGCAATAATGTGTCGCGGCTTCCGGGAAGGAGGAAAATATCGACGGCTTCCGGCGTTGTATTGCGGACAGCCGAGGCCCCGCGGACGTCGATGACCAAGAGCACCCACTTCCCATCGGAAAGCGTTTGCATGACAGGATCACGAAGCGTGCCGTACCAAACGCCATCGCCGAACACTTCCGCGGTTTCCAGGAACGCTCCCGCCTGACGCCGCCGCAAGAACTCCTCAGGGGACAAGAAGTAATAATCCACACCATCCACTTCACCCGGCCGCGGCGGACGCGTGGTCGCCGAGATGCTTTTTACCAAAGGCACGGGCGACTCCCGCAGCAGGAGTTCCGCAACGGTCGTCTTGCCTACACCGGACGGTCCCGATAGCACGACCAGTCTGGCCTTGCTCGGCGAAGCTCCAGGCTCACGGCAAGCGGAACGACCCATAGTTCATGATTCGCGGCGCGAAATTTTTCCGGATCACTCCAAACCGTAACTTGCGCAATCAGCTTTCGATCTATTCTACGTTTTGTACCATTTCTCGGATGCGTTCGACGACGGTTTTTGCCTGCACGACGTGGGCGCTAATCTCAACGTCGTTCGCCTTCGCGCCAAGGGTGTTGATCTCACGTACCATTTCTTGCGTCATGAAGTCCAGGCGTCGGCCGACACCGTGCGGGGAAGGTGATTGCAATGTCTGAAGGAACTGCTCGACATGGCTTTGGAATCGGACCAACTCCTCGGAGATATCCGAACGCTCGGCGAAGAGGCCGACCTCGCGAAGGACGTCCTCCTGAGCCGCTTGAATCTCGAATTCACCGAGCAATCGAGAAAGCCGCTCGCGGAGCCGATCACGATAGTTTGCCACGACGGCAGGGGCGCGGAGCCGTATGTTCTCCACTAGCTGCTGGAGATCCCGACAGCTCCGCTGTAGGTCGTCTGCCATGTTGCGGCCTTCCGTTTCTCGCATGCGCTGAAACTCGCAGACCGCCTGCTTCAAGGCTGCCATGATGACCGGCCTTATTTCTTCAATGCGGCTCGCCGGGTCGGAGTGGTCGGACACCACGCCGGGCAATGGCAGAAGCGGTTCTAATGATTGCGGGGGTGCTCCATAAGCCTCGATCGTGATCCTCGTGAGCTGATCCCAATAACCGAGAAGCACCTCCCGATTGATGCGGAAATCTCCCGACGAAGGCGGCCGATCGATAAACAGGCTGATTTGCACCGTGCCTCGTCGAATGACCTGTTTCAGCTCGTTCTCGATTTCCGCTTCAACGGCTGCCGTTAAGCTTTCGTTGGATCGAATACTGACCTTGAAGTAACGGTTGTTGACGGCTCGGACTTCGATTCGAACGGTAAAGCCCGGCCCCTCGATCCTCGCTTCTCCGAACCCAGTCATGCTGAGGAGCAAGGCTCGTGCCTCCAGTGTAAGTCAGCCGCATCAATCGGTGGAAATGGACGGATGAATCGCGAAAGATCGTTTCCGAACTTAGGACGGGCCGACGGGCCATTACAAAGATCGGGGAATCGAGAAACAGGGAATACCGTCACGGCGTCCCACCAGCACTGGTACCGCTCGACCCGGCCGATGGTGTGGCAGAAGGCTGCGTGGCGGGCGGATTGGCGGGAGGCACGCTTTCTCCGGACGAATTATTCCCGTTATTCCCGTTGTCCCCAGCACTTGTATTCCCAGTAGTAGTATCCCCAGCAGATGTATTCCCGGTAGTCGCGTCCGTAGTACTCGTGTCCGCAGTCCCTGGTAGCAGACTCGAACCCTGCGAGGGAGGCGAAGAGCCACCAATATCGAGTCGCGATTTCGTTCCCCAGCGGAAGTAGCCTAATGCCAGAACGCACAAAACGATCCAAAAGCCTGCCACGCCGATCGTAATTCTGGTGAACGTATCCCCAGCCTTTGCGCCGAAGGCGCTTTGTCCGCCCAGACCACCAAAGGCTCCGGCCAATCCCCCTCCCCTTCCCCGTTGGATCAGCACCAACAGGATCATGAAAACCGCGGTCAAAGAAAGCAGGATTAAGAAAATAATTTTCATGACCGGTCCGTCAACTTGAATCGCTTTTTTGCTGGCGGCTGGGATATTGCCGACTCCACCAGCGTCAGGATGCTTTACACGTCTTGGCAGCGGCGATGATGGCGAGGAAGCTATCAGCCTTCAAGCTGGCGCCGCCGATCAATCCCCCGTCCACATCCGGCATCTTCATCAGACTTTCGGCATTGGCAGGAGTGACGCTTCCCCCATATTGGATGCGGAGCGACTCGGCAGCTTCCCTACCGTAGCGAATGCCGATGAGCTGGCGGATTTCCGACTGCACCTCCTCGGCCTGTTCCGGTGTGGCGTTCTCACCCGTCCCGATCGCCCAAACTGGTTCATAAGCGATAACGCAGCGAGACAACTGTTCGGCGGATAGTCCAGCAAGAGATCCCTCGACTTGGCGACGTATGACCGCCGAGGTCTTGTTCTCCTTTCGCTGTCGCAATGTCTCCCCGACGCAGACGATGGGTTGCAGGCCAGCTTCGAGAGCGGCCAATACCTTCTCGTTAACGAAATCGCTGGATTCACCCATGGCACGGCGCTCGCTGTGGCCGAGAATTACGAACGTGCAGCCCACGTCTTTCAACATCAGGGGGCTCGTTTCGCCTGTGAACGCCCCTTTTGGCTCGGGGTACAGGTTTTGAGCACCCAGACCGACGCGGGTGCCGGCCACGATCTCCCCTACCGCGGATAGATACACGAACGGCGGGCAAATTGCTACGTCAACCAGGGGAAACGCCTCTACACCCTCCACGATGGCCTTGGCCAATGCCGCCGCCGAGGCTCGATCCAAGTTCATTTTCCAATTTCCGGCCACGAATGGGCGTCGCATGACCCCATGCTCCTTTGTTGCATTGAGTGCGCAGCACAGTCCCTCTAGGAACTAAATATCACTTATCATCCAACACTCCAGCACTTATGACAAGGGGAGCATGACGCAAACCAGCGTGCCGGATGGGGACGCCTTCAAGTGTATTGACTGGTTCCAGTGCATCGTTAAGTGACGCTTCTATGATCCATCGCACGGATATGCGATGGATGGCTGACTGTGTGCGGATTCAAAACCGGTAAGAGATACTCGCTCCCTGCCAGCAGAGGCGGCCAAAAGCTCTTGACATGCGCCTCCTGCGTACTCGGCCCACTGCGTCTGGGGAACATGACCAGCGAGTCTGCTCCGTTTTACCCGCTTTCTGTTCTTTCTGTGACAACTCTTTCTGTGACAACGACGCGAACATCGCACACGTTGGTGTGGGTCGGTCCTGTCTTGATCAGCCCCCCGGCCTGCTCAAAAAACGTGTATGCGTCATTCCGTGCCAGGTACGCGCGCGGATCGAGGTTTAACGTTTTGGCATGGGCAATGACGGAGGCGTCCACCACAGCCCCTGCCGCGTCCGTGGGACCGTCTTCGCCGTCTGTGCCACCCGATAGGACGGCGATGTTTCTGGCCCCGTCTTCCCACAAGGTTACCGTCGCCGCGAGAGCCAACTGCTGATTGCGGCCACCGCGACCACGAACTTCAGTGGGCGCAAGGCATACGGTTGGCTCTCCCCCGCTAATCAGGCAGTTGACGGTACCCCGCGAGCGCATCGCCAGGGCCTGCTGGGCAAGCTGACTGCCGAGTTCTTCGGCAGGCCCCTCCAAACGCGGACTGCTTATGCTGGCGTGCTGATAGCCTAGCCGCTCAGCCTCCATCGCGGCAGCATCGACGGCTACGGCATTATTGCCGATGACGCAATGGTAGGCATTTGTCGGCCCACTGTCGTCTTGGAAATTAAGGCTAGATTTGTCGGTTTGCAAAAAGGCAAGCACATGGGGAGGGAGGGCGGATTTCACGGCGGGGTATTTTTCCAGCACTTGCAGAGCCTGCGTGCGATGGGGGGGGCCCGGTATGGTGGGGCCGGAGGCGATCAAGTCCAGCGGGTCGCCGAGGACATCCGAAATAATCAGAGAAACAAGTGTTCCCGCCCGGCATGCGAGGAGCAAGCCGCCCCCCTTCACCAGGCTCAATGCCTTGCGAACCGTGTTCAATTCGGCAATGTTGGCACCCGCACCCGATAGCAAGCGTGTTACCCGCAGCTTGTCGTCGAGCGTAATCCCCGGGGCGGGATACGGCAGTAGCGCAGATCCGCCCCCGGATATCAAAGCGATGCACAGGTCACGCGGTGTTAAAGTGCGAACAATGGATAAGATGCGTTCAGTCCCCTCCACGGCGGCAGTCGTTGGCTCGTTGACACCGTGAGGACGTGAGGGATGGAGGTGAATATGGCGGGTGGGTTGAACGCAATCGTCGGGCACGTTGACCCAACCACTAAGGGAAAATCTCCCCGCCCAGGGTTCGCAGAGGACCGATTCGATGCCAGCGACCATACCTGCACCGGCTTTTCCCGCCCCAACCACGACGATCCGGTCGATCGAATTGAGTCGAAGACGGGCTGCATCCCACTCACCGAAGTGGATTACGCCATCCTCGATGCGGACATTCCGGCGAATCAGGCGATCGGCTTGGACCGCCTGCACACCGGCCAGCCAAATACGAAGTGCGTCTTGGCGAAGACGTTCGCAGGGTTCCAAAGCGATCTCCCAAAGATTTGTTCTTTGCTTTGCCACACAACTCTCTGACGAACTGCCGATTATAACCGCAATACGGCTGCCCTTCGCACGCGGCTACCCCTTGCAAGAGATTGTGTAACCGTTCGCGGAGGGGCGTTCACAGGGATTCTCCTTCACTGCAAAACGCCTCATCCTCCTGTCATTTCGAGCAAAGCGAGAAATCTACTCGACAGGGTTTAGATTTCTCCTCGCTGACGCTCGTCGAAATGACACTGCTAGCGCTCGTCGAAATGACACTG
>DYLS01000014.1:0-44135 GCA_020721965.1 Blastopirellula marina | reverse complement strand
CGCTCGTCGAAATGACACTGCTAGCGCTCGTCGAAATGACACTGTTGTGCTCGACACAATAACACTGCTGGCGCTTGCCGACATGACATTTCGTTGCACACTCAAGGAATCTCGGGAACCTCTAAGCAACCCGCCTTGTTTCACAAATCTTTTCCGTTATGGCTCAGCCGTAAACGGTTACCAAAGTGCCTTGTTCGTAACTCAATGGAGCGTCCGGTCGTAATTGAAGCGAAAGTGGTTTCCATGCCGCCGATCGAGCCACTCCTCCACGGCGGCTGGCGATCCCACGAGATCGACGACAAGATTTCGGGCACGAATCCTTGGATTCGATAGGTCTCGCCAATCGAACGGGTCCACGGGTCGAAACGTCCACGTTCCCGACTCCCTGCGCGGAATCATCCGCAGACCGCGGCGGTCGGCAAACTCTCGCTCCAAATATTCACTCGGAAGTTCAACATGGCTGATGGCCAGAGTCGGTCTGCCAAACACGTACAACGACAGCGGAACGTGACAGGCCGCCGAGAGCGATTCCAACTGTCGTCTGTCGGACTCGCAGCAAACGGTGACAGAGCGGGCGCCCAACCGGCGAAGGACGGCCGCCGCAAGGCTGTTCAAAACCGCTAGCCCTGGACCGACCTCAAAGGCGAGACCGGCTTGGCGGGCCAAATACCAAGCCCCCCAACTATTCACCTCTAAACTGCATCGGGACTTGCGACATCGCTCGATGAGCTGAATCATCTTGTCCAAATGAGGCTGGAAGCAAACGGGGGGCGTGGCAACGATCAACCGGCGTTTGCGGCAGAGGGCTGCAAGCTCGGGGATTTGATCCGGTGAAGCGTTCTCCACGATCAAGTCCACCCCGGCAACCTCCGCCACGAACGCGGCCACGTCTTCGGCCGACAGACGGACGCGATTTGGAGGCGAACCGAGCGTCCGAGCGTTGGGGTTGTCGTGTGAGGGAGGGCCTAGCCACGCGACGACTTCCGCAGGTGGTTGCCAAGCTGTCTGCCGATGTTCCACTCTTTTGGCGCGGGAGAGCTCCGCCGCCAAATGCTCCACGATCGCGTTGGCCGTTCTAGGAACCAGCAGGTAATCCGCTTGATCCGTGAGCAGCTCCTTTGCTCGCACGCCATGGAATGCTCGCGAGGCAACAGCCTCTAGGAGTTGCGAGACCGGAATGGCCTTGTGAGGGCGAACGACGTGGCTCTTGGGGTATCGCCACTCGGTTTCCCATTGATTCCAACGCAGCCGGCAGCAGATGTGCGAGCCTGTGCACGAGACCTCGAAAACGAAGTCGGTGTCCCCTTTGCCTCCAGGCAGTGGAGCGGTCGCGTCGTCGGCTGCCTGCCCCGTCTCCGGGGAGCCGGATGGTTCGGTGGCACCGCCAGCCGCGTCATTCTTCTGGCCGGTGCGGCCCTTATCCGTGCCGGTCAAATCGCTATAAATGCCCAGCAAAAAAGCGGAGGTCAATTGCCGACCCGTATAGTCTGCGAGGCTGGCGGCCTGTTTCGCCAAACGATCGATGGGTTCACCGCTGATCGCACCGCGATAAAGGGATACTGCCGATTCGACCCATCGTGCGTTCTTGAGTCGTCCTTCGATCTTGAGAGCTGTAACGCCGGCTTGTTCCATGGCCGCCAAGTGTTCGAGTGTGCACAGATCGTGCATGGAAAGCGGGTTCCCGGCGGGTTGTCCGGCGATGGTCCAAGGTGCCCTACAGGGGCTGGCGCAGGTGCCGCGGTTGCCGCTTCGTCCACCGACCCAACTCGACATCATGCACCGGCCGGAAACGGAAAAGCAAAGCGCGCCCTGAGCAAAGACTTCGGTTTCGATCCGGGGTATCTTGGCGGAAACTGATATTTCAGCCAAGGACATTTCGCGACCGAGGACGACCCTTTGGAATCCAAGTTCGGCAGCGGCAGCCACGTCGGGTGAGTTGACGCAGCCGGCTTGAGTGCTCAGGTGCACCGGTAGATCAGGCCAGGCTCTGCGGATTGCCAGCACCGCCGGATCGCGAACAAGGACCGCATCCACTCCTACTTGCGCTGCTTGGCGAAATGCCTCGAGTACTCGCGGCAATTCTTTTTCGGCAAACACCGTATTCAGCGTGAGATACACTTTTACGCCGTGCCGGTGAGCAAAAGCCACGGCGTCGCTCAGCTCTTCCGCCGAAAAGTTTTTCGCGCGTCTCCTGGCATTCAAGTCTTGAAGCCCGAGGTAAACCGAATCGGCACCTGCCCGAACTGCCGCCTCCAGGCACGATCGATCTCCTGCCGGTGCGAGTAACTCCACGCCTTTTTCCTTGCAAAGAAACGAGCACAAATGCCTCTTGCATGGTGGCATCCGGCCCGAGAACCACCGTTGCTGACCGGTCCAACGAGCGCCGCGTCCCCTTACGGTGTGGCTAATATCTTTTCTAACACCATCAGCAAGCGAGGGGCGTCTACGTTGTCGCCCACGAAGTGGACAACGCCCAGTCGCGTCGCTTTGACCCGATTGTGGTCGGGGTCGTACACACCGAGTGGGATGATCATGATGCAGTGCGCCGGCTCACGGCGGAGAATGGTTTTGACTTGCTCGATAAAGGCGGCTCCGCCCATATCGGGCAAGTTGTGGGCAACGAGAATGGCAGCGTAGTCTCCCTCGGGGCCGGTGGCTCGCACCATCCGCAGGCCATCCGCCCCGCAGGCTGCTGTCTCGACAAGTCCCCCACGCGCGGAAAGAATTCTGTCGATGGCCGTGCGGACACCGGGATTCTCGTACACAATCAAAAATCGCTTACCGGTCAAGGACCTCTCTACATTGGTCTCTGGCGGGGTGGGAGTCGCCTCCGTCGGTGGGAGTGACTCGCCTACCCTCCACACCACCTCTTTCACCCTGCGAGCGGCACGAATGACTTGGAGGACCTGGTCCCGCAGCCGATTTCGGGAGTCCTCAGGCAGGGTAGGCCCTTGCGGCGAATCCAGTTCGTCCCAAAGGCGTGCGGCGGTATTTAGGATGGCCTCGACCGGTTGGGCGATGGCAGCGTGCACGGATTCCAACATACTGCTTCGAGTCTGCTGCTCCTCAACCGCGACCAGTTCGAGGGCGTTCAGGGCCACCACCAGGTCGCGCGAGAAAAGTTCCAAGAACAAACGGTCTTGCTCATTGAAACCGTGAGGCTTGTCGCTCTCCACATTCACGGTTCCCAGGACCGTCTTCTTGCAAAGGCCCGTATCGTTTTTGAGAAGCGGGACAGTCAGCGAACTACGAGAGCTGCTGGTACCCTGCAAGTACAGGGCGTCGGTCAAGGTGTCATCGCAAATGTAGGAGAGGCCCGACGCCGCAACGTAACCGGTAATGCCGTTGCTAGAGTACTCGGCGTACAGGACCCGATTGCTCGCCTCCTCGCTCATGCCGTCTGCCAGCAACTGGACGAGTTTCATGCGGCCAGTTTCGGGTTCAGGTGTGACCAGGCGGATCTCGAAAACGCGAAATTGCAAGACGTCGCGCAGAAACCGCAGGCAACGCTCCTTCAAAAGCTCGATCCGCTGCTGGGATGTTCGATGGATCAAGTCTTGCGGTGATATTTCTGCCAGTTGCAATCCCGCCTCATAGATGACGGTCAATCTTTGCCAGGGTTCTCGCTCTTCGGTAACGTCGCGCAACACCCCCAGAGCGCACGCTGGGGATTCCGTGTTGAGGCTTGGAACGACCTCCAGCCGCAAAATCCTGCCGTCTGCGGTGAGCATATTGGTCGAAGTGACACGGCGTTTTGAAAATGCAAAGCTCAACGGAGCGAAATCCGCTTGGAGCAGCCGGACGTTCGGAAACAGGTCCCGATAAAAGTGCTTGCCAATCAGCGGAGGTTGAGCTTGTGCCAGCTTTTCCGCGTGGTGATTTGCCCAAAGGACTCGGGCACCGCGATCCACCATGACCAAGCCCTCGGGCAAGTCCTCCAGTATGGGGCAAGGCGGGCACTCCAGATCGCGGGGATCATGCGAACCCGTGCGCAAACCAACGTGAGACGAGGGACACGATTCGCTGTCGCGCGGTGAGACGCAAGGCCGGGAGACGGAGTTGGTGGGAGCTGACATGTTTGGGAACCCTACGAGATAGTAGGACCAGGCTCAAGGAAGCCTGACGATGCGGTACTTTCGTTACCTTCCCGTCATCTTCGCGAGAGCAAAGAAACGGAGCGGTCAGGCTCCTCACGGGACATCACTTCCACTAGCTCATTCTACCGAACAAAGCTGTTCTTGTCAGCGAACGCTGCGGATACATGCGGGAGTCGGCACGCGAGGACCGCGTTGGTGCCCTGATGCGCAACGCCTTTAGAAGGGCGGCGATTGCTCGGGTGGACATGGGACTCCCGGCAGGACTCCTGGACTTATTGTTGGACTTGTTTCACATCATGGTCCCGAATTGCCGAGCGTTTTCCAGCGGACTTTGTACAGGGGACTTTTGTAAACCGATCTCTCCCATTTGAGGCAGGACGAAAAACTGGAATGCTGGGTAATACAGGCAGATAAAGGAAGCTGTTTTCGTTGGAAACTGCCTTCGCCCGACGATCTCCCGAGGGAAGGATGGAGCTTGCGGGTCCCAAGTTGCAAAAGTCCAGTATTAAGTGCTGAAATAGTACTTGCCATCCATGTGACGTCGGTTGCAGGCAGCGCCTTCGCCGCTTGGAAGTTATAACCGTCGCAAACGTCACATCAGGCGGCTTCCGCGAGCTTCCCTTGTGAGAACGCCGATGACAAGCGTAGCGCGGGACTGTTGATGCCATTGGGGGGCGATTGCGCTGTGGAGACTCGGCCTGTCATCGCGGATGCAGCGGCGTGCAACGGCCCGGCCATTGTGACGATACAAGCAACGATAAATATCAACGATGGATACCATGGCTACCACTGATGAGCGGTTCCCTTGACGCGATCGTAGCGGATGCTGCGTGCGTCCGGGAATCCCCGGCGTATGAACCTATCGGGAGGATGCGAAACATGATGCGAGCCTGTTTCCTAGCCATTGGGCTGTTCATCGTTTTCCTGGGGGTGCAAACGCTGGGTATTCAGCGGTTTACGCTCAAGGCGAGGGAAAGCACGCCGCCGGTGACTGCCACCGCCGAGGCGACTCCAGGGCCAAATCGCGTTTTGGAACCGAAACCTTGGGTCCCTTGGAGCCTGATGTCTACCGGATCCGTCGTCTCTTTATACGCCTTGACGTGGTCGCTTGGTCGGAAGTGACTGTGCAGAAGATACTTATGTACACCTTAAAGGGGGCTATACTCCCAGTAAGTGGTATACATGCCTCGGGGTCGAGAATAGGACGTCAAGCCCATGCATCGGAAGCAGATCACCTTTTCGACTTCAGGTCATGGCGCCATGCGTGACCTCACTCCGCAGGTCTGCGAGGCGGTGCGAGACTCGGGCCTGACGGACGGCCTTGTCCATATCTTCGCGGTGGGCAGCACGGCAGCGGTGGGCACCATCGAACTGGAGCCGGGACTTGTCAAGGATCTGCCCGAAAATATGGACCGCCTGTTCCCACCGCAGAGACAGTACGCCCATGAGCAGACTTGGCACAACGGAAACGGGCATTCGCACCTTCAAGCGACTCTCCTAGGGCCATCACTTACGATCCCGTTCGAACGTGGAGAGCCCCTTTTGGGACAGTGGTAACAGGTCTTCCACCTGGAGTGCGATGTCCGCCCTCGGCAGCGAACGGTGATTTTCTCCGTAATGGGCGACAATAGAGAAGCGAAACGAGAGTAGCGAATCAAAGCTGACTCCTCGCCGCAATAACGGCAAATCCGGATATCGCTGACCTCTTGGAGCTTTCCCGACCTGTACGGGGCCTTTTCGAGTCAACCCGCGAAAGAGCGGCGGAGGACGGCCTATCCGCTAGGCATGGCCCGGTCATCATGCTTAGAATCAAGGATCACCGTGCCCCGCTCGTGGGGGCCGCATTCGGCTTGACGAAAGTCATCCAAAAACTTTTAGGGATCGGCTCTGCGGGGAACGGAGCTGGGGTCTCCGGCCAGTGAAGATAGTGAATATTTTGCAGGGTGGCGGTTGAGACTTTGGATCGGTGATTTAATGATAAGGAGCGTCGGCCTTGCTACGCACGCACAATTGCGGTGAATTGCGATTAGAACACGCTGGTCAGCAGGTAACCCTCTGCGGTTGGGTCGACACATACCGCGACCATAAGGGTGTCCTCTTTGTCGATCTTCGTGACCGCTATGGGAAAACCCAAGTCGTCTTTTCACCGAATCCCCAGTTGTCGGAGCCAAACGAGCAAGATGAGCGGCTCATGGCAACAGCCCGATCTCTGCGATCCGAGTACGTCCTCCGAGTAAAAGGGATTGTGGAGCGACGACCGGAGGGGACAGAAAACACCAAGCTCGCAACGGGCCAAATCGAAGTTCGTGCTTGGGATTGCGAAATCCTGAACCGCAGCTTGACACCGCCCTTCATGCCGAACACCCAGGACCTGCCGGGCGAGGACGTGCGTCTGAAGTACCGCTACCTCGACCTCCGCCGACCCCAAATGCAGCAAACGCTTCTTCTGCGTCACCGGATGATCAAGCTGATGCGCGACTATTCCGACTCGAAGGGGTTCATCGAGGTCGAAACACCGATGCTGGGCCGCAGCACGCCCGAGGGCGCGCGGGATTACCTGGTTCCTAGTCGGGTTCAGAAGGGAAGTTTTTACGCCCTGCCGCAATCACCGCAGCTTTACAAGCAGATCTTGATGGTGGCGGGCTACGACCGCTACGTACAGATTGCCCGATGCTTTCGCGATGAGGACCTTCGGGCCGACCGGCAGCCGGAATTTACTCAATTGGATTTGGAGATGTCCTTCGTGGAAGCCAACGACGTGATGGCGGTCGTCGAAGGCTTGATGGAGCGTTTGTTTCGCGAGGTACTCGGCATCCCGTTGACCCTGCCGTTGCCGAGGATGACATACGATGAGGCCATGGAGAGGTTTGGTCACGATGCGCCGGACCTGCGGTTCGCCATGGAATTGATCGACATTACCGACATTGCCCGACAGTGCGATTTTCGCGTTTTCCGCGAAGCGGCAGAAAACGGACGTCGGGTACGTGGAATCAACGCCAGCGGGGCCGCGCCCGGCTATTCCCGCAAGAACCTCGATGATCTCACCGAATGGCTGAAGCAAGATTTTGGCGTCAAGGGTCTGGTCTGGTTTAAGGTGGAGGCGGACGGCAAGCTTTCCTCGCCGACGGCCAAGAACTTCAGCGAATCGCACTTGCAGCGAATCGCGGAACGATTGGCTGCCCGCCCCGGTGACCTGCTGCTCTTCGTAGCCGACGCCTTCGATGTCACCTGCCGTGCCCTGTACGGCTTGAGGAAGATGTTTGGTGCTGAGCTTCGGCTTTACGATCCGTCGGCCATGAATCTGTCGTGGGTGATCGAATTCCCGATGTTTGCTGTGGACGAGGAGACGGGGGGCTGGACAGCAATGCATCATCCCTTCACTTCTCCCCGGCCCCAAGATCGCCACCTCTTGCGCGAGAATCCGGCCAAGTGTCGGGCCCAGGCCTACGATCTGGTCTTGAACGGTTCAGAAGTTGGCGGAGGGACGATCCGAATCCATGACCAAGAATTGCAACAGGAGGTATTCCGGTTGATTGGTCTCGATGCGGATCGGGCCCGAGATCGCTTCGGATTTCTGCTTGAGGCTCTTCAGTACGGAGCACCGCCGCACGGGGGAATTGCATTGGGGGTCGACCGTTTGGTCGCGATCTTTGCGGGAGCTGATTCCATTCGCGACTGCATTGCTTTTCCCAAGACACAACGCGCCGTGGATTTGATGACCGGCGCGCCGGGTGAAGTGGATGCCAAACAATTGAAGGAACTCGGCATCAGGGGCGAAAAATAACACGCACTGCGAATGGTCGCCCATCGCTTCATCTCGGTGAAGCGACTCCCGTATGTTCCTGAAACTCCCCAGTGGCACGCACACCTTTTGGACAGTATTCTGAGCGACTATAATCGATGCCGTGGTCAGGGGCGATCACGTAACAATTAGCGTGTAACACAAACTGTGTTCGCTAACGAACATGGTTGTCGGCTGAACATGGCTGTCAGGTGAAGATGATTGTCAGCGGTTTGCAGCGGCTATCAACGATTCTGGCATGGGAGGACGCGTGGATGACGGGACTTGAACTGCGACGGATGCTGTGCATGAGCCTGCTGGCGGGTGCGGTAATGGCCGGTTGCAGCCGCTCTCCTACGGACCAAGCCACATCGGTGGCCCGACCGCAGCCCGATCGCCAAGAGGTCGCTCAACCGCAAGCGGAGTCCCAACCCTCACAACCAGTGGCTGCGCACGCGGCAACCGAAATGCAACCGTCGCCCACCGTCTCCGAAAAACCGCTGGTCGCTGATGCCGGACGTGCGGGAGCAACAGCCGTTCCCGAAGTTGTAATGGCGGCGGCTGATCGGAACGCCTGCAAAATCTTCGTGGGGGATCGGTTTCCCGCCTTCAGCCTCGATGATGTGGGTGGCATGCCGCGCACAAGCAAGGAATTGCGTGGCGCTAAAGGGACGGTGATCGTCCTTTTTCAGTTGGGGGAAGATGAGATTGGGCGACTTCGCGCCGAAAACCTGTTGTCCGACATCCAATCTGACGTGGCGTCCCAATTTGCCGCCGATGAAATCAAAGTCGTTGGCATCCATGTGGGGGCGGCAACCGATCAATTGGCCAAGCTCTTGGAGACCGAGGCGGTAACGTTTCCAGTGCTTGTTGATAAAGATCGAAAGTTGACGGATGAAGTGACCGCCAAGAAACCGCCTTGTTTCTACGTTCTTGACGCGGATGGGAAGGTGGCGTGGCTTGACATCGAATACGGCCCGGCCGTGCGTCAGCAATTGATTCAAGCCGTAAGAGCTTTGGCGGCGCGGTAGAGCGGATGACCGCCAGCATCCCACTCCGCTGCGATTGCCTTCCAAGCGTGCTGATTTTCGGTGTGCTGTTTCGCGAGGATCGTTTGGCTGATGAGCAAGATTCTCGTCCTCAATGCCGGCTCCAGTAGTGTTAAATTCTCCGTTTTCAATTGGGACGATCTCGCTCTTTGGGCCGCGGGGATTGTCGAACTAAACGGTTCGAGTGGCGCCAGCCGCATGCGCATCACGTGGCCGCCGGAACAGAGTCGCGAAGAAGACCTCCCCTTTCGAGGTTATCAGGAGAGCGTGGTTGCGGCCTTTGCGAATCTAGAAGGCTTCGGTTGCTGGCGATCCCCGGGGGAGGTGCGTGTCGTCGCGCATCGCTTGATTCATGGCGGCGAAACCCTACGTAAGCCGGTCGTGATCGATCAACAGGTCAAGCACATCGTGAGGCAGTTCACGCCTTTAGCGCCCCTGCATATCCCGGCGGGTCTGGAAGCCCTCGCCGCCGCGGAACAGGCATTTCCAGACGGCTTGCAGACCGGCATGTTCGACACGGCCTTCTTCGCGGATATCCCGCCCGCCGCATTCCTTTATCCCGTTCCGTACGAGTGGTACGAGCGGTGGGGCGTGCGACGTTTCGGCTATCACGGTACAAGCCACGCGTACGCCATGGAGCGGGCAGCGGAGATGCTGGGACGTTCGGCCGCGGAACTCAGAATGATTACCTGCCACTTGGGACAAGGCTCCTCCGCCACAGCCATTCTAGGGGGCAAGGCTGTTACCAATACCATGGGCTTTACCCCTTTGGAAGGATTCATGATGGGCACGCGGTCCGGGACCATCGATCCCGGGCTGATTACCTACGTTCAACGAAGGGCGGGGTTGTCGGCCGACCAGGTGGATGAGATTTTGCATCGGAAATCGGGCTTGCTCGGCGTGTCGGGGGTCTCGGGAGACTTTCGACAAGTCGAGGAATCGGCCGCCTCCGGCAATGGTCGGGCGCAACTGGCTCTGGAAATGCATGCTTATCGTGTCCGCGCCATGCTGGGTTCCCTTGCCGTGACGATGGGTGGAGTCGACGTCTTGGTCTTTACCGGCGGCATTGGGGAGAATGCAGCACGGCTACGGCAAGATGTGTGCCGCGGGTTGGAGTGCCTCGGGCTGCGTCTGGACGCGACGGCCAACAGCCGTGCTGTTCCCGATTGCGATATCGCCGAGAAGGATTCGCCAGGGCGAATCCTCTTGGTAAAGAGCCGAGAAGACCTGTTGCTGGCTCGAGAGGGAAAGTCCTTGGCAATGCAGCACCGGCACAAGGCGACGGCCTCCCCCTAGCTTTGCCATATTCGCGGACGCATGGTGGGATGGGGGGAAGGCGATTCGTGCGAACCGAAATCTTGAGGATCCAAATATGGATTGCCTTTCAGTCTCAACTCGGTTCCGAATCCACGGCGTCCTCGTGTTATTGGCCGCTCTGGCGTGCTTGGCGGCCGCTCCCATTCTGGCACGAGAACTCCAATCGGCGACTCAAGAGAGAGGAAAAAGGATGAGCGTAACTAAAGAAGTCTTTGGGACCGCGCAAGACGGCTCACCGATTGAACGGTTTACTTTGCAAAACAGTACGATGCTGGTTCGGGCGATGACGCTGGGCGCGACGCTTACGGCGGTGGAAACCCCGGATCGCCGCGGCCATCGGGAAAATGTGACGCTGTACTTGGAAACCGCGGACGAGTACATCAAAGGTCACCCCTGTTTTGGATCCGTCTGTGGACGATATGCAAACCGGATCGCGGGGGGCCGCTTCGTTTTGGATGGCGTCGAGTATCGGCTCGCGCGAAACAATGGCCCCAACCATCTCCACGGGGGAATAGAGGGGTTTCATAAGAAGAATTGGATTGGTGAGACCGTGGAGGGAGAGGGGTACGTGGGCGTGAAGCTCGCGCTGCAAAGCCCCGATGGTGACGAAAACTATCCCGGTACTTTGAATGTCACGGTAACCTACCGGCTCACTAGGGATAATCGCCTGGAAATGGAGTACGACGCCACCACTGACAAGCCGACCGTGGTAAATCTGACGAACCACGCATACTGGAACCTCGCTGGGGCGGGCGACGGCGACGTATTGAAGCACACCTTATGGCTCAACGCCGACAGGTACCTACCGGTGGATGCGACCTTGATTCCCCTCGGGCCAGCGGTTTCGGTGGAGGGCACGCCCTTTGATTTCCGAAAGGAAAAGGCGATTGGGTGCGACATCGACCTGACCGATGGTGGCTATGATCACTGTTTCGTGCTGAATCGAGACAGTGAGGGGGATTTGGAGTTGTGTGCCGTCTTGCGCGACCCCAGTAGTGGCCGGGTGATGAAAGTCTTTACTACCCAGCCGGGAGTGCAAGTGTACACCGCCAACGGACTGGACGGTCGTTTGGGCGCTGCCGAAAAGTCTTATCCCAAGCACGGGGCAGTTTGTTTGGAGACGCAACACTTTCCCGACTCGCCCAATCGTCCGGAATACCCAGGCACGGTTTTGCGCCCGGGCGAGAGGTACCACGAACGGACGGTCCACGAATTTCTGGTCGAGTGACGGCCTGCCTAGCACTTCCGGGCAAAGTTTGCCTGATTGGATGGTATCCCCAGCATACCCTGCGAGGGGCTAGGTCCCATCATTACAAGATGTTGAGTCAAGCAAAGAACCCTGCGGTGTCTGGCCGTACCAGGCCGAAATCGACCTCGTTGCCGTGCATCGCATCACCCGCCCAACTTGCCTTGTTGAGACTTCGCTTGGCTGCGATTCCTGGCGGGCTTGGCTACGCTTCTTCCCGGTTGCCGCAGTAGGAACCGGCCGTTGGAGTCACACGGCGGTGGGCGTGGAAAGAAGCGTGCCGATCGGCCCTTCCCGAGGATGGCCGAAGCAAGTGGCGGGTCCGGCGGCGCGACGCTCCGAGCTGGCATTGCCCGGCTCGTTGAGGTTGCGTCGAAACGTCACCGCGGTGTCTCGCCTGTTTTGCCATTGTAGTGGACTTCTCGGTTCTCCCGTCGTCCTATAAGATGAAGGCTTTGCCTGTTCAAGCGTCCCACGATTGGTAGCTCGTGCCCAGTCTCAGATTGGCTTGATGTCGAATCATAGAACCGGACTTTGCAACCTGTTCGCCCCCATCTGAGAGGGGGTGCCAGACCGGGTGCTTGGGCAATTCAGGAAAACAGAGAAAGCCGTTTTCGCAGTACATTGCCTTGACAATCCCACCTCCCGAGGGGAGAGGGGAGCTTGTGATCCCAACTTGCAAACGTCCAAATAAAAGTAACGACGTGTCTGGAAAGTGCCATGAAAACCGATGAACTCCGCGAAAAGTACCTGGCCTTTTTCGAGTCCACGGGGTGTGTGAGGCGTCCCAGCGACGTGCTTGTTCCCCGATGGGACCCTTCCGTCCTCTTTACCCCGGCCGGAATGAATCAATTCAAAGATCACTTTTTGGGGCGGTGCAAGCTGGAGTTCACTCGCGCCACGACTTGCCAGAAGTGCCTGCGGACGGGGGACATCGAGAACGTCGGGCGAACGGCTTATCACCACACCTTCTTCGAGATGCTGGGAAATTTCAGCTTTGGAGACTACTTCAAAAGGGAGGCCATTCACTGGGCGTGGGAATTTCTGACGGATAAAAAGTGGCTCGGCCTCGATCCCGCCAGGCTTTCGGCAACGGTGTATTTAGATGACGAAGAGGCTGCGACAATTTGGGTGGAAGAGATCGGCCTGCCACCAACCAAAGTGACGCGGATGGGGGAAGACGAGAACTTCTGGCCGGCCAATGCGCCCAGCCAAGGCCCCGACGGCGTTTGTGGCCCATGCTCCGAAATCTACTTTGAAACTCCGTGGGGTAAAGTCGAGATTTGGAATTTGGTGTTTACGCAATTCAACCGCGTGGGACCACCGCCGAACAACCTCCGCCCTCTCCCTAGCAGGAATATCGACACAGGAATGGGCTTGGAACGAACCGCAGCGGTTCTCCAAAACGTAGAATCCAACTTTCACATCGATATTTTGCGACCGCTGGTGGAATCGGCCGCTGAGGTCTGCGGCACGAATTACGATCCGAAGTCGGACATTGGCCGAAGACTGCGGCGGATTGCAGACCACATTCGGGCCTGCGCGTTCGCCATCCATGAGAACGTCACCCCTGGTCCGAACAAACAGGGATATGTCATTCGTAGGCTGTTGCGCCGTGCAGTCCTCGATGGCAACCGGATAGGGGTCCGCGAGCCGTTTTTGCACCTCCTTGTGCCTGTCGTCGCTGATGTGATGAAGGTTCCCTATCCCGAATTGAGCGAAACGGTCAGCCGGGTCGCCGCCGTCATCAAAGGAGAGGAAGAGAACTTCCTTTCCGTTCTGGGAACTGGGCTGGAGCGGATCGAACGGATGTTTCGCGAGATGGAAAAGTCGGGACGGGGCGTTGTCTCCGGCGATGAGGCCGCCGATCTTTACCAAACTTATGGCTTTCCTCCCGAGCTGCTGGAGACCTTGGCCGCGGAACGCAACCTGGCCTTCGATTGGGAAGGCTATCGACGGGAAATGGAGCGTCATGGAATTGAATCCGGGGCGGGGCAGAAGAAAGAGCTGTTCTATTCCGGACCTCTGGATTCTTTGAAAAAGGCGGGGCTTGAAAGCAAATTCGTCGGCTACGATAGCACCCGCCTCGCAGATGCCAAGGTGATCGGCATCATCTCGCAAGGTCGGCTCTGTGATCACGTGGAGGCGCCGAGCGCTGGGGACGCCATCGCCGTCGTCCTGGATCGGACTCCATTCTACGGCGAAATGGGGGGACAGGTGGGAGACCGCGGCACCCTTGCCGCTAGTGATGATACCTTGTTCCAAGTTCAAGACACCAAGATCGAGAGCGGCTACACCGTCCATTATGGTGTGCTGCAACGCGGAAGTTTGCGATTTGGGCAGGTACTCGAGGCGGAGATCGATATTTCACGGCGGGAAGGCATTCGTCGGGCACATACGGCAACGCACCTCTTGCATGCCGCGCTGCAACGCGTCTTGGGCAAGCACGCGCAACAGCAAGGCTCGAAGGTGGACGACGATTGGCTCCGTTTCGACTTTTCGCACCATGCCGCCCTCACCCGGGATGAGCTGGATCGCATCGAGAGCGAGGTCAACCAACGTGTGTTGGAGGGGACTTCTGTAAGTGTGGCCTTCATGCCGCTTGCCGAGGCCCGAAAGATCGGCGCCATGATGCTGTTCGGGGAAAAGTATCCGGACGTGGTTCGAGTGGTATCGGTGGGCGACTACAGCCGCGAATTGTGCGGTGGGACCCATCTGGAGCAAATTGGACGGATCGGCCTGTTCAAAATCGTGGCCGAGGAGAGCGTGGCGGCCGGCACACGCCGTATTTCGGCTTTGACCGGCGCTCGAGCCTACGAGTTTGCCAGAGACGCCAGCCGAGCCTTAGGCGAAATCTGTGCGATGTTGAATGTGCCGCCGAATGAATCTGCAGTGCGCCTTTCGACGGCGCTACGCGAACTGCGCCAGTTACGCAAGCAGGCGGCCCAGGGTGGCCTGGCCACGACGATTACCCCGGATCAGCTTCGGCAGTCCGCGGAGGACTGGGATGGGATGACCGTTGTGATCGCGGAGGTCCCCAACGTCAGTTCCAACGTGATGCGACAGACCATTGATGCGTTGCGACAGGGACATCAAGGTGTGGCCGTGATGCTGGGGTCTGCTGACAATGAAGCCGGGAAGGTGACGTTGATCGCCGGCCTGTCGCACGATCTGGTGCAGCGTGGAGCGGACGCCGTGGCATGGGTCAAAGCCGCTGCCAAGGAAGTGCAAGGGGGTGGCGGCGGCCGTCCCGACTTGGCTCAGGCAGGGGGCAAATCTCCGGAGAAGCTGCAACACGCATTGACTGCTGCGAAGCATTTCCTGCGCGATCGGCTTGCATCGCAAAAAGCGTAATTTCGTGCGATACCGATGCGTGCGCCACCGAACCGCGTACTGCCCACGGCAATGCGCAGAGCGGGGCCAGGCAGACGCGATCCCAAAGTGATCATTCCACAGCCGGCGCGCCCTATGGGCTGGCAGCTTTGATTCTCGGCTGGGATCTGATCCACAATGGACTGAAAAACTACTTTTCCTTGTAATCGTTCCCGGAACAGTGGGGCTTCGTGCCGGGGCGACCCCAACACGCTGTGGTTCGCGTGAGCATTCGGTAACTACGAGCAGTGCGTTTTTTGCCGCACTGCTCGTGAAATCACCGAGTTTTCCGCATTGTTCGATCCGTGGAGGGCTACTCTTCTTCTTCCTCTTCAGAGACCTTCGACTTCTCGATGATCTCCTTTTGGACATTGCCGGGAACCACGTCGTAATGGCTGAACTCGATCGTGTAGCTCCCCTGCCCTCCCGTGATGCTGGACAGCGCCCGCCCGTACGTTATCACCTCAGCGAGCGGGATTTCGGCGGCGATGGTTTGGAAATTGCCGCCGGCGGAGGTCATTCCTAGCACTCGCCCGCGTCTGCCCGCCATATCGCTGTTAATGTCGCCGACTTTCTCGCTGGGAACCGTGACCTCGATCTTCACGATCGGCTCCAGCATGGACGGCTTTGCCTGCTGAAAGACGTTGCGAAAGGCCATCGAACCAGCAGTCTTGAACGCCTGCTCGGAACTGTCCACGGGATGGTGTTTGCCGAAGAACACTTCCACGCACACGTCTTGAACCGGGTATCCGGCGATCACGCCGCGGTTGATCCGTTCGAGAAAGCCCTTTTCGATGGCGGGCATGAAGTTGCCGGGAATCGTTCCCCCCACGATCGAATCGATCCAGAGAAAGTTCGACTCCTCATGGTAGTGAAACTCTTTCATCTGGGGGAACCGTTCTTTGGTGGCAAACTCTTCCACTTTGGTGCCACCGGGGAAGGGCTGCATTCGGATGTGCACTTCGCCGAACTGGCCGCGTCCGCCGGTCTGCTTCTTGTGGCGGTACATTCCCTCGGCTTTGGCTTGGATCGTTTCGCGATACGGGATCTTGGGTTCCTTGACATCGACCTCGACCTTGTCCCGCCTTTTCAGCCGTTCGCGGATCAATTGCAGGTGCAACTCGCTCATGCCCGAGATCACCAACTCCTTGGTTTGTGCATCGCGATCCAGGCGGCACGTGGGGTCCTCTTGACAAATCTTGGCTAACGCCCCCGAGAGCTTCTGCTCGTCGCCGCGGCTCTTTGGCGTGATGGCCAACCCGGTCATAGGTGTGGGGAAATCGATCGGAGGCATGGCATATTCGCCGATCGTCGCCCCGGTGCGCAGCTCGTCGATTTTAGCGACGGCCACAATCTCGCCCGGACCAGCCTCCTCCACCGGTATGGTCTCCGAAGCCTGAACACGGAAGAGTTGCGTAATTTTTACGCCTTTCCGCTCTCCGGCCATCGCTACCGTGCTGTTGCTTTGCAACGTTCCTGAGAAGATTCTCAAAAAGCTGAGCTTCTGCACGAACGGGTCGACACGCGTCTTGAAGACCTGGGCCACTAGCGGACCGCCAGGATCGCTCGACAAAACGATCTCCTCACCGTTGTCCAATCTTTTGGCCGTTCTCCTGATCGCGTCGGGCGAGACACCACACAATCGCAGACCGTCCAACAACTCCTTGATTCCAATTCCACTCTTCGCCGACATGCAGAAGATCGGAATGACACTGCCCGCTGCGATGGACCGGCTCAATAGCCGCGAGATTTCTTCCTCGGTGGGCATTTGACCTTCGAAATATCGGTTCAGCACCTCTTCGTCGGCCACCACGATGGATTCCAAAAATGTTTGGCTGAGGGAACTGGGATCGATGACCGCGCCAGCAACGTTTTGATCGGCATGGAGTACGGAGGCGACCCCAGAAAGGCCGCTCCCCAGACCGATGGGCACATTCAGCGGGATGCAACGATCGCCAAAGGCTTCCTTGATTTGTTGCAGCAAACCTTCGAAGTCGATATTCTCGGCGTCCAGCTTATTCAGGATTATGACCCGTCCGATGCTAGCCTTTTCCGCCGCGCTGAAAACCCGCCGAGTATTGACCTCGATTCCAGACTGGGCGTTGATGACAATGGCCGCCACGTCCACCGCGCGCATGGCGCCGATGGTTTGGCCAATGAAATCAGCATAGCCTGGGGTATCCAAAAAATGGAATCGATATCCTTCGTACTCGCAAAAGGTAGCCTTGGCTTCAACCGTGTACCGGTGGGCCTTCTCCTCCTCGTCGAAGTCGCAGATGCTGCTACCGTTGTCGACGTCAGCGGGGCGGCTGACCGTGCCTGTAAATCCCAAGATTCGGTCCGTCAACGTCGTCTTGCCCACGGAACCATGCCCGCAAAACGCCACATTGCGAATCTTGTTTACAGGAAACATCGTCATCGAACGGTCCTTACCTAATTAGCGGAAAACCACGTTTCGAACACCAACCGCGCGGGTCAAGACCGAGATTCCCTCCGAATGCCTGCCGTGACTCTTTTTTTGACAAAGAATCCCCTACCCGGCGGCATCCGCTTCGAATCTCAGTGCGTCCCGAAGCGATACACAGCCTTCATACAGTGCCCTTCCAATGATGCATCCATCGAGCCGTGCCTCTGCAAGGCGGCGAACATCGCCCAGGCTGGCCACTCCTCCCGAGGCAATCACGGGTACCTTGACCGACTGCTGCAAGACAACGGCGGCTTCCACATTGGGGCCACCCATCATGCCGTCGCGGCTGATGTCGGTGTACACGATACCCGCGATCGGTTCGTCCTGAAGCCCTCTGGCGAAGTCTACGGCCATCTGCTCGGACGTCTGCTGCCACCCATCGGTGGCGAGGCGTCCCTCGCGCGCATCCAATCCCAGCAACAATTTGCCCGGAAACTTCTGTGCCATGGATCGAAACCAGTCGGGGGACTTGATCGCCACAGTGCCAATGACCAACCGGTCCAGCCCCAAATCTAGCAGCTCCCGGATGATCGTTTCACTTCGCACGCCGCCACCCAATTGCAGGGTGACCGGTACCGCCCTCCGTATGCCTTTGATGGCATCGAGATTCGCGGATCGGCCTTCTCTTGCGGCATCCAAATCCACCAAGTGCAACCGCCGCGCGCCTTCGGCGACCCACCGAATCGCGATTTCGGTGGGGTTCTCGCCAAAAACCGTCTCTTGGGCATAGTCTCCCTGGCGGAGGCGAACGCACTTTCCACCGCGCAGATCGATCGCTGGCCAAATTTCCATGACGCTAATCCTAGCCGAGATTTGTGCGGCTCGATAAACCCTTTAATATGACAGAGACGCGGTTTTCCTTCAAGGTGCCGGAGCGACCCCTTTCGCTCCGCAACGAGCGGAAAATTGCCTCGGAGAAGTCTGGACATGCCGACCGTGACCGTTCATAATCGCGGTCTGCAAGCCGTTGGCTCCCTGCCAACGAGGCGACGAAGGATCACGCCATTCCGCAAATGGCGAACCAGCGGGACGTCATGCTGCATCGGTGGACGGAATTAACGCAATGCTAGACGGCGTGAAAGTGAGGGCTGTATCGTCCACCGTTACACAAGTCGATGTGACGACGCTATTGCGATGATAGGATGCTTTTGAAAAGGGAGATCAGCATGGCTCCGTCTGATTCCACGCATACTGGGGTGATGGACCAAGGTGGTCGTGCCTGGTACCGCATTCTAACAGCCTACCAATGGTTCGTTTTGATAGTCTGCACGCTCGGCTGGGCCTTCGATACGTTCGATCAGCAACTCTTCAATGTCGCCAGACAATCGGCCGTGAAGGATCTCCTGCCGTCACCGACGCCGGAGATGGTCAACCAAGCGGCGGGTTGGGCGACGGCCGTGATGCTCATCGGTTGGGCTACCGGTGGAATCATCTTTGGAATGATGGGCGACCGCTTTGGCCGTGCCAAGACAATGATTGTGACGATTGTGTTTTATTCTGTCTTTACAGGACTGTCTGCATTTTCCTTCAGTCTAACGGATTTTCTGATTTACCGGTTCCTGGCAGGTTTGGGTATTGGAGGTCAGTTTGGTTTGGGAACGGCCATGGTAGCCGAGAGCTTGCCCGATCAAGCCCGGCCCAAGGCGCTGGGGTTCTTGCAAGCGTTCTCGGCCATGGGGAATATCTCCGCCGGGTTGGTCGGAATGCTGTTCGCCTGGTTGATTCTGCAAGGCACCATCCAAAGCCAGCCGTGGCGGTGGATGTTCGGTGTTGGAATCCTACCCGCCCTGCTTGTCGTAATCATCATGTTTTGGCTGAAAGAGCCGGAGAAATGGAAACAGGCGGTGGCGGAAGGGAAAACCCGGAAGCACAAGGCCGGTTCCATGATCGAGCTGTTTGGCGATCCTCGTTGGCGGCATCGGGCGATCGTGGGAATCATTTTGGCCACCGCCGGGGTCGTCGGCTTGTGGGGAATTGGCGTTTTTGGGGTGGATTTGGTTCAAAACATCTTCCGGTCCCGTATCACGCAGGAATACCGTCAGCAAGGCGATCCGGAGCAGGATCGGTTGTTGGCGCTACTTTTGTTCGAGGACCGGGAGGCTCTGGATGCCTTTGCCAAATCCGCAATCCCACCGCGGAGTTTAATGGACTCGGACAATCAACATCGGGACATTCCGTTGCTGGTGGCTGGAGCACTCACGTTACATACTCAGGGCAAGCCCGTAACACCCGAGGCGGTTCTCGAACTGCTCGATCAGGACCAGGCCGCCGACGGTAGCCCGCTGGCCCGACTGGATGGCAAGCGCAAAGCACAGTCAGCGGAGGATCGCCGAAGACGTGCACAAATAATGAGTCAAGAACTGCCATTGGAAAGTCCGAGTATTCAGACGCACATGGACCGGGTGCGTGAGCGCGAGAAGCAAGTGAGCGGATATGTGGCAAGATGGGGTAGCATTCAGCTTCTCCTCTTTAACATCGGTGCTTTTTTTGGAATCTATGCTTTTAGTTTAACAGCCGGAAATGTGGGGCGGCGACCAGCGTTTGCGGTGTTCTTTATCGCGGCTTTGGCGGCCACGGTGATCTTCTTTTTATTCGTCAGGGAATGGTACCACGTGCTGTGGTTGGCTCCCTTGATGGGTTTCTGCCAGCTTTCCGTATTCGGCGGTTATGCGATTTATTTTCCCGAGTTATTCCCAACGCGGTTGAGGAGCACGGGTACAAGCATGTGCTATAACATCGGACGCTATATCTCCGCGGCCGGTCCGGCAATGTTGGGGGTTCTCAGCGGCGTTGTATTCGCGGGCTTTGACGAGCCGATCCGCTGGGCTGGAGTCACGATGTGCGTTTTCTACGTGATTGGACTGTTGGTTTTACCGTTCGCCCCGGAAACGAAGGACCAACCCCTACCAGAATAAGATGATTCGTCATTTCACCCGCGATCTGATAGTCAGGTTTGAGTTTCCGGTTTGCATTGGGGTGCCGCATGATTTGCTATCTTGGCGATGACGATTTGAACGGTGCGGCGGGGTATTTAGCCGCCGTTTTAGGCCATGCCGGTGTAAGATTTCATCATATTCCAAGCCGTCGTAAAGTGCCGGGCGATTTGGCGTTCGGTAGCTTTCAAGCGTTTGTACTCAGTGACTATCCCGCCAGTGGATTCTCAACGAGGCAGTTAGCCGAGCTGGCGGGTGCGGTGTCTGCGGGGGCTGGCTTGGCGATGATCGGCGGCTGGGAAAGCTTCTATGGACGAACCGGCGAGTATCGCGGAACGGTCTTAGAGAAGGTCTTGCCCGTTTATTTGAGCCATCATGATGATCGCGTGAATTGCCCTCAGGGTTGCGTTATCCGGCAGGTCCGGCGCCATCCCATCCTGGACGGGCTGTCGTGGCAATTTCCACCCGTGGTGGCGGGTTTCAACCGCTTGACTGCCAAGCCAGAGGCGCGAACATTGGCGGTCGGGCTCCGTCTTCGCATCGAGGATCGGGTGAGAGATTTGCGGTTCTCGGAGGCTGAGGTGGCGCCGATGCTGATCGTCGGCAGGTATGACCAGGGTCGCACGGCGGCTTTGGCGTGCGACGTGGCCCCGCATTGGGTTGGAGGCATGGTGGATTGGGGACAAGGTCGGATTGTCCAGCACCTCCCCGACGGCGGCTTTGTCGAATTCGGTCCTGCCTACGCCGAGTTTCTGTATCGCCTCATGGTTTGGGTGTCGCGAGGAACAGATTGGGCTGATTGGTATCAAGACGATATCTTGACCGCTCCTGAGGAGGACATTGTCGAAGCCGCAGGCGCCGACGCGGGGCCAGCAACCGCCGATTCGCGTTAAGCCGGCTGTCATCAACCATCGGCGATGCCGCTACGACGATCATCCAGCCGTCACCACCAGTGACGCTACTTGGCCAGTCGGCGAGTGATTGAGGACCACAGCCGTGCCCGTCGAGTCTTTGAGTGGCTGACCGTGGATGACCTGAATCGGACAGCGGGGATCGGGATGCTGATAATTCAGTGTTGGTGGGACAAGCCCGTTCCGGAAGGACAAGAGCGTTACCGCAAGTTCCACCACCCCCGAACCTGCCGCGAGCGACCCGAAGTAGCTTTTCGGAGCCGTAACCGGGACGTCGCCTAACGTCTGGCGGATGGCCTTGGCTTCGATCTCATCGTCGGTAGGGGTTCCCAGCCCGTGGGCATTCACATGGCCGACCTCGCGGCTGGACAAACCCGCTTGTCCGAGAGCGGAGCGGATGGCTCGTGCGATGGCCTCGTTCAGGAGTGTGTCGTCGCGGCCTGCTGCACGGCATGTATTGGCGAACCCTCCGATCCCAGCGTAGATGGTAGCGCCGCGTGATTCCGCGTGGCGCCGGCGCTCCAAAACGAGGACGCCGGCTCCCTCGCCGTGGACCATGCCATCACGGTCGGCATCGAATGGGCGACAGGCTGCGGTCGGATCGTCGCGCCGCCGGGATAGTGGGTACGCACTTTGCCGCGCATGAAAGGCCGGATGAATGCGGCATCCCGTGCCGCCGCATATCATGGCGTCGGCGTGTCCCCGCTCGATGACTCGGACCGCTTCCGCGATGGAACCCAGCCCGGAAATCTCTCCCAGCGTTAACGTGTTGTTGGGGCCGCGTGCATCGAAAGCGATTCCAATGTGAGAGGCAGGCATGTTGGGGAGATACTTCAGAAGCCAGAGGGGGTACAGGTCGGACATGGCTCGAGTGCCCCAACGGCTGAAATCGAACCGACCGTGTTCGATACAGCCGCGAATGGCGGGGGCGATCTCGTGCAATTCGCAAGGGATGAGGTCCGTCCCGAACACCACACCCAACCGCTCCGGTTCAATGCCGGATCGGCCAACGCACGCGTCTTGAACGGCAAGGTCGGCGGCCGCGAAGGCGAGTTGAATATCTCGGCTCATGACCTTCAAAGCCTTCCGCGGGCGGACGCGATCGGATACATCAAACTCGGGGATGTAGCCGCCGATCGGGGCCAGGGTCTCGCACCCGTTCAAGAAGGGAATGGAGCGAATGCCGGATTGCCCTTCCAACAGGTTTTGCCAAAAGACCTCTGAGCCTATCCCGATCGGACTGACCACGCCTAGTCCGGTAATGACGACCTGATCGTTCGCGTCCATGAAGGCTCGGGTAACGCCCAAATCAGTATTTTACTTGGTATTTATCCAGAAAATGCGACCGTGAGCACGATTTGAGAAGATCGGAGAAAGGCCCACCACGTTGATCTCCGTGGAGGACCGGACATCCCCCTTTCAAGCTCTTGATGGTACCCGACCCCGAAATGCTCGACAAGGGACATTGCCCCGATACGACCAGCTTGCACGCTTTCCTCTACCGCTGCGATCGAACAGCCGGCCGGGCGTTCGATCTCTACTGGTGACCGAGGACCTTTCGCAGCGTTGTCACGTCAAACGCGCAGGGAATCCGGCAAGACAAGTTCAGCACCCGGTTCGGAAACATAAGCGCAGTCAGGCTCCGACTCTAAATAATCGCCGGTCACTGCGTAAGCTCGCGAACGGCTGCCACCACAGACGTATCGGTAGGCGCACGTCCCGCACTTCCCGCGGAGCCGATCGGGCTGCCGTAAGGCCAAAAAAACGGGATGGTGTTGATACACATCAACGATGGAGACCCGGGGAAACGTTCCACAATAGACCGGAAGGAAGCCTGCTGGATAGATGTCGCCGATATGGCTGACGAACATGATTCCCTTCCCGTCTCCCACGCCGATCATGGACCGAATCTTACGTTGGTCGGCCGATCCGGGCTTGTCTGCGATATGTCGTAGCACAAAACGGCGGTAATGCGGCGCCTCCGTGGTTTTGATGGCGAACGGCTGTCGCAGCGATTGTTTCCAGAGGATCGCGAAGACCTTTTCGTACTCGCTATCCGAGATTCGTTCTTCGGTTTGGCCCCTGCCGACGGGGACTAGGAAAAACACCGACCACATGGCGATGCCGTAACCGGCCAGCATTTCAGCCATGGCATCGATTTGCAAGACGTTACGGCGCGTTACCGTGGTATTGACCTGGATATAGAAACCCAGCTCCCGGGCATCGGCCAAGATGTCTCGCGTTCGCTCAAAACTCCCATCCCAACCGCGAAAGGCATCGTGCGTCGCCGCATCCGCACCGTCCAGGCTGACTCCCAGGGCGGTGACTCCGATGTCCCTCGCCCTTCGCAAGGCTTGTTCGGTGGCAAGGGGAGTGGCTGATGGTGTGAGCGCAACATTAAGCCCTAGTTGAATTGCCGTTTCCAACAGACGCCAAATATCGCGGCGCTTGAGCGGATCGCCACCTGTGAACACCACGTTCGGCTTTCGGGGAAACGCCGTGGCTTGTTCAAGCAAGGCGATCGCGTTGTCTGTGTCCAACTCTAAGGGATGGCTCTCCGGTTGCGCCGAGGCTCGGCAGTGCTTACAAACCAGATCGCACGCCTGCGTGACTTCGAAATACAGCATCAGCGGGCTGGTCGCGATGTCTTCCCTGCGATAACTCTGGAAATGTTCAGCTAGACGCTTGTGTTCGTTCATGAATCCGTGCCGCCATCAGCAGTACGAGAGTTAACGGTCCGGGCAACGCCTATTGCTAAAACAATTGTCGCTTGCTTTCTAAGATAGGCAAGAGATTGCGAATGTGCCGTTTCGCTCTGAACGCGGGGGGGGAAATATCTGGACCGGTTGTGATGTGGCTTATGATCCGGTCGTACGGCCGTGCCATGAAAAAAGAACGCCGCGTGAGGACGATCTCAGCGGTGTTCGGCGTCATTATTATCGCGAGGCGTAGCAGTACAAACCGACAGCAGCACGAATTCTCGAAGTCGAATCCTCCCAATTCCTCTTATTGAACGGACGCACGCGAATCAGCACGCTTCATCGCTATTGTTGCTGATCACCCGATACATTGCCCTCCTCAACTGTGGCCTTGGGGACAGAGGGTTCGGCAGCACGCGGTCCGGAAACAGAGGATTCAGAAACAGGAGGTGTTGCCGGCGAAGAAATGGCCTCTTGGCTGGTAAATTCCGGTTGCGTGGTAAACTCCGGTTTGACGGCCGCGTCCCGCCGCTTCTTCTTCCGTCGCGTCATGCCATCGGCGAAAGCCAAAATGGCTCGCGTCCCGGCGTCTCCCACACGGGGCTTCGCCAAGCGAAGAATCCGCGTATAACCGCCAGGACGATCCGCGAATCGGGGGGCGATTCGCTCAAATAATATTTGAGTCGCCTCTTTGCTTCCGATTAAGCGCAACACTCGCCGTCGGGCGGCCACGACGGGGGCCATTTTCTGGTTCCACTCGTACCATCGCTCACTATCACGCCACGCCCGCCACGCCTCGGAATTACGCGGCGCGGTCGGTTCCAGGGCCTTCGCCTCCTGCAATGCTGGTAAGGCCTTTTTGGCGATCGTGATACAACGCTCGATCAGTGGGCGAACCTCTTTCGCCTTGGGAAGAGTCGTGACGATCTGACCGGGATAGATTGGCTTCTCGCGTTCGAATAGATACTCTTTTTCCGTAAGGAACAATGCGCTGGCTAGATTCCTCAACAGCCCCTTCCGATGGCTCGGACTGCGCCCCAATGTACGGCCTAATCTCCGGTGTCGCATGGTAATTCATCCCGCCAAGAATGATCTCATTTTTGTCCACGTCAGGCGACTCGCCCGCCATGTGCAACCAAGGGTGCAAGCGGCGCACCTCGGTAGCAGCGTCTAAACGCTGGCTGGTCCTAGGGGGAGCTTCATCCCCAGGCTCAATCCTAGCGCGGCAAGCTTCTCGCGAACCTCGGCCAAGGTGGTCTCGCCAAAACTTCGCAACTCGAGCAGTTCTTCCTCCGTCTTGGTAACGAGATCTCGCACCGTGAAAATATTCCCGTGCTGTAGACAGTTTTCAGCCCGCGAGGACAAGTTGAGGTCGGCAATTGCCATCGCCAATTTCGTAGCCAAGGCTAGATCGGCGCCACCCGCCTTGCCATTCGCAAAAACTTTGGGGCCAAGCTCCTGATACTGCACGAACGGATTCAAGTGCTTTCTCAAAATTTTGGCGGCTTCCACCAAAGCCATTTCGGGATCGATGGATCCATCGGTCCAAATCTCGAGACACAGCTTGTCGTAGTCCGTCTTTTGGCCGACTCGCGTTTCTTCGACTTCGCAGCGGACCTTTGTGACGGGGCTGAACACGGCGTCAACGGGGATCACGCCGATTTCGGATATTTGGGGGGTGTGCTCAGACGCGGGAACGTATCCCCGGCCGTTCTCGACCACCATTTCCATGACGAATGGTATGTCTTCGGTCAACGTGGCAATCACCAGGTCGCGATTGATAACATCAACCTGAGCGTCCGGCTCGATGTCGGCCGCCGTCACAACGCCACGCGTATTGCGATTGATACGAAGCACTCGCGGCTGGAGGCTGTGGTTCCTCACAACCAGCGATTTGACATTCAGAATGATGTCGGTTACGTCTTCCACGACGCCCGGGAGAGACGTAATCTCGTGCAGTGCGCCTTGAATCTTGACTCGAGTTACCGCACTTCCTTCCAAACTGGATAGGAGGATGCGGCGCAAACTGTTACCAATCGTACTACCGAAACCGCGATCGAACGGTTCCGCGATGAATTTGCCGTAACGATCCGTTAACGTACTTTTATCGCATGTAACTTGACTGGGCAGCTCTAAACCGCGCCATTTGACTCGCATCGTTCATGCACCTCCGCGTTTCTTCACCGGTCCGGGAAGAGGCCATGCCGTTCTCTGTCGGGAGCTATCTGGAGCAGAATTCGATAATCAATTGGGGTTGTACCGGGATGCCTACATCGTCTAACGTCGGATCGCGCAAGACATGCCCTTCGGGAACATCCCCGGGGACCAAGTTCAGAAAATCGGGGACATCGGATTGACGTTCTGAGAGGGCGGCCTGAACAGCCTGGAGACTTTTTGCGCGATTTTTCACGGAGACAACGTCACCGGGTCGGACTTGATAGCTGGGAATATCGACGCGCTTTCCGTTAACCAGAATGTGGCCGTGGCGGACCAGTTGCCGAGCCTGGGAACGTGATCGGCCAAATCCCAATCGATACACAACGTTATCCAAACGCCGCTCCAGCAAAGACATGAGTACCTCGCCCGTGTTTATAGACGATCGCGAGGCGATATCGAAGTAGCGACGGAACTGTCGCTCTAGTACCCCATAGTATCGCTTGACCTTCTGCTTTTCCCGAAGATGTAGGGAGAAATCGGTGGGCTTTCCGCGCAAGGCGCCCTGCATGCCCGGCGAGGCCCGATGTCGCTCGAACGCGCACTTGTCCGTATCACACCGTGTCCCTTTGAGGAACAGCTTGGTTCCTTCTCGACGACACAGACGGCAAACCGGTCCCGTAAAACGACCCATCCTGCGATATCCTGTTCAACCACGCGGTACTGAATATTGCGACGACCCAGCGAGACCGGGTCACAAAGATCGAAATCACCGAATCAGACGCGCCGCCGCTTCCGCGGGCGGCAGCCATTGTGGGGCAACGGCGTCACGTCTTCGATCGACTTGATACTCAGGCCGGCCGTTTGCAATGCTGTGATTGCACTCTCACGTCCGCTACCTGGTCCCTTGACCTTGACATCCACTTCCTTGACACCCATCTTGATGGCTTTCTCAGCAACTTGCTGGGCGGCCATCTGGCCTGCGAAGGGCGTACTCTTGCGGCTCCCCTTGAATCCGCACGTTCCCGCACTTGCCCAACACAGCGTTTCACCCTTGACGTCGGTCACCGTAACGAGGGTATTGTTGAATGTAGTCTTGATATGCACGATACCCATCGTAACGTGCCGACGCATCTTCTTCCGTTTACCGCTTGCCTTGGCCACGCCTTCAGTTCTCCTGCAAGCAATTTAACTAACGTATTCCGTTTCCCAACTCCTGCCAGCTTCTCGAGAGTCTCGCCCCCGACATGTACCAAGGGCGGTGGTATTTCGGGGACCTACTTCAGCGAAGATCCTTGACGCCCTTCTTTCCGGCGACCGTCTTTCGCGGGCCTTTTCGCGTACGGGCATTCGTTCGCGTCCGTTGGCCACGCACCGGAAGGCCTCGGCGGTGTCGGATTCCCCGGTAGCAGTTGATATCTTTTAGACGGGTAACGTTCTGGGCAATCTGGCGGCGCAACTGTCCTTCCACGACGTAGTCTTTATCGAGCAACGTGGCAAGCCGGGCAAGCTCGTCCTCGCGTAAATCCCCGGCCCGTGCCCGCGGATCGATCCCCGCCTTGACACACAATTCCTTGGCCAACGTCGGTCCGATACCATACAGGTACCGCAGCGAAATCACGGTCGGCTTGTTGTTCGGAATATCGACACCCAGAAGACGCGGCATATCCGACCCCTAACATGCACCCGGTTAACGAAGTCAAAAATCCTCGGGTTAGAGACAAAAAGTACCCGAAATTACCCTTGCCGCTGCTTGTGGCGTGGGTTGGAGCAAATCACGTAAACGCGACCAGATCGGCGCACCACCTTGCAACTACTGCATAATCGCTTGACACTCGATCGAACCTTCATGATCAACCCTCCGCGGGGCATTTCTCCCACGATAAGTGCTTCTGCAAACCATTAAGTATAAGAGCCTTAACCCCTGCCGCTCAAGGGGATCACCAGGCAATTCCGTTATTTCCTCTTCAGCGGCCGGGAATCTCGCGACAGCAGAGCCGCGACTATTCCCGCGCCGTTGTTTTCATGTTTTCAGGCCGGCGCGAACCCCAGATTTTTGTCCATGTCACAAAGGGGACCAGTAAGCACGTACACCCCGGATTCGGTCAGCGCCACAGTGTGCTCGAAATGTGCGCTAGGCTGGCCGTCGGCGGTGACCTGCGTCCAGAAGTCCCTCTTCAGGCGGACATGCTTTGTCCCCATATTAACCATTGGCTCGATCGCCAACACGATCCCCGGTTGCAGTCGAAAGTCTCCATTTTGCACGAAATGAGCATTCACGAAATTGGGTACCTGGGGCTCCTCATGCATCTTGCGACCGATGCCATGTCCCACAAACGCCTCGACGACTGCGAATCCTTCTCCTTGTACCAGTTGCTGCATCGCGGAGGCAACCTCGCTCCAATACTTCCGTTTGGGAAGCAGCTCGATCGCCAAATCGAGAGCAGCCTTGGTCACCTCGAGCAATTTCTTTTTTCGTGATTCGATCTCCCTAACCGAATACGTGGCAGCGGCATCTCCACACCAACCATCCAATCGGCATCCCGTGTCGACGCTAACGATGTCACCCTCTTGGATGACACGCGACCCGGGAATACCGTGGACAACCTCTTCATTGACGGATATGCAGGTCACTGCGGGATACGGCATCCGGCCAGGCACGCCTTTGAACAGGGCTTCAGCGCCCTGCGATGCGAAGAACTCCTCCACGGCTGAGTCAAGCTCCCGAGTCGTAATCCCCGGTCGAATGAGCGACTCAACCAAACGGTGGGCCTTCCAGACGAGAAACCCGGCACGTCGCATCTTCAATATCTCTGCACGGGTTTTTAACGTAACCACTCGTCTGGCTCCCTAAATAATAAAATACGGAGCGTTTGATTTAGGAACGAACGATCGAGTCCAACACATTTACCAGCCGGGCAAAGATTTGTTCGATCGTTCCGACGCCTTCAACGGACCGAAGCAACTGCTTGTCCCGGTAATACTTCAAAAGCGGTTCCGTTTGGTTGCGATACGCTACCAATCTCTGTCGAATCACCTCCGGCTTGTCATCCGCGCGGCCACGATGAGAAAGCCTTTCGAAGAGCTCCTCTTCTGGGACTCGCAATTCGAGAACGACATCCAGCGGAGTCCCGGCCGCGGTCAGCATGGCATCCAAAGTCTCCGCCTGGCCGAGCGTTCTGGGAAAGCCATCCAATAAGTATCCGGCCCGGCAATCAGGAGACTGTAGCCGATCGCGAATGATCTCGATGATGACCTCGTCCGGAACTAGCTCCCCCTTGGACATGAATGCATCGGCCTTCAAACCGACGGGGGTCTTGGCATCACGGGCGGCACGAAGCATATCTCCCGTTGACAGATGCGCAATTCCATAGCGGTCGACAATCTTGGCAGCTTGCGTGCCTTTTCCCGCACCTGGTGGGCCAATAAAAACGAGCCGCATGAGACTCCCCTCTCCCTTAAACCCCGGCTCTATCCCGCAACGCAAATACTTGCTTGATTCAACGCGGAAAAGCATCGCACGTGGCATGGAAGCGATGCCTCTTCACGATCCCCTGCACTCGTGCTCGTCCAATCTGATCATGTCCAACTTCAGGCCAACTTCAGTGGACAATGATTTTGATGCTTTTATTGCCAATGATGAATGGCATTACAGAGGCTCGACCACAAAAAAAACGAATTTCGAGACCCTATTCAACTTTCCAATAGGCCTTTGTAGTTCCTCATCACGATATGGCTATCGATCTTTTGCACGAGATCGAACGCAACGCTTACGGCGATGAGCAAGCTTGTACCACCATAAAACTGTGCAATTTGATAATTAACCCCCATCCAGTCGGCCACAATGGTCGGGATAATCGCCACCGCTGCAAGAAACCCCGCTCCCACGAATGTGATCCGCACCATCACGCGTTCCAAATACTCCGCAGTGCGGCGCCCTGGACGATGCCCCATAATGATGCTCCCGTTGTCCTTCAATCGCTCCGCGATGTCCTTGGGGTTGAATGTGATGGCCGTCCAGAAATAGCAGAAGAAGTAAATCAGTCCAATGTACAGGGCGTTGTACCAAAACCCATCGCCGCGGTGAAAGACGTCGGCCAACGCTGTTAGCACCGTCGATTGGGGATACATGTTAGCCAATGATTGAAACAGCGCCAGCGGAAACAGCAAAAGACTGCTGGCGAAGATAATCGGCATAACACCGGCTTGGTTCACCAGGAGGGGAAGATAATCGCGGGCTCCACCGTAGACGCGTCTTCCACGCACGTGTTTGGCGCTTTGCGTCAGGATACGCCGCTGCCCCCGGGTAATAAAGATGACACCACCCACGACGGCAACGAACAAACACAATAGCACCAAGAGGGTGTCCGCGCCGATATTTCCGCCGCTGCCACTCAACTCCAAACCCTGGTCGAAAACGGGCCGAAGTTCCTGGTACAAGGACGGAAACATTCGAGCAAGGATGCTCGCCATGATCAGCAGGCTGATGCCGTTGCCGATGCCATACTCATCGATCTGCTCGCCAAGCCACATCAGGAACGTCGTTCCGGCCGTCATTGTTAAAACGGCCATGATGATCCAGGATGTATAAACGCTTTCACCATCGGCATGCATATATTCCGGTCGCACTAGCCCACGGCCTACGAGCATGGCAACGTACACATAACTTTGAACCAAACATATCGCAACGGTTGCATATCGCGTGTATTCATTGATTTTCTTGTACCCTGCCGGTCCCTCCTTTTGAAGCTTTTCCAAGGGCGGATATACGGTGCCTAATAGTTGAAAGATAATCGAGGCCGAGATATAAGGCATGATACCCAACCCGAATATCGTTGCCTGATCCAGTCGGCTGGCAGCAAAAACCGTCACCTGATCGAGGAGATCGCGGAGACCGCCCGCGGCCTGTTGCCCGAAAACCGCGCTCATCTTTGCAGTATCGATACCGGGAACCGGAATCTGTTCTCCGACTCGATAGATCGCCAACAACACGAGCGTGAGCAGGATTTTCGTCCGCAGCTCTTTGATGCTGAAAATGACGCGGAGTCTTTCGAGCATAATCCTGGATCCTCTGCCGGTACGCCGCCAATGGTGGAACGCGGTATAACCGGACTAAGGCCTCAATGCTTAGCATCCGTCTTGCTATCTTGCGCAACGGTGGCATGGCCTGGAAGTATAACCACCTGCCCACCGGCTTTTTCGATTTTTTCTCTCGCCTGGCGGCTGAAGCGGTGGGCCGAGATTCGCAGATTTTTGGAGACCTCGCCATCGCCGAGAATCTTCAACTCTTGGAACGCCCCTTTGAGCAGTCCGCGCGACCGGAGAACCTCGGGAGTGACCTCTTCTCCCGGGGAGAACTCTTGGTCCAACACGCCGACGTTGATTGCGGCGACTTGCGTGGCGAACCGCTTGTTGTTGAATCCTCGCTTGGGAATGCGGCGAATAAGCGGGATTTGGCCACCCTCGAATCCCAATTTTGCCTTCCACCCACTGCGAGATCTTGCGCCTTTGTGGCCGCGGCCCGCAGTCTTTCCATGACCGGAGCCTGGTCCACGACCGATGCGTTTACGCTTTTTGTGCGGTACAATGCCCCGATTCACGTCGTTCAAGTTCATGACAGCGAAACTCCCCTTAAGCGTTCAACTTCGCCACGCGGCCGCAGTTGCTGGAGCGCATCCATCGTGGCCTTGACGAGGTTGATAGGGTTTGTATTTCCGAAGGATTTCGTCAAGATATTCTTGATTCCAGCGGCCTCGCACACGGCACGGACCGCGGCACCAGCAATGACTCCCGTTCCAGGACCGGCCGGGACGAGCACAACTTCGGCCGCTCCATACCGCCCTTTCACCAGGTGGGGAACAGTGCCGTCAACCAAGTGGATCGGCGACATACGGCGGGTTCCATCCTTTACCGCTTTACTGACGGCGGGCGGCACCTCGTTGGCTTTTCCATAGCCCCAACCGACACGACCATTCCCATCGCCAACCACCACCATGGCGGTGAAACTAAAACGCCGACCACCTTTCACCACAGCGGCACAGCGGCGAATCTTGATTACTTTGTCGATTAACTCGCCCCGCACCGATTCTATATTGTCCGTAGCCATATTACTTGCTCAATTCGGTTCGTCGGGTTTGAGAAGTTTCCAATCGTGTGACTTACTCTGTGATAAAGTATTCGCTATTTATTAGCCGTCTTTTCTGCGCTCTTTTTGCTCTTTTCACCTTGAGCGCCCTTACCCGGCTTTTTCGCCTTGTTATCGGCCGCGCCCTTGGGTGCCTTGGCATCAGGCTCTTTCTTGGCTCCAAGATCAAGTCCAGCATCGCGTGCCGCATCGGCCAACGCAGCCACACGGCCGTGATATCGGTAGGGACCGCGGTCGAAGGCTGCCACCTTAATACCGGCCTCCAACGCACGTTCCGCAACCCGCCTTCCCACGAATTCCGCCGCTTTGACGTTGCCTCCATAACCGGAGATCGCTTCTCGAATCTCCTTCTCTCGGGTCGATGCGGAAACCAACGTCTTCCCCTGTGCGTCGTCGATGATCTGGGCCCCGATGTGCTTATTGCTACGGAAGACACACAAACGCGGCCGAGTGCTGACCCGACGAATGGTGTTTCGCACGCGGAAGCAGCGGCGACGTCGTTGAACTCGAAGTCTTTTCAACTGGCTCACGGTAATCGTCTCTTAAAAGCGGCTTTTAATCTTGCACTCGTATATTTGTAATTCCGATATTTACACGATTGTCTCTCTAAACAGCCAGCAGGCAATTCATCCATTGACTCCATAGCCCCAAAACAATGCTGAATGGAAATTATTTGGCCGAGACCTTGCCTTCCTTGTGGCGGACCTGCTCGCCCTGATAACGGATGCCTTTGCCCTTATACGGTTCGGGTTTGCGTAACGCACGAACCGACGCCGCGAAATTAGTTACCAATTGCTTGTCCGCCCCTTGGATCACAACATGTTGTTGGTCTGGGCAAGTTACCTTGAGACCAGGCGGTATAGGAACCTGCAATTCGTTGGCGTAACCGACGCGGAGTTGCAGGACCGTTCCTTGAACGGCAGCGAGGTAACCAACGCCGACAATCTCGAGTCGTCGTTCATACCCCTGGGCGGCACCGATCACCATGTTTTGGATCAGAGCGCGGGTGAGGCCGTGAAGCGACCGCGCCGCTCGGGAGTCGTCCCGCCGTTGAACGCAGACCCGCTTCCCGCCCTCGGACAGTCCTACCTCGATCTCCGGTCGCAACTGCTGCACCAGGCGGCCATTCGGGCCTTCTACGATGACCGACCGTTGTTCCAACGACACTTTCACCCCGTCGGGAACGAGGATTGGTTTTTTTCCAATACGCGACATCGCCGTGCTCTCTCGTAACCGGATACGCATCTACAATTCGTTCTGCCTTCGTGTGTGAGGACGAAAGAACGAATTTAGACAAAACTCCCTCTCACCAAACCTCGCACAACACTTCGCCGCCAACATTTCTTTGGCGAGCTTCGCGATCGCTGACCACACCCCGACTGGTGCTAACCACGGAAATCCCCAAGCCATTCAGCACCGGCTTCAATTCATCGGCTTTTCTATAAATACGCCGGCCGGGCTTGCTGATGCGCCGAATATGACGGATCACTTGTTCGCCATTTGGCCCATATTTTAAATGGATTTGAAGCATGGCACGGGGTGTGTCGGGAACCTCCTCCCAGTCCCAAATATAGCCCTCGCGTTTGAGAACGTCTGCCAGAGCCCGCTTGAGCCTGGAACTAGGCACGACAACCTGCGGCCGTTCGACGCGGATGGCGTTGCGAATACGAGTCAACATATCGGCGATGGGATCGGTCATCATGGTAGCTGTTTCACCCTCTACCAGCTCGCCTTGACAAGCCCTGGAATTAAACCTTGGTCAGCCAACTTCCTCAAACAAATGCGACACAGGCCGAACTTTCGGTACACGGACCGCGGGCGGCCACAAATGCGACACCGATTCCGGTGGCGTGTAGAAAACTTGGGTGGTCGCGAAGACTTTGCGATCTTGGATTTACTCGCCATGAACGGATTCCTTGAAGTCGATTCCTAAAGACGCCAATATACGCGCGAAGTTTCTACTCTGTCCGGAATGGCATTCCTAACATACGAAGGCATTCACGCGACTCGTCATCACTGCGAGACTGAAAGACGAGACAAACATTCATGCCTTGACTGCGGGAATATTTGTCGGGATTCAGTTCGGGGAATACCATTTGCTCCGTTAGGCCTAAACTGTAATTTCCCCGACCGTCGAACGCGTCAGGATTCAGCCCACGGAAATCTCGAACGCGGGGCAAAGCAATCGAAATCAGGCGATCGAGAAACTCAAACATCCGTTTGCCGCGCAAGGTGACCTTGCATCCGATCGGCATGCCTTCCCGGAGCTTGAACCCAGCAATGGATTTTTTTCCCCGAGTAACCACGGCCTTTTGCCCAGCAATCAATGTCAGAGCATCTAAGGCCTCGTCCAGATACTTTTTTTCCGTGATAGCCTCGCCTACTCCCATATTGATCACGATTTTTTTTAGGCGTGGGAGGGAGAGGATATTCGTGCGCCCTAACTTCTTTTGAAGTTCGGGTATGATTTCCCTACGATATTTTTCCAGCAGTCGAGGTTCCATCTTTGCACTCGCCTTCAGGATTTCTTGGCATAACGAGCGCGAGCCGGCGCGATCGGACCGATATTGGCATTGCACTTCTTGCAGAACCGGACTTTGGTGCCGTCATCCAAATAACGTGCACCGCACCGTGTTCGCGCACCGCAGGCTGGGCAAACCAACGCCACATTCGAAATGTCGATGGGCATTTCGCGCGAGAGCCGCCCCCCCTGCTTTGCCTGCCGTGTCGGCCGCATGTGTTTCACGACCACGTTGACCGACTCGACCACGACTTTCCCAACCGTGCGATCCACGGACAACACCCGCCCGCGAACGCCGCGGTCCTCGCCGGCCAACACCTCTACCATGTCGTTGATACGTACCTGCATCAGACCACCTCGTTTGCGAGGCTGACGATTTTCATGAAGTTCCGATCCCGCAGTTCGCGTGCCACCGCTCCAAAGATCCGCGTCCCGCGTGGGTTTCCGTCATTGTCTACGATTACAGCCGCATTGCTATCGAAGCGTACATAGCTGCCATCCGAACGGCGCTTCGCCTTCCGCGTACGCACGATCACAGCACGCACCACGGCGCCTTTTTTGAAGCTGCTGCCAGCGATCGTTCCCTTAACGCTACAGACCACAATGTCACCCAGGCCAGCGTAGCGCTTTCGGCTACCGCCGAGAACCTTGATGCACATCAACTCGCGTACACCGCTATTATCTGCTACGTCCAGCTTCGTCTGCATTTGAATCATGGCAGTTACCTAACCTACATGCCGGTGGATTCGTGCGTCGCAAACACACCGCTCCTGCAACTACAATAGGTGCAGCTAGGAACCTGATTGCGTGCCATTGCCCTCTTGCATCGATGCCTCATCCTGAATATCCCGGCCACCGGAGACAGCCTGGAATTCTTCCTCCGCCTCACGACCTTTTGTGATGCGGCGGTCGATGACACGGGCTTTCTCCAGGACTCGTACCACACGCCACCGCTTCAATCGTGACAAAGGGCGCGATTCGGCAATCTCCACGCGATCACCAACACCAGTCTCATCATTCTCGTCGTGGGCGTAGCAAATCGTCCGATGCCGTATGTACTTTCCATAGCGGCCATGAGGCATCATGCGGATGACTTCGACCCGACGAAACTGCGGCTTGCCAGCCTTCGTTACGATACCGACCTCAACCCGTTTTGCCATTGCTTATTCCTACGTTCGCGATTTAGTTTCAATCCATCGCTCGAGGCAAGCTACAACTGTTTGTATTCTAACGATACAGCAGTGCTTTGGAGTCAACGCGTCACGCGGGGATTACATCCCGTTCTCGCAAGATAGTACGGATTCGAGCTATGAGGCGGCGTTTGTTGCCCATCTCACGCGGATTGGCAAGTCGTTCGGTCTGTTGCTGAATCCGGAGGCGAAATAGCAAATCCACGGTTTCCCGCAGCGTGGCCTGCAATTGCTCCGTGCTCATCTCTCGAAGTTCTTTCGCTTTCATCGCCTCACCACGGACACCACGTTTGATTCGGAACCATCTGGCACAGGAAATGAGAGCAGCTCACGGGCCGGCGAATCAGATATCTCGCCGACGTACGAACTGAACTTTTACCGGCATTTTATGACCAAGTCGCGAAAGGCAGAGCTTGGCCGCCTCTTCCGATATCCCACCGACTTCAAACAGGACGGTACCAGGTTTGACCACGGCCGCCCAATATTCTGGCTCGCCCTTCCCTTTGCCCATACGTGTCTCCAGGGGAATGGATGTGATGGGCTTGTGCGGGAAAATGCGAATATACAATCTTCCTTCGGCACGCAAATATTGTTGGGCTGCAATACGCCCCGCCTCGATGGTTGCCGCAGGGATCCAGCCACCTTGTAGCGCCCTCAAACCGAACTCGCCAAAGACGACGCGATTGCCGCGGGTAGCTTCACCCCTTATACGTCCTCTTTGACTTTTTCGATGCTTGACCCGTTTTGGCATCAGCGCCATTGTCGTTGTCCTCGCTGAACAATCCTCGGTTAATCCACACTTGTACGCCGATTTGCCCCTGGGCGATGGTGGCCTCTGCGAAGCCGTAGTCCACGTCGGCTCGCAGCGTTGATAAAGGTACCGAGCCGACCATTTGCTTTTCGCGCCGCGACATCTCCGCGCCGCCGAGCCGACCGGACAACTGCACCTTCATCCCTTTAGCACCCTGGGCCATGGTCGCCTCCATGGCCTTCTTGATGGTCCGACGAAAGCTGGATCGCCGCATCAATTCTTCAGCGATGCTTTCCGCGACCAATTGAGCCACAAGTTCCGGCCGAGTAATTTCCTCGATCTTCGGATTGATCCGCCGCCCCGTCAAAGCCTGCAGCTCATGCTGTAGTTCCTCGATTTTGCCCCCTCGCGATCCGATCAAAACGCCTGGCCTTGCCGTGAATATGATGACCTTGACCTCGTCCCGCGTCCGCTCGATCTCGATCTTTGAGATCATCGGATACATGCGGCGCTCCCTGCCACGATCCCGTTCCGACGAGGCTTCACGGCGTTTGAGAATGAATTGTCGAATCTTATGATCTTCCAGCAGCAAATCGGAGAACTCTCGCTTCGGCGCATACCATCGACTTTTCCAGCCGAGGGTGACACCTGTACGAAAACCGATCGGGTTTACCTTTTGACCCATCGTAAGATCCTCGTTTGTTTTCCGCCGCTACCCGTTCCTTCGTCGATGAACCCGGACGCTCGTCATGCGCTCGTCGGATCGAATCGTGCATTTAGTCTATTCATACGGTCGTAAAACGATAGTTATGTGCGACATTCGCTTTTGAATAATGGAGGCCATGCCTCGGCTAATGGGACGCAGCCGCTTGATGCGAGGCCCTTCGTCGACGGTCGCGACCGCCACATGCAGCTCGGAGGGATCGATATCCTGTCGATCTTGAGCGTTTGCGAGAGCACTAGCGATGACCTTCTCAATCATTCTCGCCGGGCGATGAGGCAGCCGTTTCAGTACAGCCAGCGCCTCATCCACTTGGCGGCCTCGCACGGTGTCGATAATCCTTCGTGCCTTGCGCGGACTGACCCGGGCATAGCGATGAATAGCTCGATATGAACGATCGAATTGAACCATGTCGCGCACCAACACCCGATGTCCGAATTCAAACGGCTGTTCTCAAGGCGTTCCGCAATGAGACGCCGCGGGGTTAACGTTTACCCTTTCCACCGTGTCCGCGGAACACGCGGGTCGGGGCAAACTCGCCCAACCGGTGCCCCACCATCTCCTCAGTCACGAACACCTTCACGTGCATCTTTCCGTTATGCACCATGAATGTGTGACCAACGAACTCCGGCACGATCATGCACGCCCTGGCCCACGTCTTGACCGGTTCTTTGCGTGCCGTCGCGTTGAGCTTCTCGACTTTCGAGAAGAGCTTGGCATCCACGAAGGGACCTTTTTTAATGGATCGACCCATGACTGGAACGCAGCCTTATTCGCGAGAAATATGAATTACCTCAGTTCCCAAGCCATGTCTCGGCCGGTGAGATCCGATACTCCCGAAAACCAAGAATTGCAAGTTCACCATCAACGAACAGGCAACTGTCCATAGCGGCGCGACTTCCGTCGGCGAACGATGGCCTTGTTCGAAGCCTTTCCGCGTTTGCGAGTGTACCCCCCCTTCGCCGGCTTGCCGGTTGGGCTGCAAGGATGACGGCCGCCCTTGGTGCGTCCCTCTCCACCGCCCAAAGGATGATCGATAGGGTTCATGGCAGTGCCGCGGACATGCGGTTTGCGGCCCATCCAACGGCGCCGGCCAGCCTTGCCAAGCCGAACACTCTCGTGATCGGGATTGCTCACCGCGCCGATCGTCGCACGACATTTGGCGGGCACACGTCGAATCTCTCCGCTCGGCATGATCAATTGCGCCCAATCCGCATCTCTCGCGGCAAGCGTCGCGGCACAACCGGCGGATCGGCAAAGCGCGCCGCCGCGGCCAGGCTGCAACTCGATGTTGTGGATTTGCAAACCAAGGGGAATATTCGACAGAGGCAAGCAATTGCCTACCTTGGCCGGCGCTTCAGGACCACTCTCGACGACGTCATTTACACGGAGCCCTTGCGGCGCGATGATATAACGCTTGTCACCATCGCGATACACCAAAAGCGCGATTCTAGCGCTTCGATTCGGATCGTATTCAATGGACACAACGCGAGCCGGGATCGAATCCTTGTTTCTACGGAAGTCGATCAGACGGTACATGCGCTTGTGCCCGCCACCACGATGCCGACAGGTAATGACCCCTTGACTATTCCGGCCGCCTGTCTTCCTCGCCGGGACCAAGAGGCTCTTTTCAGGTTCCACGCCGCGGGTTATGTCGGCAAAATCCGAAACGGAAGCACTCCGTCGGCCCGGTGATGTTGGTTTATAATACTTGAGACCCATCGTCGTCGGCCTGGCTAGAATCTATAAGGGACACCTGTGGGGAATTCAGAACGGGCTTCCTGTGATCCTTGCGGTGCGGGGCGTTGCCAAACTCCGCTAGAATAAATTGATCCGGTATTCACTATCCAGCGTAACAATTGCCTTTTTCCACCGCCGAGTAACACCGCTGCGCATCCGGATACGACGAACTTTACCTCGCCGGTTTTGGATATTCACATGAACAACCTTCACGTCAAACAGCTCCTCAACGGCCCTGCGCACGTCAGCTTTGTTTGCGAGAAGATTGACCTCGAACGCATATTGATTCAATCGTTCGGCTTTGTGAACGCTTTTCTCGGAGATCAGCGGGCGCAAGATCACCTGATGAGGTTCCAGGCCCGACAATTGCGGCTCGGGGGTATTCCGAAGCATGACTAAGCTCCTGCCTTCTCGATCGCGCCTTCCCTTTGCGAGGCAACTTTCGCGCGATAGACATCAAGGGCGGCCCGAGTCATCAAAATCTTTTTAGGCCGCAAAATTTCCCAGGCGTTGAGATCGCAGACGGGAAGTACCCGTACACGGTCAATGTTGCGAATACTCTTGTAGACGGTTGCGTTTGGCCCCTCAGTCGCCACGAGCAGGCGTCGCTCGGTTAGATTCAAATTGGAGAGGATTGTATACGCCTCACGAGTCTTTGGCTCGTTAAAAGAAAGCTCGTCGATGAGTACGACCTCTCCGTCGGTGATCCTGCCGGCGAGGGCCATGCGCGTAGCCTTGCGCAGGGCTTTCGCGGGAAGGCGGTAAGACCAATCCTGCGGACGCTTGGGGTGAGCGCGGCCCCCACCACGTCGGACTGGCGTTCGGCGATTCCCGGCCCGAGCGCGACCCGTCCCTTTCTGTCGATAGAGCTTACGCGTGGAGCCGACGGTTTCCGACCGGTTCTTGCACTTGGCCGTCCCCTGACGCCGATTGGCCAGGTACATGATAACCGCTTCGTGCAGCAACTGCTTGTTAATAGTCGGCGCAAGCTCGGCGGGGTCGATCTCGTACACATCGACCTGAGCTCCCTCGCGATTATAGATTGGCAAGCTAACCATCTCGATTTGCCTTTTTAGCCCACGCTCGCATGACGCCTCGTGAAGTATCACTCACCCTCTTCCAACCGACGCGTTTTTACTACTGGTGTGTTTCTAGGGACGCGGACTTTAGTGTTTACGGAGCCGCAATCTTCTCACTTTCGGAGGAATTCCGCAAAGGGACGCCCGTTATATGCTCAGCGACTCCGGATGTAATAGTATCTCGATGCTCAACAACTGTGGAAATGCTTCTATGGATGTAGTAGACGCTTGATTCAATTTGCTGGATTTACTATCCGACTTTATTGCTGGGGCGGACAATGACCAGGCCCCCATTCGGTCCGGGAATCGCCCCTCTGACGACCAAGAGATCGGCCTGCGGATCAATTTTAACGACCTTAAGATTGCGTACGGTGCGTCGGACATTGCCCAAATGGCCGGCCATCTTTCGGCCGGGCACTACGCGCCCCGGGCTTGTGTTGCAGCCCGTGCCACCGGGATGCCGATGGACCTTCTTCACGCCGTGGGTGGCACGCTGGCCAGAGAACCCGTGCCGTTTTATCACACCGGCAAAACCGCGACCTTTGGTGGTTGCAGTGACATCTACAGCAGATACGCCGTTGAGGACTTCGACGGATAAGACTTGGCCCACCGAAAGGCCATCCCCCGCACCCCGAAACTCACGAATGTACCTCTTCGGTTCACAATTCGCTTTCGGGATGGGCTGCAAACCGGCCGCGGCGCGTTTTCGCTGCCCCTTACTATCTAATTGTGCGACGTGACCACGGGCGGCGCGAGATACGCGATGGCGGGGCATATCCAGATAACCGACTTGGATCGCCTCGTAGCCGTCCCGTTCCAAGGTCCGGACTTGGAGGACGTGGCAAGGCCCGGCCTGGACCACGGTCACAGGGACCGCTCGCCCTTGCTCGTCGAATACCTGAGTCATGCCGACCTTGCGGCCGAGAATTCCTAGCGCCATCGCTGTTCACCTTTTGATATCACATCGCTCCCTGGGACCGTCGGTTGCTTTATGGGGCCGATGTTACCCAAGGAACATCCACTGCATACCTATCCAATTCAATGGAACTGCTCGGTGGCGGTTTCGTTGCTCACCGAGAAGTCGCTTTGATTTTGATATCTACTCCAGCCGGAAGACTCAGCTTGTTGAGAGCGTCGATCGTCTTCGGCGTTGCTTCCAAAATGTCGATTAAACGCCGATGCGTCCGAATCTCGAACTGCTGCCGAGCCTTCTTATCCACATGCGGACTTGAAAGCACGGTGTAACGCTCGATTCGAGTGGGCAAGGGAATCGGGCCGTGTACCTTGGAATTCGATCGCACTACGGTGTCTACGATCTCCTGGGCGCTCTGGTCGAGAACCACATGGTCATACGCTTCCATTCGAATGCGAATAATCTCGTTGAAGGAGGCAGACACGAGCACTCTCCTTGGTGACCAAATTCCCAGTTTTCAAAGAATCCGCTGAATCTCAGAGCGGGAAAAATCGATTCTACGACCTCGCAAATGTTGCGTCAATGGGTGGTACGGGATTCAGACAGGAAAAAATTTGGAGCCTGCAACAAACGGCCCAGTGACAAAGGGCTGCGGAGCAGATGCCATTTCAGGTTGCGAACGGGGGGCGGCGTCAGCTAGGGAGGCACAGGGTGTCGGGGAGTACAAGGAGTATAGGCATGGAACGCCATCCTGTCGCCGACACACCTCTACGGATCCCCCGAATCACGCCGTAGAAAAGTCCCCCTCTCCAGCACATTACAAGCAAAAAAGCGGGAGGGTGGGGAAACGGGATAAAGTGCCAGTGGGTTTGGGAAGGACTCCCGTTAGCGAAATGGTTCCCGGAATGGGGGCGTCGGGCCAGTTACGCGACTTGCGAGTGCTTTGCGTCTCGGACCAGCCAAACGGATCGGTTATCGAACGATCACAAGAGGGTCATCGTTGCCGCGAGCCATCATCGCCCGTGGGGTTCGTCGTGGTTTCATCTTGCAGGTAGGTGCGTCCCCGGTAGAATGTGGCGACCGGTACAAAACTGGCCGCCACTGCGAGCATGCAAATAGTGAAAAGCCAATAGTAGCCCGCCCCAGCCAAAATCGCCCCCGGCTGATCAGCCCCTGTCAGCCGTATCGCTTGATTCACCACCGCCGTAAACACGTTACCGAGGGAAACCGAAAGCAAATATAGGCCCATCACGAGGGATTTCATCGTGGGAGGAGCTTGGGTATAGGAGAACTCGAGGCACGTAATCGAGACCAGGATTTCCGCCGAAGTGATGATCCCATAGGCGGCAAGCTGCCACTCGATTCCAGGCCGCCCCCCTGCTTGGATCATCTGCTCGGCCACTGCCGGTAGAGAAAAAGAAAGCCCCGCCAAAACAAGTCCGGTACCTATGCGTCGAAGCGGGGTGAAATCGAAAAATCGCTGGCAGATTGGGTACACTCCATAGGTGAAAGCTGGTACTAAAACCAAAATCAGCAAAGGATTTACGGCTTGAATTTGCGAGGAATCCCACTCCCAACCAAGCCAACGGCGGTCCATCCGCTCCGCTTGTAAAACCCAGGCTGATCCCGACTGATCGAACAAAGCCCAAAACATTGCGACGAAAAGATAGAGGGGAATCAAGCGAAAAACCGCTTTAATGCCATCGCCTCCTGTTAGGTCGCGAATGAATTTTCGGCGGCCGGGGGGAATATGGGCAAACCTTGCCCGTCCCATAAAGAATACCAGGGTTGCCAACCCCATGAGCAAGCCGGGGACAGCAAATGCCAGGCCGGGTCCGTATCTCCGCAGCAAGGTTGGGGTGAGGAGCGTGGACCCGGCTGCCCCGAGATTGATAGCCAGATAGAACCACGAAAATACTTCACTGAGCCGATGGTGATTCTGTCGCCCGAATTGATCGCCCACGTGTGCCGAGACACACGACTTGATGCCGCCAGATCCGAGGGAGATCAAGGCCAGTCCCGCGAAAAGCCCGAGGCGGGTCTCGTCCCATGCCAGAGCGACATGGCCCAAACAATACACCAGCGACAAAGCCAGGATCGTAGCATATTTGCCCCAAAGAATATCCGCAAGCAAAGCCCCCAGGATGGGGAAGAAATACACGCCGGCATTGAAGACGTGGTAGTAAAACTTGGCCTCGGACTCTGCCATGGGGCTGGCATGACCATCTGGCGAAAGCAAATACTGGGTCATGAAAATGACTAAGATCGCCCTCATCCCGTAGAAGCTGAATCTCTCCGCAGCTTCATTGCCAATAATGTAAGGGATACCCGGTGGCAGGCCCGTCGTGGGAATGGGGGCCGTAGGGTAGTTCGGCGTTCGGAACCAACTGCCAGTCCGACACTTCGGATTTTTCGGCTGTTGATGCATGGGTATGACGGCACTTGATGGAAAGGAACTTTGACGCCCTTGACGACTTGGAGCCTGATCTCTTCAGATTCTTCCCAACTCGCTATGCTCTCAACTTATCAGGGATGGGCGAACCTGCCTACGGATCGCGTCGTCAGGTCGTTTTGGCAATTCGGCACCGAAGAGGGGATATTGACACCAACTCGGGGAAAGCAGATTGGTTAACGATGTGGGGCCGCGGGGTTGCTACGCGCCACCGGTGGTAGAAGGTACAATTGTCGAATGATTGGGAGTGTTGGCCGGGATAACGCCGAGGGCTTTGAACTGGACGCTTGCCACTTGGGTTCACAAGCTCCCGTCTTCCCTCAAGAGGTGGTGGGGCGAAGGCAGTTTCCCACGAAAACGGATTTCCTTGCTTTCGTGAACTGCGCATCGATCCAGTTTGTTGCCCCCACTCAGAGGGGGGTAGCGAACAGCCTGCAAAAGTCCCGTAATAAGAACGTTAGGAAGTAGGGGCTTGTTCAAACAACCGCTCATTGCAATAGATAGGGATTAGCAAAGTCAAATCCGGTCCCCGTGGCTCAATTGGATAGAGCGTCGGCCTCCGGAGCCGAAGGTTACAGGTTCGAGCCCTGTCGGGGA
>DYLS01000280.1 GCA_020721965.1 Blastopirellula marina | reverse complement strand
AATCCGTCGGCAACTGCCGCGATTGCAGCAGCAGCCGGAACGCCGCCGCGGCGAAGTCATTGAACGTCGGGAACTCATCAGCCAGCGCGTCCGCCAAGGCCAGATCGACCTTGCGCTTGAGCGCCACCGGGATGGCCGGAGACACCTTCACGCTGGGCATGTTGGCGATGCTCAAGGATTTTGGCCTGCCCATGCGGCGCACCGGCAAGGCCTCCTGCACGATCATCCTTGGGCTGTCCTTTTGCGGCATCTGGGCCGCAGGCGGGCGGATCGATTCCAGCAACTTGCCGATCTCCGCGTTTTTGCTCGTTGACGTGCTCAAGACGTTCTCTCCTTCAAAAATGCCACGATTTCCAGGCCGAGCGCATCGATCTCCGCCCAGGCCTTGCCGCCGTCTTCCGCCTTGACGCTATTGCCCTTGAGCAAGGAGCGGGCATAAGACACCCGGTTGCCGATCTGCGCCCGCAGCACCTTCAGCCCGGAGGCCTGCAGATGCTGCCGAATCTGGCCGGTGAACTCCGTTGCCGCAATCACCATGGTCAACACCACCGCCGACGCCAAGGCCGGATTGCGCGTGCGCCGGATTTCCTCGATGTATTCCATCGTCTGGCGCGCCGCCAGCACATCCAGCGGCGACGCCTTGCACGGCACGATGGCGGCATGGGCGATGGACAGCACATCGACCAATTCCCGTGACAGATAAGGCGGCGTATCGATCACCGCCACATCGAACGGCTCCAGCAGCTTGGCCAGTTCGTCATACGTCTGGAAATCGCCCCGACGAATCAACGCCACATCTTCCCGGTTGCCGAACGCCGCCAGCAAGTGCGACAGGCTTCCCTGCGGATCGGCATCCACCAGGGCGCAGGCATAGCCCGCCTCACCGAACCAACTGTGCAGGTTGGCCGCCAACGTGGTTTTACCCACCCCACCCTTCTGGTGGGCAAGTGCGATGATAAGAGGCATATAAGAACTTTAACAGGAAAGAGATTTAGCGCGCTATAGATTTCAAGGAGAGATATCGGAAACTAAAACATCAAAACATTTAAGAAATTAAACAGAGCGACAAGGCGCAGGCTACAGAATTGTCAGAAACGCGCTACACTGTGAACATGGCAACCCGACACCCGACCGAAGTCCTCCTGGAGCGACGCCGCCATGAGCTCAAGCCGAAATCGGGCGGCGGCATCCTGAGCTATGAGGTTTGGGGCATGGTCGAGAAGGGCAAGACGCGGGTCACGCGCTACAACCTGGCGTACATCAACCCGGCGCTGTGCGGGCTCGATCATGGGCGTGTGCTCGGCTACGACAACGCTCACGGCTACCACCACAGGCACCACATGGGCCAGGTCGAGCCGGTCGAGCACACCAGCTTTGAGGAAACCGCAGAACGATTTCAGCAAGAGGTCATGGAGTTATTGAAAGTGCACAAGGAGTCCAAGCGATGAGCAACCGTGTCGTGATCCGTGTCGGGGATGAAGCCGAGTTCTTTGCCGCGGCCAAGGCAGCGGCCCGTCGTGCCGACCGCAGCGAGCCGTTCGACGGCACCATCACCCTGAGTTTTGAAGACCCCCGGCGCATGTTCGAGGTGCTGACACAGAACCGGCAGGCCTTGGTGCGCGAGGTCATGCGTCAGCCCGACACCATTCCCGATCTGGCCAAGCGCCTGGGGCGTGATCGCATCTCGGTGAGCAAGGATGTGTCCTTGCTGGAAAAACTGGGCGTCGTGCAATCGGAGCGCGTACCCAATCCGGGACATGGCATCAACAAGCTGATCCGGCCTATCGCGCGCCGGGTCGAGCTGGTGTCGGTGATTGAATAGAGTAAAAGAGCTTAATATCTAAAGACATTAAGAGGTTGCAATGGAAAAGACGATCTACACGATTCCCGCGCCGGACAGTATGTCCGCGA
>DYLS01000120.1 GCA_020721965.1 Blastopirellula marina | reverse complement strand
CCCGTCGCCAACCAGGCCGTGGCGATCCAAAAAATGGCAAGCTGCGTATGCCAGGTTCGCGTCACCGCGTAAGGCAGCCAGTCCGCCAGGGGGATGCCGTAGAATCCTTGTCCCTCCACCCCGTAATGGGCAGTGATCCCCCCCAGCCCGACTTGTGCCACGATCAGCGCGACCACCACCCAAAAGTACTTCAGCGTGGCCTTCATGGAGGGCGTCGGATTCAGGTTCAACAGCGGATTCTCCGCGGGGATGTCAGCGAGCGCCGCTACGTCGTCCTTGGACGCCGCGTAATGCCATGCCAGGGCGCCGATGCCGCCCAGCAACAGCACTACGCTGATCGCGGACCAGAGGACGACGGATCCGCTCGGTTCATTGTCGATCAGCCGTTCGGCCGGCCAATTGTTGGTATAGGTCACGCTTGCCGCGCCGGGCATGATCCCTGCGGACCAGGAGTTCGGCTCTCCGCCCGCCGCCTTCTGGGGGCGTTCCGTGCCGCAAGCCCAGGCGGCCCAGAAGAAGAAAGCGTTGAGCTGCTCCTGACGCTGGGGATCGCGAATGGTGTTGGCCGGGATGGCATAGGCCGCTCGCAATTCCACCGGCGACATCCCCCCATCGGCAATCTGCGCGACATCCGGGGGGAACGTCTCCGCGTCGCCGAAGAGCGCGGCATAGTACCGCCGCAGCGCACCTATGGCCCGCGCCCGGTCCGGGGAAACGATGATTTCGTTCCTCTTGGGATGGAAGGTATTGGTGCGTATCTCGCTTTTGAGCCGGGCCAAAAGCGCAGCCTGGTCGCCGGCATCCAGCTCGGCAAATGGCATCCCGTGCTCCCGTTGCGCCCAATCTGCGAGCAGCCAAAGGCATTCCCGGTGCAACCAGTCGGCCGACCAATCGGGGGCGACATAGGCCCCGTGACCCCAGATGCTCCCCAATTGCTGCCCACCCATCGACTGCCATACGTTTTGCCCATCCCGAATCTGCTGTCCGGTAAAAACGACATTTCCGTCGGGCGTGGCCACCCGATCAGGAACGGGCGGTGCCTGCCGGTAGATTTCTCCACCGAAATACCCCAGCACGGCGAAGGAGCCGATGACCACCGCCGCAAATCCCAGCCACAATCCTCGGTACCGCATCTTGTGATCTCCTGTTTCGTCCGCGTTTCCGCCTGACAGGGGATAAATCTGCATACCTGTATGTAGAATTATGGCAGTGTCTATTCTGTATGTCAAGGTGTAGAATTGAAGTGAGGTGAAATATGCTGCCGAAGACTGCCGAATACGCACTGCGCGCCGTGGTTTGGCTGGGGCGTGCTCCCGACCGCCCCCAGTCTGCCGAAGAGATGGCGCGGGCGATCCTCGTCCCACGCCGCTATCTCCATAAGGTATTACAAGACCTGGGCAAGTCGGGGCTGATCAAGTCCCAGCCGGGGCCGGGCGGGGGATATGCCATCCATCGTCCACCCAGGGAGATTTCGATCTTGGATGTTGTGCGGGCGGTGGGGGCCGTCCAGCGGATCGAGCAATGCCCTCTTGGGCTATCTTCTCACACCCAGTTGTGTCCGCTGCACCGGGAGCTGGATCGGGCCTTTGCGGCCGTGGAAGAGGCCTTTGCCCGTGTGACCATTGCCCAAATCCTGGATACGCCAAGCCACATTCTGCCCCTCTGCGACGTTACCGACATCGCTTGAAATACCTGGCCGCCTTGGCTCAGGCGATCTAACAAACCCATCTCGGGAAGACAATAAAATTTGGGCCCCGAGCCACCAGCGTAACTCGCGAGCCACCAGCGTAAGCTGGTGGTGGTGTAATGACCGACGCGACGGAAAAGATCACGTTTCGGTGGTTTCTCCACCTCGGGCTTACGCCCGAGGCTCATGCGATGTCGCGTTGTTTCGCATCGTCCGCTTGCGCCCGGCGATCCTCGCGAAAAGCCGATTCGCATAAATCGCAGCCACCAGCGTAAGCTGGTGGTGGCCTGGACTCGCTCTTTCTCTTTACTGCCCGGCCGTTCAATGCCGACCCCGGCCTGCAAAACAACCTCAACCGCTGGTACGCCCCGGCCGTGGGAAGATGGCTGAGTGAAGACCCGATTGGCTTCGCCGCCGGGGACAATCTGTGCGTGTACGTAGGCAACGCACCCGCCCATCATGCCGATCCCTTCAGGCTGAAACGTCTTGGTCAGAAATGGGACGTGCCCGACTTCTTCTGGTGGTACTATTTTGGGTTCGGGCAGGACGTATTGTTGGACAAGATAGGACTACTCCTACCGTGGTGGGCCGCTATTAAGCCACAAGTCCTTCTGTAACTCAAGCTGAGAATGATGCCGGGCTTGGAGTCTCAACTCTCCTGTCAGCATGAGGATTCGCCTAGTGCAGAGATTTCGATTAAGCCGTTCAGCTTTTCTGTCGTGGCGGGTGGTGCTATTACCGATCCGCTGACAGTGATGGGAACCTCGACTCTCAACGTGCAGGGGACGTGCATGGTCACATTACAGTGCAAACATTGCTGCGCTGGAGAGCGTGTCGTGAGTGGTTCGTCGGGAAATTGCGATCTCTTCTTCACCGTTCGGGACAAATTTCAGAACCCGTTGGACAAGGGTGGTCCATGTGCAAAGCATGACTGACCCGGCGCGACGCCGTATGATCTTGTAGCATCCTGGTACTACACGTACACATGGAAAAAGACCTATGATAACCCATGTCCCGAGGATCAGTGAAAGCTGCAATAGCGATTCGCCTGTCTTACAGCTGGACTTTTGCAAATTGGGGGCACAAGCCCTTCTAGGCCCCTAGGAGAGGGTTAGCCTGTGGGCAATTAGGCGCGAAAATGGTTTTCCTTGTTTGCCTGATTTAACCAAACCCTCACCCCCTGGCCCTCTCCCAGAGGGAGAGGGGAGCAGTTTGCAAAAGTCCACTTACCTGTTACCCAAAGGGAACTCTCATAACACTTGGTACAAAAAACCGGGCCAAGCCATGCGTACAAGCCGTATCGCGCAACTCATTACATGATAAGAACTTATGAAAAACCATTACATGACTATGACCAGCAGTACGAATTAACAGAAAGTCGTTACGCAGTAATGATTTACGTGAGGGTGTCCCGGTATTGGATTCCACAGATCACCCAGATTCTCAACCGCACAGATACGCGAAACCGTGCGGCCAAATGTCCGAACACCATTGAAAACAAGAGGTTACGACTGCCAAATTCCCGGACACCCTCATTTACGTGAAAGTACGTCCAGGAAGTTTGGGCTGAAGTATGCAGCACAAATCAACGCGAAGTTGTTATCCAGTAATGATTTAGGCAAGAATGCGTCCAGGGGCTTTGGATTGAACGGTTGTCGCAATGGACGTTGGGCCTTCTCTCACGCCGGGTTCATTGACGGTTGCGGAATCATTTCGTAGATTGAATGGTTCTATTGGATGGGCTGGTATTTCAGGGCACTTCAGGAAGTGATTCGGGATCAAAGGGAGAGTGTTTGGGGATCGAGGGGGGGCGGCCGCGGGGCCGTCGCAAGCCACGGTGCCCGCCCTCGTTGCCTGGGGCAGTGCCCGTGCTCGTTGCCGGGGCGTGGTGGGGGTCGTTTCCCTACAGCCCGAACCGAACGCTAGCGGGGCCGTACTGATTGAGATGATCGAGGGGCGGGCAAGAGGTACGGGTTCTTGGGAGAATCCCTCGATAAGGGTGTCCGGGAGCGCCTTTTGGGAATGTAAAGGTTTTACAAAGATTTAAGGGAATGGAAACATGGCAGAATCTACGAAGTACGTGTACTTTTTTGGCCCGCAGGGGACTGAGGGGAACGCCTCCATGGTCAACCTGCTAGGAGGCAAAGGTGCGAATCTGGCGGAAATGGCCGGGCATCCCGATCTCCGGCTGCCCGTCCCCGCGGGTTTCACCATTACCACCGAGGTCTGCACGTACTTTATGCAGCACGGCGGACAATACCCGGACGGTTTGAAGGATCGAGTGGCCGAGGCGCTGACCAAGGTCGAGGCCGCCATGGGGATGAAGTTCGGCGCCGCGGATAACCCGCTGCTGGTCTCCTGCCGGTCGGGTGCGAGGAAATCCATGCCCGGCATGATGGAGACCGTCCTGAACGTGGGGTTGTGCAGCAAGACGATCCCCGGCCTGATCAAGAAGACCAACAATGCCCGTTTCGTGTACGACGCCTATCGTCGCCTCATCATGATGTATTCCGACGTGGTCATGGAAAAGGCCGAGGGGATCGAGCCGGAGGAGGGGCAAGGCATCCGGCAGCAGCTTGAGCGAATCATGGAGGCCCTAAAACATCAGAAGGGCTACGAAAAAGATACCGATTTGACGACGGAGGACCTTCAGGCCCTGTGCGAGCAGTTCAAGAGCAAGGTCAAGGAGGTCCTCGGCAAGTCGTTCCCGGACGACCCGTCGGAACAGCTGTGGGGCGGCATTGGGGCCGTCTTCAAGAGTTGGAACGGCAAGCGGGCCGTGTCCTACCGCCGCATCGAGGGCATTCCCGACGAATGGGGTACCGCTTGCAACGTGCAGAGCATGGTCTTCGGGAACATGGGCGACGACTCGGCCACCGGCGTGGCCTTCAGCCGCAACCCGGCCACGGGCGAGAACAAGTTCTACGGCGAGTGGCTGCCGAACGCCCAGGGCGAAGACGTGGTAGCGGGCATCCGGACGCCGAATCCTTTGAACAACGCTACCAAGAGCGAGCAGAACAAGCAGCTCCCTTCGCTGGAGGAAGCCGCTCCTACCCTCTACAAGGGACTCGATGACATCCGCACCCGGCTGGAAAAGCATTACCGGGACATGCAGGACATCGAGTTCACGATCCAGGAGGGCAAGCTCTGGATGCTTCAGTGCCGGGTAGGCAAACGGACCGGCACCGCGGCCCTGAACATGGCCATGGACATGCTGGCCGAGGGCCTGATCGACGAGGCCACCGCCGTGCTTCGCGTGGCCCCCAAGCAGTTGGACGAGCTGCTGCACCCGATCGTGGACCCGGCCGCCGAGAAGAGCGCCAGGCCGATCACCAGCGGGCTGCCTGCGGGACCGGGCGCCGCGTGCGGGCAGATCGTGTTTACCAGCGATGATGCCGTCGCCTGGGTCAGGCAAGGCAAAAAGGTCGTCCTCGTCCGGGAAGAAACTAACCCGGAGGACGTGGAGGGGATGCGGGCTGCGGAAGGCGTCCTCACCGCTCGCGGCGGCATGACCAGCCATGCGGCCCTGGTGGCGCGGGGCTGGGGCAAATGCTGCATCGTGGGTGCCGGCGCGATCAAGATCGATCTGGCCGCCGGACTGATGAAGATCGGCGATAAGACTTGGAAGCGGGGCGACTTCGTGACCTTGAACGGGACCCGCGGCCTGGTGTACGAAGGGCAAGTCCGGCTCATCGACGCCACGGAAAACCCGCGGCTTCAGAGCTTTATGCAGCTCGTGGAAAAGTTCCGCGAATTGGGCGTCCGCACGAACGCCGATACCCCCCAAGACGCCAAGCTGGCTCGCGAGTTCGGCGCGGAAGGCATCGGGCTGTTCCGCACCGAGCACATGTTCTATGGAGAGGGGTCCGATGAGCCGTTGTTCATCCTTCGCAAAATGATTCTGAGCAAGACGGCCGCCGAACGGCAAAAGGCCCTGGATGAGCTATTCGTGTTCTTCAAGCGCGATTTCAAGGGCACGCTGGAGGCCATGGATGGCTTGCCGGTGACGATCCGCCTTTTGGACCCGCCCTTGCACGAGTTCGTGCCGCAGGAGGAGGAAAAGCAGGCCGAGCTGGCCAAGGCCCTGGGGATCACGGTGGACGAGATCCAGGAACGCGCCCGCCAATTGCACGAAACCAACCCCATGATGGGGCATCGGGGTGTACGCCTCGGTATCAGCTACCCCGAAGTCACGGTGGCCCAGGTTCGGGCGATCTTCGAGGCCGCCGCCCAGTTGCTCCAAGCGGGGAAGAAACCGCATCCGGAGATCATGGTCCCCGTCACCTGCGATGTCAAAGAACTCGATGTCACCAAAACCCTGGTCGATAAGGTGCACGCCGAGGTCGAAAAGCAGTTCGGCGTCAAGATCCAATACCTGTATGGGACGATGATCGAGATCCCGCGGGCGTGCCTGTTGGCCGACAAGATGGCTCAGACCGCCCAGTTCTTCTCGTTCGGTACCAATGACTTGACGCAGATGGGCTTCGGTTTCAGCCGGGACGACATCGGCGGCTTCTTGCCCACCTATCTCCAGAAGCGGATCCTGATGGCCGACCCCTTCCAAACCATCGATCAGGAGGGCATCGGTCAACTGATTCAGATGGCGGTGAGCAAAGGTCGGGCAGCGCGGACGGCGCTTAAGATCGGCATCTGTGGGGAGCAGGGAGGCGATCCCGACTCGGTGGAGTTCTGCTTCCGCACCGGACTGAATTACGTGAGCTGCTCGCCGTACCGCGTGCCCATCGCCCGATTGGCGGCTGCTCAGGCCTCCATCAAGGCCAAACGCGCCAAGTGATCGGCGCGGTCCGTTCCGCCTGGGCTTCGTTCCAGGGGTCTTGTTAGCAATCCAGGCTCGCGTGGGACGTCCTCCCGTGCGAGCCTGCCGCTTTTTTGGCAAGTACAGCTCGCGCCGGCAGGGGAAACCGAGAAATCGCGACCAAAACGCAGCGAAAGTGTGCTATCGGAGAGGGGCGAATTGGCATTCCTGTCCGGGCGTCGGGATGCGACATTTGGCTACAATTGGATGAAGATTGGCACTGGAGTCTTACAAAGTGCCCGATCCCCCATCTGAGAGAAGGCGGCAAGCCTGGCGATTGGGCAAGTCAAGGAAAACAGCGAAAGCCGTTTTCACAGTAAACTGCCCTCACTCTGCCATTTTCCGAGGAAAGAGGGGGCTTGTGACCACAAATTGTAAAACGCCAGTTGCCAGCTACGGAGACTGGCGGCACCGCAGCTCAGGCGGCCCGGGCGAGTTGAAGAAGGTTTCGGTACTTGCGTACCGTTCGAGCGGCCACACGATCCCAAGTCAGTTCTCGGAGCACCCACTCCCGGCCGGCGCGACCCGCCTCAGCCAGCATCGTCCCCGGCATCTCCGCCAAGCGGCGCAAGTCGTGGGCCAAGGTATCGGCGTCACACTCTGTGATCCAACCGGCGCGGTTTGCAGCCACGGCCTCGGCGACGTTGGTTTCGGGGGTCACCAGGACCGGCAGTCCGAACGACAGTGCCTCCAGCACGGCCGTGGGGTGTCCCTCCGTCCTTGACGGGTGCACGAACACGTCCGCCGACTGAAAGAGCCGTCTCTTTTCACCGCCAACGACCGCATCGCGAAGGTGAACCAATGGGTCCAGCTTCCATTCTCGGATGCGTTCTTGGAGGGTCTGCCGCGAGCCGTCGACGTCGGGCCCTACGAAGCTGATTTGGACATGGTGTGCGGTCAGGACGTCTCTTGCCCTACGACAGGCCTCGAGCAATACATCCAGGCCTTTGTGGTGGATGTGCAGCCGACCGAGGAACAGGAACCGGCGCGGCGATTGCCGGCCGGGGGTTGCGAGGTCGCACTCCCGAGGCGGGTGGACGCCGTTGCCGGCGATGATGACGGGCCGCCCCCAATCTCCCGACTTCTCCGCTTCCCCGTGCGACAGGTATTGAATGGCCACAGCGTGACGGACCAGATCGTCGAAGAACCAGACTCGCCCGAGCCACTTTTTCCAGGCCTTTTGATGCAGGGCCTCCGGCGCCATGCCCCCGTGCGGACAAATTACGTATGGGATGCCCAGGCCACGCAGTCGCGAGGCCAACGCCCCATGCAGCGGGACGAATGTGCTGTGGAAAACAACCAGGTCCGGCCGCTGGAACGGCTGGGGCAACCACATCGGCAGTGGACCGCTTGAAGTGCGCCCGCCGTCCCTGGCCGAGAAAATGGGAAAACCGACGACTGGTATGGAGCCGAATTCGCGCGATGTGATCAGCAGGCCCGCGCGGTAGCCGGGAATGGCGTTCTGGGCGGCGACGCTGGCCGTCACCACCTCGGTGACGCCGTTTGGGTAACGCCACGAAACCGGGGCCGCATGGAGGACAATCATGGCTGGAAGGAACCTTGGGGCAAAAACTTAGGGGGCAACTACGCAGATGCAACCATCTTTTTATCGGATCGCGGAACGCCAAGGCTGTAACCACCTGGCCGCGATTCCCGCCACCTATGAATCTCATCGTCAAGGAAGTTCGGCTTAAGGGGGATATCGGTTCCCCGGCGGGCTGATGGATCACGGGCCATGCCCGCCCCCAACGACGCAGCGTCCAGCATCGCCAACAAGCAGGCGGACATCATCACCCAATGGAAGTGGCGGTGCACGTCGGCGGTCATGCCGAACAGGGTTATGGCCAGGTTCAGGATGCGCCGGGACAAGGTCCGCTCGACGCGATCCAGAATTGCTGCCTGCCGGTAACAGATCAGATATAAGCCCAGCCCCGGGATCAGCCCCAGGATGCCGAAACAGAGCAACCATTCGATAAAGCAGTTGTGGCAGGCGCGGCGATATTCGCCGTACTCTCCCAGCGTGGCCCCTTCATCCAATTGGCCGACTGCCAGCTCCGCCTGTCCCGTCCCTGCCCCGATCATGAAGCGGGTCGTGTCCGCCGTCCAAGCCCGAAAGGCGTTCTCCCAAATCGGCAGACGATTTCCCAAGGAGCGAATAGAAACGCCCTCGCTGCCTGCCAGTCGGGCTTGGATACGCTCCAAAGGATTGATTCCCGACAGAAAGACCAACAGGCAACCCAGCCAGATCGCCGCGACACCCAAGGCCACGAAGTCGCGAAATCGGCCGCGGTCTCGAAATCGGGTATCTCCTACCAGAAGCACGCCCATCGCCACGACGAGCGAAATGCCTGCCCCGCGCGAACCCGTGAGGAAGCAGCCTACGGTCAGCACGCCGGAAGCCAGCAAGGTGAGCCAATCCACGGAACTGCGTGTGCTAGTCAGGGTATTGCCTGGGGCAGAGCGGGCGTCCACGAAAAACCGCCAGGCTCCGCCTTTGGCATCTGATAACGCGAATGTTGTGCCAGGGAGCGGGGTCATCTCCGCTAGCCGCGATAGTCCCCGAGACAGCGCCTGGGGGGTGCCGTGGCCCTCGTCTTCGCGTCTCCCATCTAGCGATTCCAGGCTGGGACCGGGGCGGCCGGAACGCAGAAACAAGACCATCCCCATGACGGCGGCCAACGCAAATTGCCCACCGACTTGATTGGGGTTCGTGGATCGCTCGCCCGACTCTAACCAGGTGTATCCAAACCAGGCCAACGTGTTACCCAAACTCCCGTCGTGCACCTGATAGTCGAGAAACAGAATCAACAGCAACGCGGCCAAACTGGCAAACACGAACAGCCTTGCCGTAGGAATCCACCACCGCTGCGCGGTGATCAGCGAAGCGATAGGTATTCCCATCGTGAGGAAGGCTGCCACGACCAGCGGCGTGTTGCCGGCCTCGGGGACGGTATAGAGCAGGCCCAAAATCGGCATGATCGCGAAGGCCAAGACGGGCCAGGATCGGGAAAAGGTGGGGTAGTTGAGCCAGTACCACACCCCCAGGAGAAAAGCTGGAGTATAGGCGAAGAAATGCGTCAGCTCCGGGAAGGAGATGCCGCAATACTCGCCGAGGCGCTGAAGGGTGATGGCCAACCCCGCCGTGACTCCTGCCAAAACGATCGCGACCTTGGCCCAACTCACGCCGCCGACCTCCCTTCGCGAGGCACCTTTTCCAGGGCGGATCGGCGCCGATCCCGGGTGCGAACCAAGGCCGACCCTGCGGGCCGGGTGTCAGATTGGCGATCACGCAGCACTGTTTGGTGCGATTGCTTGCCACCGCGCCAAAGTTCTCGCATCTGTTGGGCATGGTAGTGGATGTTGAACGGGCTGGCAGCAAATGCCCGACGCACCTCGGCCCGCGCTTCTGTCGAGGGATGTGCGATGCTGGCGATGGTCTCTGCCCAAACATGGTCCGGCTCCGCCAGCGCTATCGCCCGCACCCCCGGCACAAACCGCGTAATCTCGGGTAGGCAGGTGAGATCGGAAGAGACGACCGGCGTTCCCACGGCCAGGCTCTCCAGGATGGCCCCGGGGAGACCTTCCCAAAGCGAGGGAAAGATCATCACATCAGCCGCCGCCAGCAAGTCGGGGACGTCCTTGCGCGGGCCCAATACCCGCACCGACGGGCACAGCCCAATCGCGGAAATCTGCGTTGCCAGCCAGGCCCCTTGATTCAGCGTATCGCCTGCCAACATCAGCATGGCCCCGGGCGTGCGCTCTTGCAGGGCCTTGAAGATGCGCAGCAAGCGTGCATGGTTCTTGGCCGGGCGGAGACTTCCGACATGGATGCAGAGCAGGCTTTCCGGCAGGATACCCAGCTTTTCCCGCGTGGTCCAGCATCGGCCGACGTCCGCCGGGTCGGGGAATCGCGCCAAGTCCAGACCATTGTAGATCACGTGGCACCGGGGATCGGCATCCCACCGCGGCATCCACGCCTGTCGCATCGCCGATTCGCTGACGGCCACGATCTGGGTGGCGTGGCGGGTAATCAGGCGTCGTAGCACCCAACGGACAAGGCGGCGGAACCAGGTATCGCGTCGGCCATCCGATTCATTCCGAAAATGAACGACGCGTCGAGGGACGCCGGCCTGATGCGCCAAGCGGAGGATCCAGCCCGACGGATAGTGCACGTGAGAGTGCACCACGTCGTAACCCTTTTCCGTCAACAACGAGCGAAAGGCCCGGCTGAAACCCGCTTGTCGCAACGCCAAACGGTAAACTTCGCCGCCCAATAATCGAATCTCGCAGTCCAGGTCTCCCGGCAAACCGGACAGAGCACAGAAATCCATCTGAATTTCGCAGCGGTCCACGGCCCGCATGAGGTCCAGCGTGCGACACTCCGCCCCGCCGCGATTCATTCGGGCGAAGACGTGCAAAACTTTGAGGGGCTGGCTCATGGATCGCCGACCTCTTCCTGGATACCCTGGCGCATACTGCCTCCTTTCGCCAAACAGGCTGGCGTGCCATCCTCTCGTGCGTGCATCGCCGGGGTAGAGAGGCTAGCAAACCGAACGCCTTCACGCAATGGAGAAATCCCGACACGAGCTGCGAAAGCACCACGAGCCTCGGGCGTAAGCCCGAGGTGGACACTTGGCGAAATTGCAGAACAATCATGATCCGTGAAGGCACCACGAGCCTCGGGCGTCAGCCCGAGGTGGACGCGCCGCCAAAACCTGACGTTTTCCAACGCGTTGGGCAGTACGCCACCACCAGCTCACGCTGGTGGCTCACGCACCTTGCCACCGCCGGCTACTCACGCGGGCGGCTACGCATTCGGAAAGGAACGGAAGGGGCGGAAACCTGCTTCAGAGGCACGGACGCGTACCCGCAGCCAACTCCGATCGCAGCTCCGTGCATGACCTCCGTTTTGTTAGAAAACTGTTAAATTCGTTAGAAAACTGTTAAATCCAGATCGAGCCGTAGAAATAACGCGGCTCCGTTCGTAGAATCGCTTTCGAGTTTGTTCCGGCGTTCGTTTACGGCCCTCGTGATGAGTGGCCGCAACCACCGGCAAAGGCACTTGTGTGGAAAGAGCCTCGGATTTTAACTTCTCCCGTGGAGCGTACAGCATGGATCGGATTTCCCGTCGCAATGTTTTGGCGGGCAGCTTAACTGCCCTAGTTGGAAGTCTTTGGGGTCACGGCCGGATTAGCCAGGCTGCGGCCACTGCTACCGGCACCAGTGGTTTTCGGTTCGTGCACATCACGGATATCCATGTGCAGCCCGAACGGAAGGCTGCCGAGGGGCTGGCCGCCTGCCTCCAGGCGATCAATAAGTTGGACCCCAAGCCCGACTTCATCATGACCGGGGGCGATCTGGTCATGGACACCTTGGAGCAATCCCTTGATCGTTCGACGATGTTGTTCGACCTGCTGAAGAAGGTCTTGGCCGACAACACCGACATCCCCATCCATCACTGCATTGGAAATCATGACGTGTTCGGCTGGGGTCGCAAGTACGGCGTGACCGAGCAGACGCCGGGCTTCGGCAAGAAGATGTATTGCGAAAAACTGGAAATCGAGCGGCCATACTACAGCTTCGACCACCGCGGCTGGCGGTTCTACGCATTGGACAGCGTGCAACCCTCGGAAACGGGCCTGTACCAAGGCGGCTTGGACGAGGAGCAATTGGCCTGGCTTCGGGAAGACTTGAGCACGAAGCCGGCCGATGTCCCGGCCATCATCGTTAGCCACATCCCCTTCCTTACCGTGACGATCCTCCCCAATGAGCTTAAAGACGGGGCCTACAAGATCGGGCCCGCTACGATGTGTGCGAAAAGCCAGGCGCTGGCCTACCAGTTCTCCGAACACAACGTGCGACTGGCGATTTCCGGGCATATCCACATGGTGGACGAGGTCTTGTACCGCGGCGTGAAGTACGTCTGCGCCGGGGCGGTGTCCGGCCGCTGGTGGAAGGGATCCAACCACGGCTTCCCGGAAGGCTTTGGCGTCTTCGATCTGGCCCCCGACGGCAGCTCTCAGTTCACTTACCAAACGTACGGTTGGCAAGCCGTGGAAGCGAGCTGATCGAGCGGCGAGCGGGCGAGGCTGGCAGCCGTGGCAGGCAAGGCCGGGGATCGCGGTCTTCGATCGGCCCCGGTTCGGCCTCATTCTTGGACAACGGAAAGCGGCCCCGACGCATCTCAGGCGACGGGGTCGCTCTCCTTGCATGGGCCGGCCGCTTCGGACCGTTTTTCCGGCGAAAACCTTTTATCCCGTCTCGCCTCCGTGAGCAAGGCGCATCGGCGGCGTGATGCTACGCGATCCTTTGCCCCGTGGCGGGGGCGGGAATCGCTTGGCCCCGGACCTGGCGCCGTTATACCACTAAAAGGCAGACCTGACGCCGTTATTATGCTGCAAGACGGACCTGCCGACATTATGCCGCTAAAACAGCAGGGTGGCGTCGATGGCTGCCGTGAATTGGTCGTCACGGTTTCCGCCGTCAAAGGGCA
>DYLS01000119.1 GCA_020721965.1 Blastopirellula marina | reverse complement strand
GTCTATATTGTGGTGTTCTGTGGTCGCTCTACAGACCCCCGTGAATGCTCACGCCCATGCAAATGTTCGATCTGATTGTTCTGATTGTGGTCGCCTTTTCGACGATTCGAGGGGCATGGAAAGGTTTTGCCTGGCAGGTGGCCTCGCTGGCTTCGCTGATTGTGGGCGTGGCAGCGGCAATTCGATTTGGGCCAAGAGTTGGCAATAGCCTGAGCGCCCAATCGCCCTGGAATCAATACCTGGGCATGTTCGTCGTTTTCGCTGCGACAGGCCTGGTCGTTTGGATGTTGTTTCGCTGGGTCTCGACCGCGATCGACCGCATGAAATTGAAGGATTTTGACCGCCAACTCGGCGCCATCTTCGGAGCGATCAAAGGTCTTTTTTGGGCTGCGATTCTGGCCTTTTTTGGCGTGACCCTTTCGGAGGGGATGCGAGAGACGATTTTGTCCTCGCGGTCCGGGCCGTTGCTGGCCAAGGCGATCCAACGGGCTTCCACGATCTTGCCCCCAGAAGTCCGCAAGCAGGTGGGGGACTACCTGGCGGATTTCCAGGACGCCCGTTCTCTCCAGCGGGGAGCACGCGACCCCGCGGACTTCGTCTTCCCGCGTTTGGATCGGCTGGATTTCGGCGCCCCAGCGGCGCCGGAAGCTGATCGGTCGCGCAGCAGCGACTGGGAAGGGATCGGTGCGGGCTTGCGAGCGAATGACTCTTCCAACGGACGCTGAGCCGGTGCGGAGACGCTAAGCAGGGATTATTGGTTGGATTTGGGAAAAACCGGCTATCTGACCGAACATAAGAAACATTATCGGACGTTGCGGGTCGCCCCCGAAAGCACGCGTTCGTGCATCTTCTCCCACGCCGCACGAGTGTTCCGAGATCCGGTCGCTCTGTGCGACGGCCGGTTCCCGGCGGCCAGGGCTGGAGTTCCGAGCCAAGCCACAGGAAGCGTGGCCTCGGCCCCGCCGGGGAGACGGCGCGGAATTGCGTGTCCGGCGATTGGCCGCCGAGAGGAGTTCGCTCGGGAATCAGGAACGCGGGCGTCGCGTCGCACCGTCTCGGGAAGAGTTGGGACGGTCCGGTCAAGATTCAGCCGACCGCTCGGAAGAGAGTGGCTGGCCGTGGCGGATTTCCTCACCGTTCTCCAGGAAGATGCCCATCCTGCGAAACTTCTGGTAGCGGGCTTCGACCAGCTCGGGGATGGGGACGGTGCTAAGCTCTTTGAGGGTGTTGCGAAGATAGGTCTTCAGCCGGGAAGCCATTTGAAAAGGGTCGCGGTGTGCGCCGCCCAATGGTTCGGGGATGGTCGCGTCGATAATGCCTAATCGGAGGAGGTCTTTGGAGGTCATTTTTAGCGACTCGGCGGCGTTCTCCTTGTATTTGCGATCTTTCCAAAGGATGCCGGCGCAGCCCTCCGGACTGATGACGGAGTAATACGCATGTTCCAGCATGGCGATGCGGTCGCCGACGCCGATACCGAGGGCCCCTCCCGAGCCGCCTTCCCCGATCACGACGCAAACGATGGGCGTCGAGAGCTGGGACATGAGGAACATGGATTCGGCGATGACTTGAGCTTGGCCTCGCTCCTCGGCGGCAATGCCCGGATAGGCGCCGGGGGTATCGATGAAGCAAATGATCGGCCTGCCGAACTTGGCTGCCAGTCGCATCTTGCTCATCGCTTTGCGATAACCCTCGGGGTGCGCGCACCCGTAGTTGCAGGCCAGCCGTTCCTTGGTGTTTTTGCCTTTCTCATGCCCCACGAACATGGCCTGGAAGTCGTCCAGCTTCACCCACCCTGTTCGAATGGCGCGATCGTCGCCGTAGCATTTGTCGCCGTGCAATTCCACAAATTCTTCGAACACCATTTGCAGGTAGTCGGAAGTCTTCGGTCGCTCCGGATGGCGGGCTACTTCTACCACTTCCCAGGGCTTGAGATTCTCATAGATTCGCTTCTTCAGCTCGGCCAATTCGAGTCGCTTTTGATGGAGTTCTTCCCGGGCTTGCGGAGTCTCTTGAGATAGTTTTTCGAGCTTCTCGACGCGAGCTTCCAGCTCATAAATGGGCCGTTCAAAAGCCAAGCGATATTCGGTGGGCGGCATCGTGGATGGCCTCGTTGACTGTGATGATTCCAAAACCCGTAAAGGCCGCGTCGCGGCGGCGAACGTTCAATTGCAAAAGAACTTGTAAATAGAACGATTGCAAAAAACTCTCAACAGAACGGTATTGAGTCCCGCTGACTTTCTTCTAAAAACCAGCGACTACCACGGGCGGAAGCTCGCCCGGTGGTTTGTCCTTGAATATCTCGACATCGTGTAATAGACCGAAGAATTCGGCGACGCTGCGATAGCGGTCCGCCGGACATTTTGCCAAAGCCTTTTGCAAAAGTTGCGAAAACTGCGGAGTGATGTTTGGATTGATCGACTCGATAGGCGGTGGGACAGCCTTGAGATGGCGATTCAGAAGCTCGCTCTGATTGATGCCGGTGAACGGTGGACGGCCGCTCAGCAGTTCATAAATCGTGCAGGCGAGACTATACAAATCGGCACGACCGTCCAAGGGGCGATTTTGAATTTGCTCCGGCGAGATGTAACTACAAGTACCCTGAATCTTCGTCTTGGGGGACAGCAGCCAGATCAGTGGATTGGCTATCCGGCGGCACAAGGCGAAATCGATCAGCTTGAGCACGCCCGTTTGCGAGACCAAAAAGTTCTCGGGTTTGATGTCGCGGTGCACGTACCCCTGCCGGTGCAAATACGCGACGGCCTCTACCGCTTGGAAAATGACCCGCTTGGCCAGGTGTGCGTATGCCTCGATTCCTTGCCGGATCAGCACCTTCATGTTGCTTCCAAGAAACCACTCCATAGCCACGAAGGGGATGCCCCGGTGGACGCCGAACTCCACGATACGGATGACGTGCTCGTCTTGCAGTTGCGATCCAACCGTGTACTCCCACTTGAGATAGCCGATTTGGGCGCGATCCTTGCGAAACTTCTCCTGGAGGAACTTTATGGCGAATTGCTCCCCTGTCGCGTCATGGATACCCTGCCATAGCTGGGCCGTGGCACCCATATAGATGGGGTTCAGGAGCCGATATGGGCCGATGAAGACAATTCCCGTACTCACGGCAGACCTACAAATCTGAGATGCTTGTTTGCGTTCTTCGCCATCGCAAGAGGGAGTTTGACGCTATCACACGCGGCATAGAATCGGATCAACTATCTTACCGAAAAACCCCATCCCCTACAACGACAAATACGGGTGTAGTCGGCCGAAACGGTTAATCTTGTCCCGACCGCACATTCGGAATACCCCTGCCTTGCAGCACATTCTGGTATAAAGCGCGAATCTGTTCTGTCATTGCGGCGTGGGAGAACATCCGGGCGCATCTCCCCTGCCCTGCCCTGCCCAATCGCTCGCAAAGCTCTGGAGATTCGACCAACCGAATCACGGCTTGAGTCATGGCATCCACGTCTCGCGGTGGAATCAGGAATCCGGTTTGGTTGTGGATGCACACCTCCCGTGCCCCGTCGATGTCGTAGCTGACGACAGGTTTTCCCGCCAGTAGAGCCTGCGGCAGGACCCGGGCAAGACCTTCGCGGAGACTGGCATGGACCAAGGCATCCATTGCGCCGATCAGGGCGGGCAATCGGGTTGGCTCGACCAGGCCTGTGAGTTGGAAGTACGGTGCCAGCCCGGCTTGTGCAATCTCCCGCTCCAAGGGGGATCGCAAGATCCCGTCGCCGACCCACAGAAATCGGACGTTGGGATTCCGCGAGAGCAGCCGCCGGGCCATCATGATCACGTCCTGATGTCCCTTGAGGTGGAACAGACGGGCGATCTTTCCGATCACGAAATGCGCATCGGTGTAGCCCAACTCGCGGCGGACCGTAGCGCGCGACTCATTGGCCCGCAGGTACGGTTCGATCTCCATGCCGCTGTAGATCGTGACGCACTTGTCTGGAGAGGTGACGCCTGCCTCTACCAGTAACTTCGTCATGGCATCGGCGACACCGGTTAGGGCGTGGCACCGACGTGCCGCATAGCGCTCGCAAGCAATCGAAAACCAACGGCCCAGCATGGGTTGATAAGGATGGAATGGGGCCCCGTGCACGGTATGGATTACCGCCGGAACCCCTAGCCTCCAAGCCGCGATTCGCCCCAGAATGCCGGCCTTGGCGCTGTGGGTATGCACCACCTCGGGGCGGAACTGGCGGATGATGCGGCGCAACGCCAGATAGGCGATGCCGTCGCGCCAAGGATGGATCTCACGCCGCAAGCTGGGAACGATTTCGGTGGGAATGCCTGCGGCCCTGGCGCGGGCCAGGAAACTGCCTTCCGGTCCCAGCGGCGGTCCCGTCACCAAAAGGACGTCGTCCCCAAATCGCTGGCGTAAGTCCTCGCAGCAGAGCACGGTATTCTCTTGAGCCCCCCCGAGGATAAGTCGCGTGATAATGTGAATGATGCGCATCGGATAAGCGTGCTGAAGGCCCAAGGATCCGGACAAGGTGCAGGATTCTCATTATGATGGCTTAGGTTCGGGCTGGATGACAACAGGGGCAGAAGCGGTTGATCGAAGAGACGAGACATACAACTGGTGTGTTGCAAAGTGGTCGCTGCGTCTCTGGGAGAGGGTGGCAAACTGGGACTCTGGGAAGTGCTGGAAAACAAGGAAAGCCGTTTTCGCGGAAAACTGTCATTACCCTACCATCCCGCGATGGGAGAGCGGAGCTTGTGAACCCAAGTGGCAAAAGTCCAGATGCAACATCCTCAGACCCCGCCGGCCCCGAGCTTTGTCGGCAGCGGATTTCGCCAATGTCAAACGGCTAAATCAAGAGGCTAAATTAAGGGAAACTCCGCATACGTCCCTTCGTCCCAAGGCAAGGTGATCTCGCTCCCCTCCGAACGTGCCACATCGAGGTCGGGATAAGTTACCGAGATCAAGAACAAGCCGTGAGGTGGGGCTGTTGCACCAGCGCGATTGCGATCCTTTCCTTCGAGGATTTCGCCAATCCAGGCGGGGGATCGTGCGCCTCGCCCCACATCGACCAAGCTGCCCACGATGTTCCGCATCATGTTGTAAAGAAAGCCGTTAGCTTGGACATCGATGGTGATGATGTGGGGGATCAACGGACTCCGCGTGACGCGTAGTTGGCGTATCGTGCGAACGCTTGTGGCTCGCTTGGAACCGGCGCCCTGAAATGCCGAGAAGTCGTGAGTGCCAATCAAGACCTCGGCCGCTCCAGCCATCGAGTCGCAGTCGAGGGGGCGGGGATATCGCCATACGTAGCGCCGCAGAAAGACGTTTGTCATCGCCGCATCGGACAAGAGATAACGGTAGTGTTTCTGCTTCGCGTCGCGAATGGGATGGAAGTTGGCGGGAGCTTCGTCGACTGAGAGAACCGTGATATCAGAGGGAAGTTTGGCATTCAACGCCTTGCAAAGGACCTGCGTCGAAAGAGTAGTCGTGGTACGAAAGGCAGCCACCTGGCCCACGGCGTGAACGCCCGCGTCCGTGCGACCGCTGGCCAAGACGCGGACTTTTTCTTGCAAGATGGATTCCGCAGCGGCTTCGACTGCGTTCTGGATGCCTCGCCCCGATTTCTGGCTTTGCCATCCGTCGTAATCCGTGCCATCGTAGGCCAGTCGTAAACGAATGCAGCGCATCACGCCGCCCACACGAAAGCTCAAAATGACGGAATCGGGAAAATCTGTGGTGCCCCAGCGCCATTGCACACAACTACACGTTGCGTCTAGAAGTCGCTGTCAATGCTATGTGCTGTGCCACAACGGGCGTGTGCAATAAGCGTAGGCCACCGGGGAAAATCCGCAAAGTCCGCCGGAACTCTCCGCCGTAACTGCGGAATCGCGATTTCCTGCTAGCCTTTCTCACGTCGATTTCTTCGGACGTTTGAATTCGCCCGAGTGGCAGACAGCTCGTCAATTCGCACGGAAGGCACAAGGCCCGTCAATTCGCACTGGTGGCAGAGCCTCGCTGAAGCAGCTCCACGATTTGAACGGCATTCGTAGCCGCACCTTTTCGCAGATTATCGCTGACGCACCAGAAAACCAGCCCATGAGGAGCGGAAAGATCTTCCCGAATGCGGCCCACAAAGACCTCATCGCGATCGGAGCAGCCCTTGGGCATGGGATATTGCTTGGCGTTCAGATCGTCGACCACGACGATGCCGGGAAATGACGAGAACAGCTCCCTTGCTTTTTCGGGCGTGATCTTTCGTTCCGTCTCGACGAGGATGGTCTCGCTGTGACAGTTGGCGACTGGTACGCGGACGCAAGTGGGGCAGATCTGAATCGAGTCGTCTCCCAAAATCTTGCGTGTTTCGAGGACCATCTTCAGCTCTTCGGACGTGTAGCCCTGTTGTTTGGGGGAGCCAATCTGCGGAATCAAGTTGAAAGCCAATGGGTAGGCGAAAGTAGTGCCCTGGTAGGATTGGCCTTGCAGGGCGGCCTTGGTGCTTTCGACAAGGTCGTGGGTGCCGCCCACCCCTGCCCCGCTAGCCGCCTGATAAGTGCTCACCACAACGCGTTGAACGCGGCCGAAGTCGTGGAGCGGTTTCATCGCTACCACCATTTGCGTGGTAGAGCAATTGGGGCTGGCGATAATGCCTTTGTGCCGAAACGCGGCGTGCGGGTTGACCTCGGGAATCACCAGCGGGACATCGGGGTCCATACGCCAGGCTGCACTTTCATCCACCACCACGCAGCCCAGTTTGACCGCTTCGGGGATGAAAGCCTTTGCTACGTCGTCGGGCGTGCTGCTGACGACCAGATCGACCCCTTTGAGCGATTCGGGAGACAACTCAAGAACTGGATAGTTTCGCCCGGCAAACGTGACGGTGCGCCCCACGGATCGCGCGGATGCCAAAAAACGATACTCTTCGAATCGCACGGGGCTGGACTCTAAGAGCCGACACATGATACGGCCGACCGCCCCCGTGGCACCGACTACGGCGAGCGATTTGAACATGGGGAACTCCCTAAGACGTAAATCCACGGATCGAATAAACAGACCGAATCCAATGCAACCCACGCGAAATGCACCGCGTGAGGCATCGCCGCGGGGCCAGCCGTGCAAGTTTCGAGGCCACCTCACGGCTACCTGTGTCCTCTCACGCGCAAAAACGACCTGAACTCGCCAGTCTAGCCCGTATTTAGTGCTTCGACAACGGACCCTGGCCGGGGGTTCGCGGGATGTGGCCGGGGTTTTTGGGCAGGCTCGGAGCCTTCGGTTTCTTCGGTCGCACAAAAAAACATATCGTTGTCTGGTCCTGCTCTGGCCCCGATCATCTTGCTCCGGCGGTTCACTTGCCCTGGTTGCCTCGGGGGTATCTAACAACTGGATTTTTGCAAACTGCTCACTTCCCATCTAAAAGATGGTGACGAACTGGATCGTTGAGCAATTTAGGAAAACGAGGAAAGCAGTTTTCGTAGGAAACTGGCCTCACCCTGCCATCTCCCAAGGGAAGATCGCAGCTTGGCAATCAATTTGCAAAAGTCCAGTAACAAAAAACGGGGAGCGACCAGCAGATGATCGCCCCCCTTAGCCACATCAGCTCCCCCGTCTGCCTGCTCATGAGACGTTCAAGCAGGAAGGGGCTACTCAAACCGTGACCCCGCAACTAGCACGGGTTGACCCAGCTTTTGCCAAATTCGCAAGCTTGATATGGCATTAAATGCCGGCGACGCTTTCCGTTGGCAACTGGAAGGAGAAAGCGACGCCCTTCTTGTCGCCTGCGGTGAGAATGACACCTCGGGTCTCCTCGTAGGCCTTGCCATCGCGTTCGATGACGGCAATGACCGTGTAGCGATACTGGGAACCGGTTTGCAGCCCGTAGGAGACGTATTCCCGGCGGGTGCCCACGCTCTTCGTAGGTAGCCCATTGATCGTAACCGTGGCATCGGCCGGGACGTAAATGGTCAGAAGGGCACTGTCGTCTCGGCTTGGGACCTCATAGCTGGTCGGATTGACCGGCGAATTCATCGGAGCGTCGGGGATCGCGCTGGGTGGTGATGGCATATTTTGCGGTGCCGGAGGGTTTGGGGGCGGGAGCTGAGGGCTGGGCGAAGGGGCGGGCGTCGGAGACACGGGGACACTCGGTGCCGTCTCCCAGACAGGCTCACAATCGCACGGCTCGACCCCGCAAACATCGCAGACCCCGAGATAGGGAGCGCGATACCACCGGTACGGGCCGAGGACGAGTCGCCGGATCGGTCCAGGACGAACTCCCACATACCACTCGCTGCCCACCAGGCCGCAGCAGGGATCGCAGGATACCCAGCAGGGATCGCAGCAGGTCCAGGAAGATACGTAAGTGGGGCAACACGGATCCCAGACCCTCCAATGCCAAAAGGCCTTGGCCTCGGAACCTGAGGCAAGCCAGATCGCTGCCCCTATTAAGGCTGAACATACTAATGTCTTTCGCAGCATGGCGAATCTCCTCTCTAAACAAACTTGCTTGCCTTGACCTGGTGCCATATCGCAGCGATTTGCGACGAAGACGTAGTCCTGACTTCTACAATAGCCTGGGTTGGGTCTAACAATCAAGTAGGATGGAAGAACTGCGCGGCTTGTATGGCTGTGACTCCGCAATCTCTGGACTACGTAAATGGCAGTCTGCGATCAAACGCAGTTTGGCGGTTCCTTGGTTTATCGGAGTCCGCAGTCAAAGCGAGAACGATCGGCCTCGCGGCGGACGCCGTACCTGCGATAAAGATCGGAAGATACACCTCGCGATATTGGGAAGTTGAGCTGTGTCCGGCACAATCCAAAGTAGCCTTACTTTCCGCCTCGCGTGAGCGGTGTGATCTCGATGGCGTCGAAAGAGACCTCTCCTGTAGCACCCAGCATACCGATGCCCAGGATGGCCTCCCGGCTGGCGGGGGGCACGTCCAAGACCGCTGACCTCTTTTGCCAGGGAAAGGTCCCGGCCAGGGGACCGATGGACCATTCTCCCAACGGTGCTCGATTGGTGTCGAAAAAGGTAATGGATAGGGTTGCCGACTCTTGCGGCGTGGCCCCGGGTTGGATGTCCCGTCCCCGGACCCAGAAGACGAGCTTGATGCGGCGGGCGAAGCGGCCGTCCAAGGGAAATCCTTGCAAGGCCCGGGCAGGACGGCCCGGCACTTCATTGGCAAAATGGGCGTAATTCCTACCACTAGGTGCAGAGTTGTCGGCTCGCAGATCGAATTGTCGGAAGTAATACCAGCCGTCCGGCTCGCCCTGGGCGTTGGCCGCCTCTTCGAAGTCGGCGTTGGTCAACCTCGGATTGCGCGGATCGGGCTGCACTTTGCGCCGCGACTCCGCCTCTCCCGTCATGGGTACGAAGAGCGTTGGGCGGAGCGCCTCTTGTTCCATTCGCCCCTGGCTCTTTCGTAAGAGGTACAACGTTTGACGATACCGCTCGCCGAGCGGTATCACCATGCGCCCCCCTTCCTTGAGTTGATCCACGAGCGGCTGAGGGATGTCCTCGGGCGAGCAGGTAACGATGATTTTGTCGAAGGGCGCGTGTTCGGGCCAACCGAGAAAGCCGTCGCCCGCTTTGATGAATACGTTTTTGTACCCTAGCTGCCGCATCTTTTCCGCTGCTTGGGTCGCCAACGGTTTGACGATTTCGATGGAGTACACCTCTCGGACCAGGCCACTGAGAACGGCTGCTTGATACCCACTCCCTGTTCCGATCTCGAGGACCTTGTCATCCGGTTGTGGAGCGAGTTGCTCCGTCATGTAAGCGACGATGAAGGTGGCCGAGATGGTTTGCCCATATCCAATCGGAAGAGCCATGTCGTAGTACGCAAGCCGACGTTGCGGCGGCGGAACGAACTCGTGGCGCGGCACGGTCCGCATGGCTTCTAGAACCCTCGGATCGCGAATTCCCGAGTCCATGAGGTCTCGCTGAACCATCTGCTCTCGCAAGACCGCAAAGGCATCTTGCGCGCGAGCTGGCGGGGCTGAGTAGATGAGAATTAGCGTCCAGCAGATCAGAGAGAGCGGGGCGAGTGTTCCGAGAGGCGGGCGGCCACGCTCGAACTGAGACATGGTGGCGGCTCCTTACGCGGATAGAGTGCGGTCGCTACGCCCCTTGCCGCGGATTTGTGTATTCCGATGCTTCTGCATCAATGTACCTATGCTCCCGCGTAGGCGGTATGGCACCTGCGCTATCGACGGGTGGGCATCGGGCTTTTGGATCGGTTTGCGTTCCTTCCCTTCAATTCTAACATTCAGTACATGCCTAGTGGCAAAGCGGATGGATCGCAGTCGCTGGGTTTCCGTTGGTGGTGTGTGCCACCACGCGGCGACCTTCGAGCACTCCAGCACAAGGTTGTTGGCTCGGCTCGACATCTTGTGGTGACCGGACATGCCGACCGGAAGCGCCGATTGGACATGCCGACCGGACATGGCGGGTCGCAATTGATGCTGGGAACATCGTGCAATCTGGCAGGCATTTTGTTGTATTATTGGGCGGACGCGATGGGATTGGGGATGGAATCGACGGGTGAGCTTGCGAGCGCCCATTCTCTTGTTGGGAATCGGCCTGAATAATGATGATACGTTGCCACGCGATTGTACGTCGGCCAAGCGGCCGGGCCGCTTGGCTATAGATGGGGAGACCGAGAGGCATGATGAATCATCGACTGAAGGAGATTGTGTCGCGGCGGGTTTTGCCGCGGGTTCAGACGCCAGGCCAGTACCTCGGCGGAGAGTTGCACGCGGTGATCAAGGATCATCATGAAGTTCGGGGAAGGCTCTGTTTTGCCACCCCAGACACCTACGCGATCGGGATGAGCAACCACGGCATGCAAGTGCTGTACCAGACCGTTAATGCGATGCCAGATTGGCTCTGCGAACGGGTTTTCGCTCCCTGGCGGGACATGGAAGACGCCTTACGCCGGGAAGACTTGCCGCTTTATTCCCTGGAGAACTTCACCCCGTTGCACGCCTTCGACGTGATCGGCGTTACGCTCCAGTACGAGCTTTGTTACACCAATCTGCTGACCATATTGGACTTGGGCCGCATTCCCCTGCGATCAGCAGATAGAAAAGATAGCGATCCCCTGGTGATTGCCGGCGGGCCATGCGTCCAGAATCCAGAGCCTCTCAGCGCTTTCATCGACGTCTTTGTGATTGGTGATGGCGAGGAGACGCTGCCGGCGCTGTGCCGTCGCTGGCTAGAGTTGCGATCGCGGGGGGGGAGCCGTAACGAATGGCTGCGGACCATCGCACGCGAATTCCCGTTTTGCTATGTCCCCCGGTGCTACCGCCTGGAATGCACGGCGGACGGCACTTGGGTCCGCGTACCCCAGGAAGAAGCCATCCCCAAGGTTGTGACCCCGGCTGTTCTAGAGAGCTTTGAGGATTTCCCGATCGTTACCCGGCCGATCGTCCCGAACATCGAGATAGTTCAGGACCGCATTGCCATCGAGATCATGCGCGGCTGTCCGTGGCGTTGCCGGTTCTGCCAGAGTACGACGATCAAGCGGCCGTTGCGGTACCGGGGAGCGGAACGAATCGTGGAAGCGGCCTGGGATGCCTACCGGAACACGGGCACGAATGAAATCTCGCTGCTTTCGCTATCATCAAGCGATTATCCGCAGTTTGACGCCCTGATCCGGAGAATGCGAGAGACCTTTGTTCCACACGGAGTCGCGATTTCTGTCCCCAGTTTGCGCGTGAACGAGCAACTCCGAACCCTGACCGAATTGTTGACGAGCGAGCGGCACTCCGGATTGACCATGGCCCCGGAGGTGGCCTTGGACGATATGCGTCGTCAGATCAACAAACGGATTCGTAACGAGGACCTTTTGGAAGGCTGTCGTCACGCACTCGAACGGGGATTTTCGCGGTTCAAACTGTACTTCTTGTGTGGCTTGCCAGGGGAACGCGAGGCGGACCTGGTGGGCATCATCGAGCTGGCGGAGGAAATCTCACGGCTCGGTCGCGCGGTACGGGGGAAGCCGGCCACGGTCACGGCAAGTGTATCGAACTTCGTGCCCAAGCCGCATACGCCGTATCAGTGGCACCCCATGCAGACGCGAGAATACTTCGATTCCGCCCATCGGTTTCTGAAATGCCGCCGCCGCATGTCCAGCGTTCAGGTGAAATGCCACCCCGTGGAGTCAAGTTTGCTGGAGGGTGTTTTAACGCGGGGTGACTTCCGCGTGGCGGATGCACTGGAGCAGGTATGGCGGAAAGGATGCCGGTTCGATAGTTGGACGGATCAATTGGATGCAACCACGTGGTGGCACGTTTTTGAAGAAGTCGGAGTGGATGTTCGCGATATCCTGCACCGCGAACGTGAGTTCGCGGAGGCGCTCCCGTGGGACCATATCGGAATCCGGCAGGGGAGGATGTACCTGGAGCGAGAGCGGCAGAAATCTGTCTCCGATATGGTATCCGTTTTGGGCGGGAAATAGGCCTGTGTGTAGCTAATACTACAGCGCTATATTGCGGATTCGCCACAACCTATTGTGCCCCGGACAAGGCTGTTGCCACTATATGCTGGGCTTTTTCTTGAAACTAGCGCTGCCGCACTAATAGGTAGCGTATATAGATATAGATAGTGGTACGATACCCATCATAATAGTGTATTATTGTGCTGCACTTCTTGCGGGCATATCGATGTTCGGGTGTTGTTGCTTTGCCGATTGACTCAGCGTGTTGCGACCTGCTACAGCGACCGATCTCTACACTTTTGGCAGCAGTCAGCGGTTCCCGAAATATTTGCGGCGCAAGTTCTTGTAAAATATCGGTTTGTGTCAACGAACCGGGATGGAACCGTGGTATGTGGGTTATTGGCACGGAGTGTGCAAGGAGCAGTCCAGCGTTTGACTGAGGCTGGCCCGTGGGGTTTCCGGCGGAGCGTTGGGCGCGTGGTTTTCCTTGCCCTTGCCACGTGACCAAGCCACTGCGGAGGTGGCTCGTCGGAACCCCTTTTTCTTTTTCAGTGACCGTTCACGGGGTCCTTACCTATTGTCGTGGCCACCGGGACCCCACAGCGG
>DYLS01000118.1 GCA_020721965.1 Blastopirellula marina | reverse complement strand
TTAGTCTGGGAGCGCCCATCGTCCCTGGGTGGGCGTGCGAACGGTTGCTTTTGGCAATGGGGCTGCCGAGGGCGAGGCAATGAATCGGACAAGTCATCGGGCCGATACCTTACGGCAGCGCTGGACCGCGTAACGATTCTTCGGACCATTTGTAAATCTTTGACAACCCGTATTGCCAATGGCTGGTTCCCCTTCCACCTGCGTCTGTGTCGCTCTGGGACCACGAAGTTATGAGATCCTCGTGGGAACCGGTCTGTTGTCCCAAACGGGTTCGCGACTAGCGGAGTTGGGCCGCGTCACCCATGCCTGGATCGTTACGGACGAGCATGTTGCGGCGCATTACCTCGTGCCCGTGCGAGATTCCTTGCAGCAGCAGGGGATTCGCGCGGACGTTTGGGGCATACCACCCGGCGAGGCCAGCAAATCGGTGCAGATGGCGGCGGCAGGCTGGCAGAGGATGCTCGAATCGCATGCCGATCGAGGTACCGTTGTGGTGGCCTTAGGCGGGGGCGTTGTTGGCGATCTAGCGGGATTCCTGGCAGCCACTTTTGCCCGCGGCCTCCGCTTCTTCCAACTCCCCACCAGCCTCTTGGCGCAAGTGGATAGCTCGGTCGGCGGCAAGGTAGGGGTCAACCTGCCACAGGCCAAGAATATGGTTGGCGCGTTTCATCAGCCGCTGGGCGTCATGGCCGACGTGGCGACCCTGCGAACGTTGCCGCCCCGGGAGTATGCCGCAGGTCTGGGGGAGGTGGTCAAATATGGAACGATCTTGGACGCCGCCTTCTTTTCGCACCTGGAGACCCATGCCGAGGCCGTTCTGCGACAAGACCCCGAGGTCTTGGGCGGCGTGGTTGCCCGCTGCTGCCGCCTGAAGGCCGATATCGTGGAAAAAGATGAACGCGAGGAGTCGGGATTGCGGGCGGTCCTCAACTATGGGCATACCTTCGCCCATGCCATCGAGGCGCTCACCGGTTACGGCACGTGGCTGCATGGCGAAGCGGTAGCTGCGGGGATGCACTGTGCCGCAGTCTTGGCATGGCAACTTGGACTCCTTTCCTCGGAAGTCGTCGGGCGGCAAGCGGAACTGCTGCGGCGACTGGGACTTCCCATCCAGCCACCGCTTCTCGACGCGAACCAAGTGGTAGCCTGCATGCAGCACGACAAAAAGGTGCGGCATGGCCAATTGCGGCTGGTGATCCCGACGGCCATCGGGCGCGTCGAACTGTTCGACTCCATTACTCCCGAGCAGGTCGCGGCGGCGTTGCGGGGCGCGTCCAACACTACTTCCTTCATCGATCGCTCGCCATGAATGTCCGCTTGATCTGCCGCATCCTGGGGATGATCGCGTTGATTGTGGGCGGGAGCATGGCCTTCAGCCTGCCCTGGACCCTGCCGATCTGCGGTCAAACCGTGGATTTCGATTCCCGAGGCTTCCTGGGTCTTTTGGGATCGATGGCGATTAGTGGGCTGGTGGGTGGGGGGCTTTGGTACGTGGGCCGTCGCGAAGCCGCCCAGCGCCTGTTGCACCGCGAGGCCATTGCCGTGGTTGGATTGGCCTGGGTGATGGCCAGCGTGCTGGGCGCTTTCCCCTTTCTGCTCTCCGGCACGTGCCGCGATCGTACCCCGGAGGGCAAAACGGTCGCCATGCGGTTCGCGGACGGGCTGTTCGAGTCGGCTTCAGGATTTAGCGGGACAGGGGCCAGCGTGCTGGCCAACGTGGAGGACCCACGTCTGATCTCGCCCGCCATCCTCTTCTGGCGGTCTCAGACCCACTTTTTGGGAGGTTTGGGGATCATCGTGCTGTTCGTGGCGCTGTTGGGGTTGGGTTCCGCCAGCAAGGCCCTGATGCGGGTGGAGGTGGCGGCCCCGGCGCAGACCTCCACTCACGAACAGACGCGTCGGGCAGCCGTGGCCTTCGGGACCGTTTTCCTCGCCCTCAACGTGATCCTGACGTTGCTTCTGGTCCTCCAAGGGCTTTCCTTTTATGATGCCCTTTGCCATGCGTTCGGTACCGTCGCAACCGGGGGTTTTAGCACCCACAACGCTAGCGTGGCCTACTATCGCAGCCCCTCCGTGGAACTGACGATCACCCTGTTCATGTTTCTGGGATGTACAAACTTTGCGCTCCTCTACTTCGCCGGGAAAGGGAACTTTCGCCGCCTGTTTTCAGACATGGAGTTCCGGGTATACCTCTCCATCGTGATCGTCGCCACGCTTTTGATAACCGCGACCTTGATTCGGCATCGTCTGGCCGGGCCTTTGGAAAGTCTGCGGTTGGCGGTCTTCCAATGCGTCTCTATTCAAACGAACACGGGATTCGCCACGGCCGATTTCGACCGCTGGCCGCCCTTTTGCAAGGGGCTGCTCTTAGTGCTGATGTACATCGGAGGCTGCGCCGGGAGTACCTCGTGCAGCGTCAAGGTCATTCGTTATGTCTTCCTGAGCAAGATCGTTTCGCTGGAATTGCAGCGAGCCTTTCGCCCCAGCATGGTCAAACATATCCGCCTGGGCGGCGTACCCATTACCGATGCGGAACTCCTCAAGGATGTCTTGGTCTATCTTTTGATGATCACGATCGTTTCGGTTTTGGCATGGCTGGCACTGCTGGCATTGGAGCCGCTCGCCGCCTGGACACCGCACGGCGGCGACAAACTCCTGGACTGCTTTTCCGCGGTGGCAGCCACGATCAACGGCGTTGGGCCGGGCTTGGGATTGTTCGGACCTGCCGCCAATTATGGGGCCATGCAACCCATCTCCAAGCTCATCCTTTCGCTGCTGATGCTCTTGGGACGGATCGAGCTATTCCCCATCTTGCTCCTATTCTTGCCCAGCTTTTGGAGCCGCCGATGACTCCGCGCGGTCCCTGTGCTACATCTTTGTGCACCATCGAGTTATCCGTGCAAGTTCATTTGGACACGGTCCAGCCCGCGGGCGTTTGCGGGATGCCCTCCCAGACCACCGAAAAGCCAGGATCACGGCTGCACTCGCGGCCGAATCAGCGTGCGGAGCAAGGCGGGCGACAGCTCGTCCAAGCGATCCACCACCAGATCGGCGGCTGCCAGGTCTTGATGTGGGTGCGGCCCGTGCTCGCCAACCCCACCGCTTTGGCGCCGGCCGCGTGCGCGGCCTCGACTCCCGCCGGGGCATCCTCCACCACCACGCACCGCCCTGGCGGCAGGCCCAACCTTTCCGCCGCCAAGAGGAAGACCTCCGGATTGGGCTTGCCTCGCGTTACATCCATTCCTGTAACCACGGCCGAAAACAGCGTCGGCCGACCCAGACGATCCAGTGTCAGGGCCACGTTTTCCGGCGGACCCGACGATCCGATCGCCAGCAAGAACCCCTCCGCATGCAGCCGGTCGAGCAGCTCCACGGCGCCCGGCATAATGGGGAACGCATCTCGGATCAAATTGCGAAACGCAGCCTCCTTGCGGCGATCCAATTCAGCAATCTTGGCCTCGTCGCACGTTCGCTCCCCCCACAGCGCGGCAATGATCTCTCGGCTCGTCCGCCCGAATGTCTTGGCGAATTGCGGCTCCGTGATCTTTAACCCTTCCTGTTCGGCAATCATCCGCCAACTCTCGAAATGAGCGCGGTAGGAGTCGATCAAGACGCCGTCCATGTCAAAGATGCAACCGAAACCGGAGCCTTGCTCGGCATTCGGGGAGAGTTCGGAAAACATAGGGTCCTCGTTCGGATTCTCGGCCAAGGTTCGCGTGCTAGGGGGGCCGCCGCATCCTTGCGATCCCTCGGGATCCGGCGGCCCGTCTTTCCTTTTTATCCGGCATCACCTTCCCGAAAAAGGGCGTCCTGCTGCCTGCACTTAATACTACAGCGCAAGGTTGTTTTCCTGGATCAACATCTTAGGGTGAACGGCTTAGGGTGAACGGCCATAACGCCTAGCACCTATGCTCGGCGCGTCATGCAATCAGCCGGATCATGCCATCATCCGGAATTTGCGCCGTACTGCCAGTGTCCGAATTCCGACAAACGCCAGGGTTAGGACGGCAAACCGACAACAAAAACGGCCCCCGACAGGATCGGAGGCCGTGGCAAGGAAACGTCTGCAAAAGGTCCTTCCACATCGTCGAAGGGGCTAGATCGTCGGACCCACCGCGGTCGAAGCCACCTCAGCTTTCAGTCGTCATAAACCGAAGTCCTTGCAAACCGCAGTCCTCGTAGACCTCGGTCTTCTGGCAAATTTCAGTCCTTGTAAACCTTGGAGAAGAACTCCGTGCTCCCCTTGGGGTCGGGCTTGATGGTGGGATCGCCCTCGTGCCAGTTGGCGGGGCACACCTCCCCATGCTTTTCAAAGTACTGCAAGGCTTGCACCACTCGGAGGGCCTCATCCACGCTTCGACCCAGCGGCAGATCGTTCACCACCTGGTGGCGCACGATCCCCGACTTGTCGATCAGGAACAGTCCGCGCAAGGCGATTCCGCCGGGCAGCAGCACGTCGTACGCCGTGGAAATCTTCTTGTCCAGATCGGCGATCAGCGGATAGCGGATATCTCCCAGTCCCCCCTTCGTACGCGGGGTGTTCCGCCATGCCAGGTGCGTGTAATGGCTATCCACCGAGCAGCCCAACACCTGCACGCCCAACTTCTCGAACTCGGCAATGCGGTCCGAAAAGGCGATGATCTCCGTGGGGCAGACGAACGTGAAGTCCAACGGCCAGAAGAACAGAATCACGTACTTGCCGCGGTAATCGCTCAGCGAAACGTCCTGGAAAGAACCGTCCGCCATCACCGCTTTGGCCTTGAAGTTCGGCGCCTCTTGCGTAACCAACACACCCATGCTTCCAACCTCCGTAAAAAGAAACCGTCAACCGTTACTACCAACGACCCATCGTCGGACCAATTATCGCCCGGCAAGTGCAAGGACCGCACTCTGGCGTGAGTCGAGTATCCTGTTAATCCCATCCCGAATTGGCATACGTGCCGCACCGGCCTGCTAGCAACCCGACCAACCAGCCGCCGTCGACCTCGACTCCCTAATTCCCTGAGATAGGCGTTCGCCGGATGTCGCTCCGGAAATATCCCAGCCCGAATTGATTCAAATTATGCACCGTCTCGGCAATAGTCAATCACATGCATGACAGGAATCGGCTCTGCCCTCAAACACGCCGCGCACAAAATCAGGTCGGCCGCCCCCCTGATGCAGCGAGATACCGCTGTTCAGCCCACAGCCCGCCCGCAGCATTTCCAAATCTCGATTCCCAGATCTCGCACGGCGTGCAATGAGAGACAAAATGTCCAAAAATCATCATGTCCGTCACGCCCCCAACCCAGGGAATCGTGACGGACACTTTGGACGGATTATTAACACGAGGTCCGGGGCCGAGCTGCGAACCGCCATCCCCTTCAGCGTCTCAGACCCGCATCAGCTTTTGGCCAACACGGCGGCGGCCCGCGACGAGCGACCGCTCGCCAGCACCTGCCTCAGCAAGGCCGAATAGTCCTCATACGGAGTGACGTCGGGCGGCCCACCCGCGTATTGCAAGATCGAGCCATGCGGCCGCTTCGTCAGCGACAGCAGTGTGGAGGAGACGGTCCTCACCTTTCCCTCGCCGATGACCACGCCCCAGCGCCCATCGGCATTCGCCCGGCGTGAAAACGTCCGGCTCACTACCGCCAGAAAGGCCACGGCCGAATCGAGTTTTTGCAGTGTCAACAATCGCCGCGCGAAGGCTTGGCGGGGGTCATCCGGGTCATTGACATCGCCGTTGGTCAGAAGATGCAAGCCGGGCGGCAACTCCACGACGCGAATGGAGTCTCCGCCGTGAACCACGGCCGCATAGCTGGCGTCCACACAAACGAAGTTCGCCCCCGCATAGTTGCCAGACGACAGTTTCTCGACGGCCAGCCGCGCAGCGTCACGAGCATTGGCGGCGCCAAGCAATTCCCGACAAAGCAATCCCCGCGAAACTGGCTCTGACGGAGCCACCCGTTTGGGGCGGTTCGAGACCGCGACACAAAGACCGTGCTGATTTACCCCCATCCACGTGCCGTTGGCCTTGCGGTCCACGCCGCACACCACGCGAGGGCGGCCCGACTGTATTCGCGGGGGCGAGCTAGGCCGCTCGACGTCTTCCTCACGGTTATAGGCCAGCAATACCGGTGCGTCACGCGCGACTTGAAATTGAAGAGCTAAAATACACATTTTTCGTTATACAATCCCTCGCAGACCAACAATCCCTAACACCAACTCAAGGTTTCCCCTCGCCAGGCCGTCCTACAGCAGAAGTCATTCACAGGGGTTTTCGTGACTGCCAGGCGGATCGCCCTCCTGTCATCTCGAGCGAAGCGAGAAATCTTTTGAACCGAAAAATCTTCTCGACAGTGGTTAAGATTTCTCCTCGCTAACGCTTGTCGAAATGACAGTCCATTCCAGGCTGAAGGAACCTCTCAACAACCCTCGGAATCTCTGAACAACCCTCGTTGTTTCACGAATCTTTTCCGTTATGGCTCAGCCGTGAACGGTTAGCCACAGTGTTCTCCTGAAAAAACGCCTCGCAAACGCGGCGCGACGGCCGCACCAAAGGCCAATCTTTCGTCTAAGGAAATCCCGTTATTCAAGGCTGAAATCCGATCATTCAACTACAGATCGGCCAGCGCACACTCTTTCTGTAAATGCCAGTCCGTACTCTTCCGGGTCCGACCAGCCCCAAAACACGACCTCTGCAATCGACCTCCGTAATCAATTTGACTACACTTATTCATTAAAAGCAAAGCCCATTTTCAGCGAACGAATCCGCTCGCGGATTCAGTCCATTGCGGGGAACTACGGAAAAGCACACCGATCGACCGTACGTCGCCGTTGCGTTTTGTTGACACGCACGCCTTTCACTCCTTTGGCCAACTTTGCGTGCCCAACCGACGCAAAGCCACCCCCTTATAACGTACCGACAAATCGAGCGGTTCGAACGGTTCGCTCGCCCGACCGGGCCACATCCCTTATCCCGACAATAATATTTCCAAGATAACATGTTCGACAGCGGTTTGAACCCCTCTAACGGTGGGGTCCTTGGTTTCCAGCATCTCACGGCAAATTAACGGGGAAACGTCTTGCGATCCCGAGAGGCTCGTAGCACAATGTTGCTTTTCCCGAGCTATGAGGAAGACCGCCATGAAACTGATACCTCTGGGAGAGTATGTTGTGGTCCGGCGATTGCCCACGGAAGAACGAACCGTCGGCGGAATCGTGCTTCCCGATACCGTCCAGGAAAAACCTCAGCAGGGCCGCGTGGTGGCCGTGGGTGACGGTCGATGGCTTGCCACCGGCACGCGGGCCGCGCCGCAAGTTGCCGAGGGTGATCGCGTCATTTTCAGCCCTTATTCCGCCCGCGAAATCCGCTTGGGCGATGAGGATGTGCTGATCCTTCGGGAGAGCGAAATCCTAGCCGTCGTCGAATGAGGGACTGGCTTCGCCCTCAGGCAGGCGTGCAACCCGCTGGACCAGGCGCGGGTTCAAACGCTGCCCGCTCCAGGCGATCCCCGGGGCGCATCCACCAGGTTTGAACCTCGGGCGACGTTTCCAACTCATCACAATGCCGTCCCCCTTCCTCCCGAAACAACGAGGGTCAGAGGTTCCTGAGGCTCCTGTTCAAAGGCTCCAGAGGTCCCTTACGTCTTGAACGGGCTGTCATTTCGACGAACGCCACGAATGTCATTTCGACGAGCGCCAGCGAGGAGAAATCTAACCCCCTGTCGAGAAAATTTCTCGCTTCAAAAGATTTCTCGCTTCGCTCGAAATGACAAGAGGGCGGACCATTTTGCAGTGACAAAAACCCCTGCGAACGACTCCAGCCGGGTTTGTTGCGAACAGGCGGGTTTGGTTTGGATAGGCGGACTTGGTTTTGAACGGGCGGGCCGATCAACTACTTGCGAAGCACGCTCACGACGAATTATCCTGAACAGACCAACGACATCCCCTCAGCGGGATGCCTCGTTCCAGATGCACGTTCCATCACATTTCACTGAGGAGTATCAGCGATGATGCAACGCCGAGACTTCTTTCGCCGAACAGGCGCGGCCGCAATGGTGGGAGCGGGCCTGTCCGGCAGCTTCGTGTCACAAGCCCTCGCTGCGCCGGGCGAAATCTCCCTGCCCAAGGGCGATGCCAAGCTCCAGCTCTCCAGCCAGTTGGGCGTCATTCCGGGCAAAAGTCTGGAAGAAAAGCTGGCCAAGATGAAGGCCTGGGGGTTCGACGCCGTGGAGCTGCCTGGCGACGTGGTGGGCAAGGTCGATGTCTATCGCAAGGCCGCCGCCGACGCGGGTCTCAAGATCAGTACCGTTTGTTGGGGATCGGCCGGGGGTGCCCTCGTCTCGGATGATCCCGAGCGGCGCAAGAGCGGCATCGCCCAACTCAAGGAGACGTTGACCGCAGCCGGGGAATTGGGTTCCACCGGAGTGATCTATGTCCCGGCCTTCAATGGCCAAACCCCGCTGACGAATCAGGAGATTCGCAAAGTTCTGCTCGACATCATGCCCGAGATCGGCGAACATGCGGTCAACGTCAAGTCGCGGGTCCTGTTCGAGCCGCTCAATCGCGGCGAGGCCTACTTCCTGCGGCAGGTCGCGGACGCGGCCGCCATTTGCCGCGATGTCAACAGCCCCGGCATCTGTCTGATGGGCGACTTTTATCACATGTATATTGAGGAGCCGAGCGACTTCGCGGCCTTCGTGGCGGGCGGACCGTGGTTGCATCACGTGCACCTCGCCTCCCGGCGTCGCGTACTCCCCGGCCAAGACGAACGCTCGTTCATCGACGGCTTCCGCGGCTTGAAGTGGGTGGGATATCAAGACTATTGCAGTTTCGAGTGTGGCTGCGACGGCGACCGCGATGTCGAGATTCCCAAGTCCATGGCCTTCCTGCGGGATCAGTGGGGCAAAGCCGACCTGCCAGGTTGAACGCCCCCGCATCCATCCGATGGCGGCGACTCCCGGGAGTTGGGCAAGCACCACGAGCGCGGGTTGCCGACCGATCTGCCGTGCGGACCTTGCCCGAGCGTCTCTGCTAGCACGGCTGTTCGGGTCAGGCGCCGCGAATCTGGTTGAAGGATCACCTGTTACCTTTGTCGAAAGATCACGTGTTGAGATTTGGCGAGTTTTCCCGTGTAACCGTTCAACGTGGAACGATGCGGAAAGCGCGGCGTTTTCACGAGCCGTGCGGCAAAAAACGCCCTGCTCGTGCCGCCGATTGCTCCAAAGGCCACATCATGATGATGGGGTGAACAGGGATGTCGTCAACATGGATGGGGTGAACATGATGTGGTCGTCGCGGCATGACGCCCCGAATGTTCCGTGAACGATTACTTTCCCGTACTTTCCCGTTGTGTTTTTTCGTCCATTGAGGAGATGCGACCATGTTGAAGCACCGAATGTCTTGGCTGGCGTTTGTAGCGCCGGCAGTGCTGTTTCTCGCGGCAGCCTGCTCGGCCCAGGAAATCATCGACATCAAGGAGGCCGCCAAGGACCCCGACTTCGCGATCCAAGGCGAATACCGTGGTTCAGGCACATCGGAAGATGGCCAGCAGGGCGATGTAGGGGCACAAGTGGTAGCCCTGGGTGAGGGCAAGTTCGACGTGTACGTACTGTTCGGTGGCCTGCCCGGTGAGGGCTGGACCCCGGATCGGCCGCGATACCGCTTGTCGGCCGTGCGGGACGGCGAGGCTGTCAAGATCGAAGGTGAAGGAGCGGAGGGCGAGATCGCTGGCGGTGTGATGACGCTTCGCAAGGGCAGCGCGCAGGCCAAGCTGGAACGGGTGGATCGCAAGAGTCCCACCCTCGGCAAGAAGCCGCCCGAGGGAGCAGTGGTTCTGTTCGATGGCACGAGCGGCGAGGCCTTCGATGGTGCCCGGCTTACCGACGACGGCGCCATGCTCTCGGACGTGACCTCGAAGCAAACATTCAACGACTATCACCTGCATTTGGAGTTTCGACTCTCTTGGATGCCCAAGGCGAGTGGCCAGGCTCGCTCCAACAGCGGCGTGTATCTCCACGATTGCTATGAAGTGCAGGTCTTGGATTCGTTCGGATTGACGGGCGAGGACAACGAATGCGGCGGCATCTACAAGGTGAAAAAGCCCGACGTCAACATGTGCTTCCCGCCCCTGACCTGGCAGACATACGACATTGACTTCACCGCACCGAAATATGAAGACGGCAAGAAGGTGGCCAATGCGCGGGTCACGGTCCGGCACAATGGCGTGGTGATCCACGAGAATCTGGAGCTGCCAGACGCCACGCCGGGACGCGAGGGTGAAGGGCCGGGGCCTCGTCCCCTGTACCTCCAGGGACACGGCAATAAGGTCGTGTACCGCAACATCTGGCTGGTCCCCAAACCGTAAGGCTGGGAACCCAAGGCAACCGGCCTGGCAACGTTCGTCCGTGCCGTGGCTGGCGGTAAAGCGGTAGCAAATGCTGCAACGTAGTAAATGCTGCAACATTGCAAAGATATTACCGGTCTTTGCCCTGTTTTTTGCTGGAAGAAACGTCTCCTCGATGATACCCGGGCAGTACCGCAGCCTTGGGAGCAGGGTATTGTTTTCATTTTCGCGGTCCGTTAGAATCTGCCCAGTCCGGCTGTTAGTGCGAAATGCGGTTCAGATGTTTCATGGGAACGCTGTTGATGGGAAATGCGGTGCCGACTGCTGAAGAGCCGCATTGACCGCTAAAAAAGCTTGTTTTCCAGGCGGGGCTGCGTATCGCATCGATGGTCGGGCCGCCGTCGCGATCCACGCCGTGAGCCATTATCAGCCTGGACTGGTATCGCGATTCCCTTCGATGCCGCAATACGGGGAGAGATCGGCCGTTGGCTCATCGGGAGGATGCACGCCGGCCGCCGCCGGTCATAAAGTGGGGGTACCACACGTCCAAGGAGACTCGCCATGTTCGTTTTGGAAACTTATCCCGCCGCAGTCATCTTTTGCATCATCACCATGCTATGCTGGGGGTCTTGGGCCAACACGCAGAAGCTGGCGGGGCGTTCGTGGCGTTTTGAACTGTTCTATTGGGACTACGTTCTCGGCGTGCTCTTGATTGCGTTGCTCCTCGCCTTCACCATGGGCAGCGTGGGCGAAAAGGGGCGACCTTTCCTCGAAGACCTCCAGCAGGCCCAGTGGCCGGTCCAAGGCTAGGCACTATTGGGCGGCGCGGTATTCAACGCGGCCAACATCCTTTTGGTGGCAGCCATCGCGCTGGCGGGCATGGCGGTCGCCTTTCCCGTCGGCATCGGACTGGCCCTGATCGTGGGCATGATCGTGAATTACATCAACCAGCCGACAGGCGATCCGAAACTCTTGTTTTCCGGCATGGCGTTTGTCGCCTTGGCCATCGTGCTGGATGCCCTGGCCTACCGTCGGCTGCCGTCGCAGAAAGAATCTGGCGGCGGCGTCAAGGGCCTGGTGCTGTCGGTATTGTGCGGGCTTTTGATGGGCACCTTTTACCTTTGCGTTGCCCGATCCATGGCCCCGAACCCCGTGGCCTTGGAGCCGGGAAAGCTCTCCCCTTATACGGCGATGGTGTTTTTCTCGCTGGGCGTGTTGCTGAGCAATTTCCTGTTCAATACCCTGCTGATGCGGTTCCCGGTAGCCGGCCCGGCGGTATGCTATCAAGGCTATTTCCGCGGTTCGCCACGCGATCATCTCTGGGGTATTGTGGGCGGCATGATCTGGGGCGTCGGAATGACCATGAGCATCATCGCGGCGGGAAAGGCAGGCTTCGCCATCTCTTACGGCCTGGGACAGGGAGCCACGCTGGTGGTGGTGGCCGCGCTTTGGGGTGTCTTCGTCTGGCGTGAATTCCGCCAGGCCCCACCCGGGACCAATCGCTTGCTGGTTGCGATGTTTGCCGCCTTCTTCGCGGGACTGGCGACGATCATCCTATCGCGGTGATTCGAATCCGATCATTACGCATTACCGAAACATCCTGCCACGGCCCCCGCCCGGATCGTGGCTTGCAGGAAAGGTCCAAGGTCCATCCCAATCATCAAACCGTTCCGTGCCAATGAGGCCGTGACATGAAGATTCCGCATGTGGTCGTGATAGGCAGTTCCAACACGGATATGGTGGTCAAGACGGCTCACCTTCCCAAGCCTGGGGAAACGGTGGTCGGCGGGACGTTCATGATGGCCGCCGGCGGGAAGGGAGCGAATCAAGCCGTCACCGCGGCACGGTTGGGCGCTAAGACCACCTTCATCGCCAAGGTGGGAGATGATCTGTTCGGCAAGCAGGCCGTCGAGGGTTATGAAAAAGAGGGTATCGATATACGCTGGGTGCTGCGCGACCCCGAAAACCCCACTGGCGTGGCCTTGATCCTCGTGGATGAACAGGGTGAAAACCTGATCTCGGTGGCATCGGGCGCGAATGCCGCCCTGTCGCCCGAGGACATCGACCGTGCCGCGGAGGCGATTCGGTCGGCCGACATCGTGGTCATGCAGTTGGAGATCCCGCTGCCCACGGTATGCCGCGCGGCCGAAATCGCCGCTTCGGCGGGGGTACCGGTGCTGCTCGACCCTGCGCCCGTTCCGGTCGAACCGCTGCCCCCCGATTTGCTGCGACACGTCACGTATCTCAAACCCAACGAGAGCGAGGCGGAACGATTGACCGGGGTGGCGGTGCGGGATGCCGACTCGGCACAGGCCGCCGCGGATCGTCTGCTCTCCTGGGGAACGCGAACCGTAATCGTTACGCTGGGTCCGCGGGGAGCCTTGGTAGCGCAAAAGTCCGGCGAGGGGACATCGATCCCGCCGTACACGGTGTCGGCCGTGGATAGCACCGCGGCGGGCGATGCCTTCAGCGGAGCCTTGGCCGTCGCGATAGCCCGGGGCCAGCCCATCCTCGAAGCCGCCCGCTTTGCCGCCGCAGCCGGGGCCTTGGCGGCCTGCCGGATGGGCGCCCAACCCAGCCTCCCCACGGCTGCCGAGGTCGCCGCAATCCTCGACTCATAGCCGCGTCGCCCTCGCATCGGGTAGCCGTTCACGTAACCTATGACAGGGGTTCTCGTGACCGCCAAACCGCTCACC
>DYLS01000117.1 GCA_020721965.1 Blastopirellula marina | reverse complement strand
TCAATTCCTTTGAGTTTCAGCCTTGCGACCATACTCCCCAGGCGGAGCACTTAACGGTTTCCCTACGACCAAGAGATCATGGAGAATCCCTCGGTCTAGTGCTCATGGTTTAGGGCTAGGACTACCGGGGTATCTAATCCCGTTTGCTCCCCTAGCTTTCGTGCCTCAGCGTCAGAAAAGACCCAGTGAGCCGCTTTCGCCTCCGGTGTTCCTTGGGATATCAACGCATTTCACCGCTCCACCCCAAGTTCCGCTCACCTCTATCTCTCTCGAGCCTTGAAGTTTCGAATGCCATTCCTCGGTTAAGCCGGGGTATTTCACATCCGACTTGCAAGTGCCGCCTACGCACCCTTTAAGCCCAGTAATTCCGAGTAACGTTCGGACGGTTCGTCTTACCGCGGCTGCTGGCACGAACTTAGCCCGTCCTTCCTCTGAGGATAGGTCAAGCCGACCCTGAGGGCCGACATTTCCTCCCCCCTGACAGCGGTTTACAACACAACGGCCTTCGTCCCGCACGCGGCGTCGCTCGGTCAGGCTTGCGCCCATTGCCGAAGATTCTCGACTGCAGCCACCCGTAGGTGTCTGGGCAGTGTCTCAGTCCCAGTGAGCGGGGACATGCTCTCACACCCCGTACCCGTCATTGCCTTGGTAAGCCGTTACCCCACCAACTAGCTGATAGGACACGGGCCCCTCCTCAGGCGGATTCGCACCTTTGGTCCGAAGACGTTATCTGGTATTACCCGCAGTTTCCCGCGGCTGTCCCAGTCCCAAGGGCAGGTAACCCATGTATTACTCTCCCTTTCGCCGCTCGAGCACCCTTGCAGGCCTCGTCGCACGACTTGCATGCCTAATCCACGCCGCCAACGTTCACTCTGAGCCAGGATCAAACCCTTCAATTGATTGTTTGCTTACCCCCAAGGAGAACACCCCCAGGGGAATGGCGAACGCATTGAAAGATCTGATCTTCGCTGCCGTGGTTGTCCACAGCAGCTTACGTGATCCGGTCGCACCGGCACACGTATGGGGCTACATCAACACGCTACTAAGTTTTCAAAGATCGGCGGTCGTTGATCGGTTACCAACCTTTCTTCGACCGACATTCGTTATTCTATCGCGCCGTTTTCGGCTGTCAACGGGTGGGAATTGGTGATTTTTCCCGTTTCCCGGACCTGATTGTCCGGGGCCTCCGCGGCTACCACTTGGTCACTTGCATCGGAAGCCCAGCGTCTCAGCCCAGTTCCGCAGTTCCCAAGTGGGAAAAATCAATGTTACCTGATCGCGATTCGCTGTGCAAGCCCCCTCTCCGCGACCGCGATTCGATTTTCTGATGGAGCCTGCCAGTCGGCCTTCAGGGGGACTTTTTCAGTTGGAATCCCGCCTGGCACGCGCTTAGAATAGGATTGTACTTCGGCAAACGTTGCTCCAGACTTGAATCCCTGATCGACATCCGCGAAGCGCCCTGTTCACGCATTCCTACTCTCAAGGAACGCGACGGATGGCACTGAACGAACTGTTCTCGATGTTTGCGGGGCAGGGGAAAGCCGCTTTGGCTGCGGCCGCGGTCATTCCTGCTCTTGCTGTCTCGGGCGAAGCCCTCGCCCAGTCCAGCGGATTGTCTGCCAGCCCCGCACCCCAAGCCGCCGTATCCGTCGGTGCCAGTTCCACTTCCGATTCATACTTCGATATGCAAGGCATCTCTTGGAGCCTGGCTGGGCCAAACTGGTTTGCCCGCTTCGGCCCCCGGCCTCCCGGCGTGTCCCCCGCCTTCGGCAACTTTCCTGGAGACGCGGGTGGCTCTCTGGGACTGGGCCTGCGGGGCGGACGCATACAAGGCGAGTTCTTCGGCAGGTGGTCGCAAGGACATCGCAGCACCGCCACTTTCCAAAGCCCTTCCCTCATGCTCTCCGATGGGACTTACGGTTGGTGGTGGGACATGTCCGCTACGCCCTTCGTGGTGGGCGCGACGCCCGTCCTCGGGGATCGGCCTTTTCGGTTGAACGTACCATCGCCGTTCCACGCCCCACAGTCCGGCGTGCTGGAACGTTCTCAGTCCCTTGCGGCGGCAACCTCCCCGCAACAACCAGGCCCCGACATCAATTCGAATGTCGCACCCGAACCGGGCGGTGAAGATCGACTCCCAGCCCCAGATCGCCTCACCTCCCAGCAGGAGCCGGCACAAATAATGGCCCCGACTCCAGCTTCCGGGGCCAGCGACAACCCGATTGGCAATACACGTCTCGAATCAACGTCAACTGGAGGTTCGCTTACGACTCTTGCCGATCACGGTGTTGGAAGCGAGGCGTCGGCTTCCCCGTGGTCCACGGCCACCACCGACGGGTTGAGCGTGCAGGAGGCGGAACGGCTTCACGCAACGGAGACTGCCGCCCGAAACCGTGAGGCCGAATCATTGCTGAACAAGGCGCGAGCCGCTCTCGATGCTGGGAAAGTCGGCTTGGCGGCTGTCTATTGCAGGATGGCTCTGAACCGGTCCACGGGCGAGGTGCGGCGATCGGCACTGGAAATCCAACGCCGCATCACCGCTATTGAAAGCCGCCCACATTGAGTCGGCAAACGGCCAGTCGACGCCGTGAGACCCGAGCGTCCGGCACATCCCGATCCCCGCAGGACTAGGCAGCCGCGGCAGCGCCGCGTACCATTCTCTACCGCACCGGCTTCCCAAACAATTGGAACTCGGTGATCGTCGGACCTTCGCTGGCCCGGCTGATCTCCAAGCGAAAGCGTTGGGCCACGATCGGCGGGAAATCGGCCGAAAAACCTTCACCGACGTTGGCACCTTCGTGGCAGACGATCCAATCGCCGTTCTTTTCGGCCAGGATTCGGAAGGATTGAATTCGGCCCGGAAAGGCCTCTTCGATGAAAACCCGACTTACTTCGTGGGGTGTTTGCAAGTCCACTCCCAGCCAGGCTTGTGCAATTCCGGCGTCCGTGGCCCAACGGGTGCCCGGATCGTCATCGAAGGCCATTTGGGGACCAAATTGCCCAACCTTATTCTGGAAGACGTTGGAAGCCTGAGCGGGCTTTCCGCTGCTGGCCGCTCCGGCAGTGACCGCCGCCACGGACGGAATCGCGAGCGCGTCGCCATCCACTTTCAGCTCGATGACCGTGATCAATGGATCGGGGGAGTCCGCCCTCAGGGTGATCCCCTCGTTGGTCTGATCCCAATGTAAATTTCCGCCCGTAAGAGCCGTCGCTTTCTCGATGCGTGTCGGAATGCTAGGGAGCGTCAAGTCGCCTTCGCCAGGCCAGGCAAAGACAAAGAGATAGATCGTTTGCCCCTTGCAGGTGGCGGCCCCCCAGCGACCGGGCTTGAACGGGCCACCCCTCGTGCCGTAAACGCCATCACCGTAGCGCCCCAGCCACTGACCTATCTCCCGCAGACGGTCGGCCTGCCGCGGCTCGATGCGGCCATCCGGCATGGGGCCGACGTTCAGCAACAAGTTGCCGTCTCCGCCCACCGTACGCAGCAGAATTTCCAGGCACTCGCGAAGGGTCTTCAATGAATCATTCGGCTTCCAAGCCCATTGGCGGCAGATGGTCATGCACGTCTCCCACGGCCGCTCGCGATTGAACGTACCCACTCGCTGCTCGGGCGTGTCGAAATCACCCCGAAACTCATCCCCCGCCGTCGTTCCATGCATCCCGTTGCGTCCCTTATCCACTCGGTTATTGATGAGGATATCGGGTTGGCAGCGACGGATGTGCTCGCAAAGGGCCTTGCCATAGTCATGTGTCCAAGGCTCCTCCCATTCCCCATCAAACCACATCATGCCCAGGGGACCATACTTCTCGATGATTTCCCGAGTTTGGTTGTGCAAATACTCGACGTATCTTGGCATATTGGGGTTGGGCTTGCGCGTTCTCCCACCGGGCGAGCCGAGCGGATAGTCCGGGTGATGCCAATCGCAGATCGAGTGATACGTACAGAAAACGATACCACCGCGGCGACATGCATCGGAAAGCTCACGCAAGATATCGCGGCGAAATGGTGTGGACATGATGTCGTAGTCCGTGTAGGCCGAGTCCCAGATGCAGAAGCCGTCGTGATGCTTGGAAGTGATGACGAGGTACTTCATCCCGGACTGCTTCGCCAGGGTGACCCATTCGTCAGCATCGAATTGCTCGGGATTGAACTGGTTGTAGAGTGCGTCGTATTCTTCGATAGGCACTTGCTGACCGCGAGACCACCCGATCTCCGTACCTTTCAGGCTTACCGGTCCCCAGTGAATGAACATGCCGAATCGCATGGCCTGCCACCTCGCCAGCGACTCCGCGTTGGCTGGGCTATGGGTCTCGGCGGGGGATTCCTCTCCCAAGCTTCGCTCGTCCAGCAAGGCCAGCCCCACTAGCCCCAATAGGAAAGTCGATAACCCCAGCACCGAAACGCGCACCAATTTCAACCGCATGATGACCCTCCCTCAAAGCGTTTCTCCCGGATACAGTTTCTGAATACAGTAGTCGCCTACCTTAGCAAATCTGCGCTGACAGGATAACCTTATACTCGCGCCTCAGCAACTTAGAACTCGGTTCGCCACGGGTCGGGGCAGGCGTGACTATGGACCGATCGGGCATGCCTAGGACTGTAACTTCCCGCAAGATCGGAGCGTGCTATGCACCGACCATCACGAATGAAGGATGCAGTTGTGGTACTGATGGCGGCGTTACTAGCGATCCTGCCAAGCGGCTGCCGTCGCCAAACTATCGGCCCTCCCACCTCCTCCAACCCCGCCGCGGCGCGGCACGGACGCAGCCCCACGGCCGATGGGGGCCGCACCTCGCAGGAGACGCCGTCCGAGGCCGCATGGTATCGCATGTGGCAGTCCGATCCTGCCGCCAGCGCGGTTCCAGAGCGATGGCGTGACCTGTTTGCAACGTTGACTCGCTCCCAGGCCGCTTTGGACTTCGATTCCCGGGGCCGTTTGATTGGCGCGGACATGGCGTCGGGGCGCAGGGTGGGCGGGGACGCCGAAATCCGTGCCGCCGTACTACTTCCCCACTTGCGTCGTTTGGCGGTGTCGGGGTTCGGCGTTACACCAAGCGGTGTGCATGCCCTCGCCAGTTGCAAGACTTTGGAAGAGCTGGGCCTGGAAAACACGCAAATCGACGATACCGCGTTGGCGGAATTGGCTTCGCTCCCTCGATTGCGCTCGTTGAATCTCCGGCGATCGGTGCACCTCACCGACGCGGCCATCGAAACCTTGCTTCGTTTTCCCAAGCTGGAGCAATTGTACCTCCACGACAATGGCTTCTCGGCGAAGTCCTTGCGCAACTTGGCCGCCCTGCAAGGTCTGCGACTGCTGGACCTCCGGGGCTGTCCAGGTGTGGGGATCGAAGTTCTCCGGGAGATATGCCGCATCCCAAACCTCACGGACCTCCGCCTTCGGGGCTACTCTATCGACGATCCCTGCATGGAGGTCGTGGCAAACTGCCGAGCGATGTCGGCCTTCACGCTCGAGGAGGCGGCTGTGACGGGCAAGGGTTTGAGCCGGCTGGCCGATCTCCCCATCGCCTCACTCACCCTGTACAAATGCCTTTCCATCGGCGAAGACGATTTGGCAGTGCTGGCGCGGATGCCCCATCTCGTCCGTCTATCACTGCGCGACATGCCCGTCCGCGGCGATTTCCTGCGTTTTCTCAGGGACGGTTCGCAACTGACGGAACTCCGTTTGTACCAAACGATGGTGAGCGATAGCGTGGGCGAGCATCTGAGCCGCCTGCAATCCCTCCGCCGCCTCGATCTCTCCAAGACCCTTGTCAGCGACCCGGTCACCGCGGCCTTGGCGAAACTCACCTCTCTTGAAGAACTTGCCCTCGCGGAAACAATGGTGACCGATCAGGGCCTTTTGGCTTTGCAGGCTCTGAAAGACTTGCGGCAGTTGGACCTCTCAGGGACGATCGGCGTGACGGACGAGACCATCGCTACCCTGGAGGCATTGCCGAAACTGCAGACGGTGTTTTTGGCTGGGACCTCCGTCACCCGCGAGGGTCTGGCTCGCCTGGGAGACCTGGCCAAAGCTGCGGTGCTGCCCGGAGAATGAGCCGCACCCCCCCGGTCATTCGGGCGGTCCTTTCGCACGCTGTCGCTCATACCATCGGCTCCCTGCACCACGCGGCCCCGGCAGGATCTCGCCTCACCGAACGTTTCGCCCGGCATTCCCTGCGGCGGATCGACTGGTAGCGATCCGGGACGGGGGAGGTTATCATAAATTGGTGTTGTCCCGACCCATCGCTACGTTCCGGCAATGCTGCCGATTGGTGATGGGGGCCTACTTATTGAGGGGACTGGTAATGGCGCGAAGAGTTCTCGATCGCAGGGCGTTACGCGAGCAGGCGGAAACGGCGGGAAAAAGCAAGCAGGCGTCGGGCGAGGCAAGCGATCCCAAAAAAGCTGAAAAAGAAAAGGCCGCCAAAACCACGCGGAAGAGCCGAGCCAAGCCCAGCAAGAGCTACAAGCTGGTGGCCATGTGGGGAGTCTTCAATCAGACCATGGTCCAAGTGCAATCGTTTAGCTACTCCCAACGGGCTGAGGCCGAGAAGGCCGCCAAAGAATTGACCGAAAGCAAAAAAGTGCCCCATTTCGTCCAGCTCGTGAAACAGCAAGTGGAAGTCGAATCTGAAGGTTAGGTCAGGCGGATCAGAAACGGGGTAAACCTAAAATCGCGCCAAGAGGCGTTCACCAGTCGGCCAATCAGCACAGAAGCCGTGGGCGGCGCCAAATGATGGCCGAACGAAGGGCTAGAAGAGCGATAAAAAAGCAACTCGCATCCGCCGGACGTTATCGGGAATATTGGGGATGAGTGCGATGGGAAAACCGCGGAAAATCATGGGTTTCCTCATTTTCGCAGCTTTCGTGGCTGGGACGTTGTTTTCAGGCTGCTCGAAATCCAACGAGAAGAAGGCTCCGGCGGAAGCAGGGCCGCCCGTAACCGATCTCACCCAGCCGGATTTGCCTCCGCTGGACGCGTACCTGCCGCTATTGGATGAGGGGAAGCTGGAAATGGCCCCGCCCAAGGATTGGGCTGTTGCCCCCCGTAGCAACAAGTTCATCATTCGCTTCCAGAGCGATCCCTCGGCGCCGTACCCCACCGTGGTCGTAACTGCGGAGGATTGCGCCCAATTTCGCAATGTTACACAGGAGAATATCGGCCAGTATCAAAAATTCGTGGCACAAGAGATGAAGGCGGCAGGTCGAAGCGGTACCATACAGGCCGGGCGGATTGGGCAAATGGTTGGGGTCTTGTACCAGCGGCGGGTGAAGGTCAAAGACAGCCTCGGCACGATCTTGGACCAGCTCTGTTTCGACACGGTCTGCGGCGGCAGACGCTACAAATTTCAATTGTGGGCCAGTTCCGACGTCATCGATTTGGCGAAGCCAGCTTTTTTGAGTATCCTCAACGGTACGAAGTTTTCGAGCGTGGAAGAGGTTCAGGAAGAATTGGTGCAGGGCGAGCCTGCTCCCGGCGACGCAAAACCGGCCGGAGAGAAACCGACCACTCCGCCCCCAGCGGCATCGCAGGAAAAGCCTCAGGCGGCGCCGGATACGCACGCTACGACAAGCCCGCAACCAAAGCCACAAGCGCAGCCCGCACCAGGGCCGAAGCCAGAGGCGCAGGCCGAGGGGGCCAAGCCTCAGCAGTCACCGCCCGCCGAAAAGGAGAAAGAAAAAGAACAGGCACAAAAGAAGGAGCAGCCCAAGGAAGAGAAAAAAGACGAAAAGAAAGGGAAATCCGTAGAGGATGTGCTGGAAGACGTGGATTCCTTGTTGAAATAAAAGATTCCTTGTTAAAGTAACAAAGTACGCGAGGACCGCGCGGCGAACTCAGCCCCACACCGGGGCACCAAGTCGCGGCTTGGTTGGGGGAGACGGGTTTCTCCCGTCATCGAAGCAGGAGGCTTTTACCCCGGGACGAGGGAGTCTGCCTCGTGGGGCGATTGTCGGAGGTCCATCAGTCAGCGACAGCGTAGGTTTCCTGCTTATCGAATTCTCGGGAACGATTGCTATGCACTTTGAATCTGGCCACACCGTTGGTATTGACCTGGGAACCACTTTTTCTGAAATCGCTATCTTGAACGACGAGGGCAATCCAGCCACACTCCCCAATGACGATGGGGATGAATTGACGGCCAGCGTGATCTTGCTGGCAGAGAGTGGCCACGTGATTGTGGGGCCTCGTCGGGAACGAGCGGCGTTCGAGTCGCCAGAAAACGTCGTCGAGCGGATTAAGCGCTACATGGGGGTGCCCGATTTTCGCCGCACCTTCGATGGTCGCGAGATTTCACCGGAATTCATCTCTGCCTTGATCCTCAAGAAACTCAAGCAGGACGCGGAGCGGCGGATCGGAACCATCGGCAATGCCGTGATCACCGTTCCGTACTACTTCAATGATGCCCGCCGCAAGGCCACGGAGGATGCCGGACGTATTGCAGGACTCAACGTCATCGACATCATGAACGAGCCGACGGCGGCCACGTTGGCCTACGCCTGGCACGAGGGGAGCCTGGGCAACCCCGAAACGAAAATCGATACGCCCCGCAAAGTGTTGGTGTACGACCTGGGCGGGGGCACGTTCGACGTAACGTTGGTCGAGTACACGCCAACCCACTTCCGTGTGTTGGCCACCGACGGCGATGTGCAATTGGGTGGCGTGGACTGGAATGACCGGCTGCTCGACTACTGCGCCGAGGAATTCAAGAAACGGCACGGCGTGGACCCCCGCGAATCGCCGCAGCAGATTCAAATCATGCGGAACGACTGCGACCTGGCCAAAATCGACCTGACGGACCGCACGGAAACGACCATCCATGTCCGATACGGCGAGAAGGCCATGGATATTCCGGTCACACGCCAGTTGTTCGAAGAGCTGACCGCCGATCTTTTGCAGCGCACGGCGGACACCACCATGCTGGTACTGGAAGAGGCCAACATTTCCTCGCAGGACTTGGAGGCCGTCGTCCTGGTGGGCGGCTCCACACTCATGCCGCAGGTTCCCAGGATGTTGAAGGACTTATTGCAGCGTGAGCCTTACACGGGCATCTCCCCGCACACAGCAGTGGCACAAGGGGCCGCCATCCATGCCGCTATCCTGGAGGCCAAATATCGCGGTGAAGAAAGCGAGCTGGCGGAACGCATCCGCCGTCGTTTGGCAATCGTACAGCAAGAAAACGTCAACTCCCACGGCTTGGGGATCGTGGCCTTGGATCCCAAAAGCGGCAAGACGATCAACCACGTGATGATCCCCCGCAACAGCCGTATCCCGATTGAAGTCCGCCGGATCTTCAAGACCACCAAGGACGACCAGGAGCGAATCACCGTCCAGGTGCTGGAAGGAGACGCCCCCGATCCGTTTGCTTGCTCTTTGTTGGGCAAGTGCCGCATCGCCGATCTTCCGCAAGGTCTTCCCAAAGGTTCACCGGTGGAGGTCTCTTACGCCTTCACTTCGCAAGGGCGGGTCGTGGTTACGGCCAGGGACAAGGCCACCGGGCGTGAGGCCCAGATCGAGATCGAGCGCCGCGGCGGTTTGCGTGAGGAAGACGTAGACACCCTGAAGCAATTGGCCGAGCAATACAAAGTCGAGTAGGCGTTGTGGCCGCCTTCATGGCATCAGGGTGCCGTGGCAGTTGGATAAGGATGTACCGGCATGGCCAAGCAGCCGATCGATGTCTATCGGGAATGGTTGGGGATCGAGGAGCCGGAACGCCCGGTCAACTATTACCGCTTGCTGGGATTGAAGCGATTCGAGGACGATGTCGCCAAGATTCGCTCCCAGTACCGCAAGCTCAACGCTCACGTCCGCAAGTATGCCTCCGGCGACTATGCCTTCGAATCGCAGGCATTGCTCAACGAGCTGGCCAAGGCCATGCTCTGCTTGACGGACGCCCAACGCAAACGCGAATACGATGCCGTCCTGGGCCGCAAGGACCTGGGCGAGGGACGCCGCCGCACCCTGGAGGAGATCCTCCTCGCCGAAAAGACGCTCACTCCCGAGGACCTCGAACGGGCACGGCGGTTTGCCAAGGCCGTGGGCATGGAGATTCGCGACGCCATCGTGCAGCAGAAATTGGCCCCGCAAGACGTGGTGATCCAGGCTTACGCGGAATCCGAGGGTCTGCCATTTATCGACCTGGAGGAGACCGCGGTCGATGAAGAATTGGTGCGGCTAGTCCCGGCCGCATTCGCCCGCCAGAACTCCGTGGTCCCGGTAATGAGCGACGACAACCAGGTCCTGGTGGCATCGCCCTTCCCTATCAATCCAGACGTGGAAGAGCAGCTCCGCCTGCGATTCGGCATGCCCGTTCGGACCGTGCTCACCACCCCCACAAGCATCAACACCGCGATTCCACGGTACTTTTCGCAGGCGCAGACGAAAGGTGCTGCCAAGGCGACGGCCGCCGCGCAGCGGGTCCAACAAGCCGCTGCCGTCCACCAGGCGCCGCAGGACCCGGCAGCCGCCACGCGACAGGCCATCCAATTCGGTATCCTGGGATTCAATATGGCGGTGATCTTCGCCATGCTGGTGCAGATGCTGCTGTGGGGCACGAGCGATTTCGGACAGGTCCTGCGGATGGTCATCGTGGCCGTCATCCTGGGAACGGCGGTAGGGGTCGGAACATTCTTCCATTTCCACCGCAAGTTATGACTGGACTTTTGCAAACTGCTCGCCCCCCCTCCGATAGACGGAGACAAACTCGAGCGCTGGGCAATCCAGGAAAACAAGGAAAACTGTTTCCATAGGAAACCGCATTCACCGTACCATCTCCCGAGGGAATGGAGCTTGGGAACCCAAGTTGCAAAAGTCCAGTTATGATCGTGTTGCCGGGGCGACGCCTCCGCTGGTCTGCCCTGACTGTGACAGACAAGCGGATTCGCGCGGGGCGTTTCAGAAAAAGGGGAGGTGGGAGGTCGGGCAACAGGCCGATCCGACCATCGAGGATCATGACGAGGGCGAGTGATGTCCCGCCGCAAATCTCCATCCGGGAAGACCGCCGATCCGACTGCCGCCGTGTTGCGATGGATCGCCGGCTCCTACGCGACATATCGATCCTGGCGGGACCGTGGCCGTGAAATCTATCTCGCGTGTAACGGAGACGGCCGCTTGGCACGAGCGAGAATCGCCGCCGAGATTCGCCAGGCCGTCACCGCCGATGCGGGTTCAACTGGTAACGAGGCCGAGGATGCGGAAACGCCGCTGTTAGAAGCCGCGGCGGCGGACGCCCCTTTACCCTCGCCATCGCGGCTGCTCTACGTGGATTGGGTGATGGTCGCGGATTACGCGCTCCTCGCTTGCCGGGAACCATTCGCAGCCCTGGTCCAGGAAAATACGCGCCGCAAGGAGGAGTTCCGTCGGCTCTGGGAATCGTATGTTCGCCGCCGCTGGGTGACGGCCGCACGCAAACTGATGCGGCGTAGCCCCTCGGCAAGCACCGCGGAAATCCTCCATGCCTTACAGCGCAAGCATCCCCAAGTCACCAGGGCCAACGTCCTGGAAGCACAACGTCAAGAACGAGCCGGCGTACCCTTGCGGAGACCGCTCAAGCCCGCTCGGCCCCGGCTATTCAAGCCGTACTCGCCGCAATACTTCCTGGACGTCACCGCGGACGAGGCACCCAACCCGCCCCCCGAAGGCGAGAAATGACGCCTCGTCGCTTGCAGGCTGTGAAAGGCCGCGGTGAAAGCAGAAATGCCAGAGGCTGGCGACTTGGTTCTCCTTCCCTGCCGGCGATTTCGGGCCGTGAGGTGGAGCAGGGCGTTCCCGAGCACCGGTACACAAGCGTTGAATCGGTCAGCTTGTGCGGTCGCGCGAGGGAGGCAAGGGGTGACGGAGCTTTTACCCTACCAACGCAGGACTCCCGTGGCCCAGGAAAGCCCACCCCCGAATCCGCTGAGCAAAACCAAATCGCCCCGATGGAGACGCCCTTCGCGTTCAGCTTCGTCCAAGCAGAGCGGAATGCTGGCCGAGGAAGTATTCCCGTACCGGTCGAGATTGTTGTACAGCTTTTGGCGGGGGATGCCAATGTCATCCGCCGCGGCGTGGATGATTCTGATGTTGGCCTGATGGAAGACCACGAGGCTGATATCGGAGAGCGTCACGCCGGCGGCCTCTAGCACGTCGTGCACGGTCTGCCGCAGCATACGGATCGCCCATTTGAAGACCGGTCGCCCCTCCATGAAAAGGTAGGGATAGCCATTCAGCGTCTCGGCAAGTCCCGGCGAGCGATAGGTGCCGCCCATTCGGTAGAGCAAGTCGCGCCCGGAACCGTCGGTCCCGTAACTGAAAGCCACCAGACCTTGATCGGCCTGGCCGGGGGCAAGCAACATGGCTCCCGCGCCGTCTCCAAAGATTGGAAAGGTCTTTACGTCCGCGGGATTACAGACCCGAGAATTGCAATCGGCGCCGATCACCAAAGGCGACTTGGCACAGCCCGTCGCCACGTACTGCATCCCCGTGATCAACGCATACATGAAGCTGGTGCACGCGGCCTGGATGTCCATGGCGGGGGCGCAGAGTCCCAATTCGTCCTGAACGAGGGCCGCGGCGGCCGGCATAGTATAGTCTGGCGTGTACGTCCCCAACAGGATCAGATCGATGTCGGCGGGATCGACTCCCGCGCGGGCGATGCACTGCCGCGAGGCCTCAACCGCCATGTCGCTGGTGGCAATGCCCGGGGGCGCGTGGCGCCGTTCCAAAACGCCGGTCCGCTTGACAATCCACTCGGTATCGCAACCAAGCGCGGCCAGGTCCTCGTTGCAAACGCGATTCTCCGGCACCCAGCTCCCTACTCCCACGACTTGCACGCCCGTAATGCTTCCCCGCCGAGATTGCTGGGCCGCATAAGGAATCTCACGCTGTATCGGCGTCTGACTACTCATGACATCCTCGTTTTATCGAATACCCTGTTGTGCCAGGGCACAAATTGCTGGTTTTGGGCCACGATCACTGCATACCCAAAGTAAGTTCCCCGGGGTATACGATCATCACCTGGCAGCGAGCAAACGCAATGACTGGACTTTT
>DYLS01000279.1 GCA_020721965.1 Blastopirellula marina | reverse complement strand
GGCCGTGGAGATGAGCGCCTCCGACATGCGGGAGTTGGCGCACACGAGATGGGTGATAGAGAACAACGTCTTCAAGCGGCTGAACGAACTGGTAGGAAGCAAACGAGGGTGGATACGCAACGAGCGCGTGAAAGAGGCGTTGCTGCTTCTTTGGTTTGTCGGGCTTCTGTTGCTGGGGTGTTACCTGGCGCTCCGCGGCTTTGCCATGCTCAAAAAAGCGTATGGCGCAGTGAAGACAACCTGGAAGTTCGTGACGCGTGTCTTCTTGTGCTCTCTTGAAAGGCTCTGCCAGGCAAAAGCCTGAGGAACGGGCGTTCCCGCCCCCTTGTCGCGTCGCCGATACTCAAGACCAAAACAAACATCGGACGTCGCTAAAACCCCCTGGTGGGGGAAAGGGGGAATTGTGTCTTCTTATCCAGCGTTTTGCACCATATCCCGCCCACCACCACTTGTTGGGGAAAGTCTGCAAGGTCGTCAGAACCCGAATCCGGAATACGACGGTCCCCATTGCTTCGCGTTTGCCGCGGCAAGTTTGCCAAGCGCAATAAGCCCGTATGAGCAGCATCTGAGCGATATCCATTCTCCGGGCGGCGAGCCTTTCCTGTAATGCGGCGCCATGTCTTCGCCGAGGAACGCCCCCGCCACCTTCGGCCGCTCGTCTCGCATTATCTGGAGCGCAAATAACCGCTCTGCCATCGCATTGATATAGTCGATGAAGCGCTGTTCGCTGGTGGCGCGTGCAAAATCCGCCATGAATATCATCACCGCAGGAATCATCGCGTAGTTTTCCGGCAGGTTGTTGCCCTTCTTTATCCACCAATCCCCGTTGGCAACAGCGGCGTCGAGGTACTTCTTCTTGCCGGATGCTTTCCACGTGGCGATGAGCGCCGGGCCGAGGCCGTCGTCGTTATAGAGCGCCGTATCTGCGCCTGCCGTATGGTGGCCGAAGGCTTTCTTGAGCCGGAGCGATCCGTCGGATGAATCAAACAGGTGTTCGAGCGTGAGGTCTGTGAAATACTCCGCCCATCTTGCGTACTTCTTCTCGCCTGTTGCCTTGGCGAACTGCGCCAACGGTATGCTGGCAGCAAACGTGCACCACGAGTCCGCCGCCGAAACCAGATTCGGCTTCCATTCCGGCTTGAAGTAGATGTACGACGACGGCCAGAGGCCCGTTTCCGTCGCCTTGATTAGCCAGTCGAGAAATGCCCTTGCCCGGATGAGCGATACTTTGTTCTTCGTGGCGAAGTAGTGTGCGATGAGCGCCTGGGTGCACTCCACGCCGTCACGCGAACCGATGTGGTCATTGACGGGCGTCTCTTCGATAAAGGTCCCGCGCACCTTTTCCAGTTCCGGCGCGAACACTTGCAGCGACTTGACGTATTCAAGTCCCCATTCGGCGGTCTCAAGATACTCCTTGCGCCCGGTCACCTGCCATGCTGAGAGCATCCCCTGCACGGCGCGGGCGGTATTCCATGACGTTGACCACATGATGTCGCCGGAAGGCAGGTGAACGTGATACAGGAAGCGGCCCGCGTCGGCGGTCCAGCGAGGCCATGAATGGCGTATCTGGTTACGTGTTGCCCAGTCGGCAACGGCGATGAGGCCGGCACGGGCGCGCTTGCGATACTCTGATTTCAGCGCAAGGCCGGATGAATCACTCCATACAGACGCTTTCTTCGCCATAGCAGTTCCTTTCTCGGCTGCTCGGTGACGTAAGTGTATCACGGCGACGCCGCGGTCAAACAATTCCAGTTTGTGTGTTGCGAATGACAGCGAACACAGGAATATGCCCTGGCACGATTCGGAATGAAGTTGGTAGTGCCGTGTTGTCCAAGTTCTGCAACAGTAATGAGCGGCTCCACGGTACTTCTATAGGGGCTTTGCCCCTCTGGCGCTCGGCGGCGCTGCGCCCGGGCGAGATGGCTCGCCTCCCTCTC
>DYLS01000116.1 GCA_020721965.1 Blastopirellula marina | reverse complement strand
CCAGATTCGATTCAGCTAATCCAGCCGCGACTTCAGGAAGCCATAAGCCTCGGCCGCCGCCTGCAATCCCATGTGCCCATGACGGCTCAATTCCACCGCCAAAGCCCCTTGATACCCCATGTCGTGCAGCGATGGCAAGACGTCCTCCCAATCCACCGTCCCCAGGCCGGGCATGAGGTGCTCGTGCTCTCCCGGCCGGGCATCGTCCACGTGCACATGGATCAGCCGCTCGCCACAACGGCGGAGGTATTGCCCGATCGGCAGCTCGCCCTGGCATTGCAGATGGCCGATATCCAGCGTCATAAACAAATTCGCTTGCCCCACACGATCCAGCACCCGCAAACCCTTTTCCGTTGTGTCGATCCACATGCCGGGTTCTGGTTCCAAGGCGATCGCCACGCCCCGTTCGGCAGCGTACGCGCACGTTTCGCGCAGGCCCTCCACCAGGCGATCCCACAGCGCGCCTTCAGAAGCGGCTGGCGAATCGGCGTCGGAGACGCGGCCCGACCAAAGCGAAACGCACGTGCTCCCCAAGGCTGCCGCGCAGTATATGGCGTGGTGGTAAAAGGCGATCCTCCGGCGGCGCGCCGCGGGATCGGTCGTCAGCAACGACGGTTCGTGCTTGTGCCAGGGATCGAGCAAAAAACGCCCGCCTGTCTCAATGGCGGACTTCAACCCGCTCGCATCCAGAAGGGCCTTGAGCATGGCGAGTTGTTGCGGGCAGCGCGGATCGTCCGGTGCAAGCAGGTAATGATCGATGGTCAACGCCACGCCCTGGTAGCCGATCTCCGACAAGCAAGCGACGGCCACCAAAGGCTCGTGGTGCGGCAATCCATTGGTGTTATAAGCCAGATACATGGTGCCCTCTCCAAGTCCGCAGAACGCCCTGCGGCGATCTTCCATCCGTCTGCAAACGATGGGCAGCGTCGCTCGTCTCTGACCGTCGTAAAGCCCCCGCCCCCGCGGCCGCTCACGTGGAATACAACCAACGGCCAAGCCATCCGGCGGGGAGGATCAAGGCCAGCACCGGAACGGCGAATATCGGCCCTGCCACCAGGAACACGGCCGCTGCATCCAATACCACCACGGCCAGAATCGCCTGCGTGACCACAAGCTGCACCCGCCGCGGTTGCGGGTCCTGGATGGCCCAAAGAGTCCGCACGGTCAGCCACAACGCAATCAGTCCCAGGAGTGCCACCCAGCGCCAGCGGTCGACGGCTACGTTTTGGTAGGCCAAACCAAACATCCCGAAGACGGCGATCCCCACGATCCAATGCGACCAGCCGAAGGCCAAATAGAATCGAGCGGCGAGCGTCCTCTCCTGCCGTGCAAACCAACTGATGCCGGCGATATAAATCCCCATTCCCAGAGGCAAAGCCCAGTGAGGGAGGAGCCACGCCGCGGCAGCCGGACTCATCGCCAGCATCCAGTTTAGGCTACGGCACAGCCCCATCGCAGCCGGACCAATGGCCCGTTCCTTGGCCAGCAGGTTATAGAACAAAATGCTCAAGGTCAATCCGACCGCGATCACGGCCGTGGCCTGGGACGCCAGCACGAAGGCCACCATCAGCGCGATCAACGTCCCGGTCGTCAACAGGAAGACGGCAAGCCGCAAGGCCGCTGCTGCGGAGACCGCCCCCGAGGGAATCGGCCGATGGGGGGCCTCCACGGCGTCACGGTCCCGATCGACCCAATCGTTCAGCGCTACGCCGCCGGCGTACAGGCATACGGAGGAGAGCACCAAGCCGGAAAGCGTGCCCCCGTTCGCCCCGCTTCCCGCAGCCGCGGCCACGGCCGTCCCCGCCAGGACGTCGGCCGCCGTCGTAAAGAGATTGGGAAGGCGGATCAATTGCAAGTAGCCGCGAATGGGATCAGTGGGCATTCTCGCCGCCCGTCGTTAAAGGTTCGTGATCGCCGACCAGCCTTTCCGCCGATCGTCATGCCTTCAATCCGAATTTCCGCCCAGCAAGCCCTGCAAGTACCGCAAGGCCTCGGCCCCCGCCTCATCCGGCTGATCGATATAGGGGTATAGCTCCACGGTAACCCAGCCCTGGTAACCGCTGTCGCGGATGGCACGGAGCACCGCCGCCAGATCGATCGCCCCACGTCCGGGAACCAGATGGCTGTGCCTGCGATCGGGTGGGATGTCCTCGATGTGATAGTGCCGGGTATGAGCCGTCAAGCGTGGGACCCATTGCTCGGGCGCCGCCCCCACGCAGAAAAAGTGACCGATGTCGAAATTCAAGCCCAAGCGAGGAGAATCGACACGCTCCGCGAATTCCAAATACTGCTCCGGCAGTTCGATGAGCAGGCCAGGCTCAGGCTCGATCAAGAGATCGACGCCCAACCGCTCGGCCATTTCGACGCAAGGCATCAGCTCGTCATAAAAGACCTGCAAGGCATGGCGCCGCGAATAGCCGAGGGGGATCGGCCCGCCTGGCTCGGTCTGAAGGTTTGGCGTCCCCAGCGCCGCCGCCAATTCGATCGCCCGCTTGGTGTGCTCCCGCCGAATCGCCCGATACTCCCAGCTCGGCTCGATCCAAGAGGGATGCCAATACGGCTGCCGGGGGTCCGCGACCGCATTCATCATGAAGGCATTGATGTTGGCGATTTGCAGCCCGTGACGATCCAACGCGGCTCGAATCGCCTCGATGCTCGCAGATGGCAATCCGGCGGGCCAAGCGTGCGGAACATCCGCCAGAAGTTCCAGCCCCGCGAAGCCGATCGCGGCAATCCGCCGGGCCGTCTCCTCCAGACCAAACCGCATATAAGCATTGGAACTATAAGACCACTTCATCGCAGACCACCTCGATGCAAGCCGTGACCAGCCTTCCTCGTGCGTGCCATAATGCGTGCCATCATGGAGACCACACCAATCCTACAGCCCACAGTCCGCCTGATGGCATGATAGGCCCAGCATGATATTTTGCGAGGCGCTGCGCCCCACCACCACACGATGTGGAGCCAAGCAAACAACCCGGCGGTGTAAACCTGATCTCTAATCCTCGACCAACGGCGACGAGGTCGATTGCCGCGCGGCAACGCCAAAACATGAGTTTACGCCGCAAACTCGCACCGTGGAACCAATCGCCACAGGTTGGCACCGTGGGACCAAGCGCCACAGAGTGGCACCGGGGAACCGAGCGCCGCAAAGTGGCCCTGCGGAACGGAGAACCGGGTCCCTTCGGGCAAGGTCAATGGGGCCACCATCCCTTGTGATCGGATGGCGTGCCGATTGCAGCGGCTGTCAACTGCTGGCACTACGATAACTCCGCAGCGCCCGTGCAAAAATCCACCGACAAACCGCGAAACTGGCGGCCGCGGCCACCGGGGCGCTCAGCGTAAAAAGCCAGTCGCTGGCCAGCCGAGGATACAGCGGTCGCACCAGTTCCCTTGCCGGGACATTCACGGCCACCAACACGGGAACGACAAAGGAGAAGAACCAACGGATGGGTCGGCCTAGCCGTCCTTGGTAAATCTCCATGGGATAGCGGCTGAAACTCACGATGTAAAACCAAAAGTCCAACAGCGAGGTATTGCGTCCCAACCAGATACTCGTCGCCGCAAAGCTGAATAGAAGACTGTATAGAATCACCACCCCACAAAGCACGAAGGCCAGATATAAGATGACTTGCCCTGGGCCGATAGCCCCCGCTAACCGCGATGTAGCGACCAGCACTAAGACAATTCCCACCACCAAATTGCCCGCGCTCGACCACTCAACCCGCTGCAATGAAACCAGGAATTGCGTATCGATGGGCTTGAGCAATGCGAAATCGAGCGTGCCCGTGCGGATCATCTCGCCAAACTCATCACCGTTGGTCATGAAAAACATGCTGGTCAGGCTATTGATGATGAGGCCCGTGCCGGCGAAGGCAAAAAACTCCCATTTCCCCCAGCCGGTCCCCACGCCGATCGAGGGCGTGTAATGAAAGATCAGAAGGTAGAATCCCAGGTTCATGAACACCCAGGCCGACGACGACACCAGCTCGATCAGGAAATTGGCGCGAAACGTCATGTCGCGAATCAGGCTGTTCCGCGCAAAGGTGAGGAAGACGGACCAGGCACGTGCGAAACCGCGCATCGGCGATCAACCTCCAAAAGCGCTATATCGACGAGCACCCCGGTGCCACGCCCATCGGGCCAACAGGAAAAAGGCGACCACCCAGGTCGCCTGCATCAGCAAGCCCCCGATCATCGCTGCGCCTTGGACCTTTCCCAAAAAAACCGCCGCGGGGAAATAGGCCAAGTATTGCAGGGGAATCGCCTTGACCACCGTGGCCCACGGCTCGGGCAGCATATCGATGGGAAACATGTGGCCCGAACAGAAAAAACTCAACAGCATGTAAATGAACAGCAGGGAGCTGACTTCCAGGAACCAAAAACTCAGCATCCCGATCGTTGCTTCCAAGAAAAATCCCAGCAGGAAGGCCATCAGCAGTGAAACCACGTATGCCACCCAGACCCAACCCTGGGGCGTCTCGACAAAAAAGCCTCGACACAAATAAAACACCAGCACGAATGGAACCACCGCCACGGCGTAATAAACCAGTTTGTGCGCCAGGCGATACAAAAACAGGAAATACAGCATGTCCACCGGCTGAATCAGGAAGCGTTTGACGGTGCCGGAGCGGATTTCGCGGGCAATGCCGGAGGCCAGGCCGGGCATACTGGAAAAGGCCCGGCTGAGCATGGTCAGAAGGTAATACGCAACCATGTCGTGATAGCCGTAACCCGCCACGGTCGCCCCGCGATTTGTCGTCGCCTCGATCTCCGAAAAAACGGCCGCCCACAAGAAAATCTGCGTCACGATCGGCAAAAATCGCATCAATGTCCCCAGCATGAAATCGCCCCGATAGGCAAGGCGCTCTTCCATGCTGATGCGAAGGATCGTCCAAGCGGTGGATGCCGTGCTGGCCATGACAGGTACAAGACCGATACAACGTGAGAGATACAAAAGGTTCAGGTAACGGACGGCGCTGCTCGCACAACTCGACCCGACGCACCGCGCTACGCCCGGGTGAGTGTCACGGCCGTCTCACGGGAGCGCTCTTCGGCCGAGGAAAATAGGGCCGAGACCACTTCTTCTAGGGGTGGGTCTTCCACGCTAACATCATCCGCGGCGTAACGGGCGAGCAGTTCCCGGAGTGTCGCCGTCACCACCTGGCGATCCACCCGCAACCGCATCCGCGGTGGTTCACGTGAAACGATTTGCCCAAAACGCTCCAAATCGGGGGGAACCTCGCCGTCGCTGAACAGCACCGAAATGATCTTGTAGCCTCCGAATCGCTCGACCAGGCCCGGCAACGAACCGTCGTAGATCAGCCGCCCTCCGGCAATCACAATCACGCGTCGACACAGGGCGTCCACGTCCTTCATGTAATGGCTGGTGAGCAGGATGGTCGTGCCTCTGGTCTGCTGGTAGTGCCGCAGAAAGCGATGGATCGTGAACTGTGCCGTAACGTCTAACCCGATGGTCGGCTCGTCCAAAAACAGGACTTCCGGGGAATGCAGGAGGGCCGCGATCAGCTCCATCCGCATCCGCTCGCCCAAGGAAAGCTCACGGACCGGCCGGTGCAGAAGCGGCTCCACTTCCATCATGCCGGCCAATTCCGCCATGGTCTGCCGAAAGGATGCCTCCGGAATATCGTAGATCTGCTGATGCAAGCGAAAGGATTCGGCGGCCGGCAGGTCCCACCAAAGCTGGTTCTTCTGCCCCATCACCAAGGCAAAACGGCGACGGTAGGCGTTTTCCCGCTTCCAAGGGGTATATCCCAGCACCGAAGCGGAGCCAGAGGTGGGCGTGATGATGCCGGAGAGGAGTTTCAGGGTGGTGGTCTTGCCCGCCCCATTCGGCCCCAAAAAGGCCACGAATTCGCCCGGCTCCACACGGACGTCAATACCCCGGACTGCGTGGACCTCCCGATATTCGCGGCGGAACAACCCCACCAGGGACGGAACCAAACCCTCCTTCTTGGAGTACACCCGATAATACTTGGCCAGATTGCTCGTCTCAATCGCGCACTTCATGAGGTGTATTATACCGGTCCTCGAAAACTTGCGGAAAGTGCCGCGATTGTGCGACTTGCCCGCTAACGATATAATCCCTATCGCCGAATGATCGAACTTGGCACGGAATCCCGGTTCATCGTCGCGATATACTGGGGAAGATAGGTGGACTCGCTGATGTGTAGCCGGACTTCGATGTCCGTCTGCCGCGAAGGATACGCGAAGGATAAACGTTTGCTGGTCTCTTACCGGGAAGGTTAGACCTGTACTTTTGCAACTTGGGTTTATCAGTACGGCAGCGCTAGTTTCAAGAAAAACCACAGCATCTAGTGGCAACAGACCTGTCTGGGACACAATAGGTTGGGCCAAATCCGCAATATAGCGCCGTAGTATTAGCTCGCGTTTTCCCTCAGGAGATGGTGAAGCGAAGGCAGTTCCCCACGTGAACGGATTTCCTGGTTTTCCTGAATTGCCTAGTACTCCATTTTATCGCCCTCTCTCAGAAGGGGAGCAAGCAGTTTGCAAAACTCCAGCTAGACGTTTGTCGGTTGCTTTCCGAGAAGGATAGAAATTCGGCCGTCGCTTGCCAGTCAGCGATCACGTGCCAGGGAGGATAGAAAACGGAGGAGGATTTGGAACTCCGAGTCGGGCTTGGACACGACACGCATCGATTGGGCGGCCCTGGCCCCATCATGATCGGGGGGATTCCCATCGTTTTCGACCGCGGTGCCCTGGGGCACAGCGATGCTGACGTTTTGTTGCACGCCGCAACGGACGCCCTCCTCGGGGCCGCGGGAATGGGCGACATCGGACAATGGTTCCCCGATACGGACCCCGCCAACAAGGGCAAGGACTCCGCCGAAATGTTGGCCAGGGTCTGGGCTTTCGTTCGGGAGGAAGGCTGGACGTTGATCAATCTCGATGCCGTCGTCTTCGCCCAACGACCGAAGCTGGCCCCTTACCGGCAAGCCATCCAGCGCCGCGTCGCCGAAATCCTGGGAGTGCAACCCGAGCAGGTTTCGGTAAAGGCAAAGACGGGCGAGGGCGTCGGGCCGATTGGCCACGAGGAGGCCATCGCCGCGGAGTGCGTGGCCCTGCTGGTACGGGCAGGTCGCCCGCCGGATAAGCCCTTTGGGGCTTCGACCACGCTGAACCGCTCCGAAGACTGACGAGGGTTCCTGCATCCCTGGCCGCATGGTTGCGAACTGGTGACCGCATCACACGAACGGGCTTGTTTTATATCTATTTTAGGCACAGCGCATGATCCAGGTTTACAACACGTTGACCCGGCAGAAAGAGCCGTTTCAGACGCTTCAGCCCGGCAAAGTCGGTATTTACCTGTGCGGGCCGACGGTCTACAAGCCCAGCCACATCGGCCACATGGTCGGCCCGGTGATCTTCGACGTCATCAAGCGATTCTTGACGTATCGCGGCTACCAGGTCACCTGGGTAGTCAACATCACGGACGTCGATGACAAGCTGATCGCCGAGAGCCATCGCCGGGGAATCGCGATGGCAGCCTTGGCCGAGGAAATGATCGCCGATTACATGCGTAATCTGGACGCCATGGGCATCGATACGATCGACCATTTCCCCCGCGCGACCGCAAATATCGACAACATCATCCGCTTCGTCCAAGATCTCGTCGATCGTCGTTTCGCCTACGCTTCACAGGGCGACGTTTATTTCGACGTGGCCCGCAAGCCCGATTACGGCAAGCTCAGCCGGCGGAACCTGGACTCCATGATTCACGAAGGCGGCGAGATGGCCGACCGGAAACACTCGCCTTACGACTTCGCCTTGTGGAAGAGCGCCAAGCCTGGCGAACCATCCTGGTCCAGCCCGTGGGGGCCAGGCCGCCCAGGCTGGCACATCGAGTGCTCTGTCATGAGCTGCGGCTTGCTGGGCGAGACATTCGACATCCATGGTGGCGGCTTGGACCTGATCTTCCCGCATCACGAGAACGAGATTGCTCAAAGCGAGGCACGGCACGGCAAGCCGATGGTCCGCTACTGGCTGCACAATGGGCTGATGCAGGCTGCCGACGAGATCGGCAAGGTGGGCGGCCGGGCCACGCGGCCCGCCGAAGACGATCTGGACTCGCAGCAGGCGGGAAAGATCAGCAAGTCCAAAGGGGCGGCCCCCTTCCGCGAGCTGCTCCAAGAGTTCTCCCCGGAAACGATCCGGCTGTTCATCCTATCCTCGCATTATCGCCGCCCCATCGAATTCAGCGAGCGACGCCTCCGCGAAATGGAGACCGCTCTGGATGCCTTCTACCGCGTTTTCGAGCGGTTCCAGCGGATCACCGGACGCTCGTTCTACGACCTGCCCACACCCAGGCGGGCCGAGGATGGGGATTTTTCGCCGGGCGGCGAGACCTTTCTACAAGAGGTGGCCGAACACCGAAACCGTTTCATCGCGACGATGAACGACGATTTCAACACCGGCGGCGCCATCGGCGAGCTGTTCGATCTGCTGCGGAGATTGAACCGCTTCGTCGACGAAAACCGCCTGGAGGATCCCGCCCGACAGTCTCCCAATCTGCTCGATGCCTTGACGCGCGGGGCAACCGTGCTCCGCGAGCTGGGCACGATCCTGGGGATGTTCCGCAAGCCCGTGGCCTCCCAGCAAACCGCCGTGGATGACGGCCTGACGCCGCGGCTCCTGGACCTCTTCGTGGCCATTCGCACCGAGGCCCGCAAGGCCAAGAACTACGCCATGGCGGACCGCATCCGCGATGGCCTGGCCGGGCTGGGAATCACGCTCGAAGACCGGCCGGACGGAACCCTTTGGCGGCTACGCAAGGATTGATCTCGCGGCCAACCCAGAGGTCCTGGCCGCACCGAAACAATCGCACCAGCCGCACCGAAACATCCGCACCAGCATTCAAGGAGGGCTCAGCGTTGGATCCAGGATCGAGCGGGCAGTACCGAATCGTGGGCGTGGACCCCGGCCTCCATGTGACGGGTTATGCCGTCGTCGAGTCCTCTCCGAACGGAGTGCAGTTTTGCGAGGCAGGCATCATTCGCGGCGGAAGCGGTACGCTGCCGCATCGAATCGAGGCCATTCACTCCGGAGTCCAGGAACTCCTGCAATCCTACCAGCCCCGCGTCATGGCCCTGGAGGAGCTGTATTCCCACTATGATCGGCCACGGACGGCGATTCTGATGGGACATGCACGGGGCGCCATTTGCCTGGCGGCCGCCCAGGCCGGCGTCGAAGTCGTCTCTTACGTGGCCACGCAAGTCAAGCGATTGCTGACCGGCTCGGGCCGGGCACCGAAGAGCCAGGTACAGCGTGCTATCCAGCGCGAGCTGGGTCTGCCCGAGCCTCCCGATCCGCCCGACGTGGCCGACGCCCTGGCCATTGCCATCTGCCACCACTACCTGCGGGCGAAGACCGAATGGCTGGAGACAAACGGTCTTGTCAACCACCTGCCAGGCAAACGCTGAGGCGGCGGGCCTCGCTCTGCCCCCATACAGGCCGCTCCTTCGCGGGTGATTCATCGACCGGCGGCCCTACCCCGTGCCTCTATTCCCCGCCTGTTACCGACAGAAATGCCTGGGGTAAAAGACGGATCAAATCGGACGCGATCATTCCTTGCTGCCCCAACTCTTGGGCCGCCAGATCCCCCGCCTTCCCGTGCAGGTACACCCCCAATTGCGCCGCCGAGAAGGGGTCGAAGCCCTGCGATCCGAGGGCGGCAATCAGGCCGCTCAATACGTCGCCCGAACCTCCCGTGGCCATGCCCGGATTGCCCGTGGAGTTCAGATAACGCCGCTCCCCGTCGGTAACGAAGGTCTGGTGCCCCTTCAAGACGACCACGGCCTGCCAGCGCGACGCACACGCGGCGACCGACTCCCACTTTTCGCTCCACGATCGAACACAGGCCGCCGAAGGCACCAGGCGGCGGAACTCGCCCGGGTGGGGAGTCAACACGCGTGGTCCGCCGGGCGAAGGCAAGGTCCCGTCACCCCGGGCCAGCGCATTCAGGGCGTCGGCGTCCACGACCATCGGTAGGGGACACTCTCGGTAGAGGCGATCCACAAACCAGTCCAATCCCAGGGAGCGTCCCAACCCCGGGCCAAGGACCAGCCAATCGCAGCCTACCGCACGGCGACGCACCACATCGTAGGCCTCCCAGCGAATCCGTCCCTTTCGGTCGGCGGGCAGCGGAAAGACCATGTACGAGGGTTCGAAGGCGGCGGTGATCTCCAAACAAGGCTCCGGGACGGCCACGCGAACCAAGCCAGTGCCACCGCGGAGGGCCGCCATCCCAGCCAACGCGGGCGATCCAGCCATCCCCAAACTACCGCCAATCACCAGCACCGTGCCGAAATCTCCTTTGTGAGACTCGGGCGCGCGCGGTGGGATTTTCGGTAGCGGTTCCCAGGAATCGGCGTGCTCGCCGGATGCTGCGTCCATCACCGCACCACTCCCTTTCGATCACATGTACGGTCACACCTACGATGGGCCAGGGCCATTCTGCCGTCGGAGCGCCGCATTCTTGGCAATCAATCCGGCCACGTAACCGCCCTTGAAGCCGGCATCGATATTGACCACCACCACGTTCGCCGCGCAACTATTGAGCATGCTCAGCAGGGCCGAGATGCCGCCGAAATTGGCCCCGTAGCCAACACTGGTGGGGACACCAATCACCGGACAGGCCGTAAAACCACCCACGACGCTGGGCAGGGCGCCTTCCATACCGGCGACGACCACGACCGCATCGGCACCCTGCAACAAATGCAGATTGGCCCGCAAACGATGCGGACCAGCCACGCCCACATCCTGCACAAAGCGCACTTCCGCGCCGGTCCAAAGCGCCGTTTCCTTGGCCTCCTCCGCCACCGGCAAATCGCTGCTCCCGGCCGTGACGACGGTTACGATCCCGCGCACCTTAGGTTCCTCGGCCGAGGACGCGAGCGGAACGCGGAACGTCCTCGCCACCGGGTTGTATCGGGCTTGGGGAAATCGTCGTAGCAGGACCTCCGCCTTCTCCGCAGACACGCGCGTGGCAAACGCATCGGCTCCGTTGGCGATCAAGACGGCGAGAATCTTCTCCAACGCCTCGACCCGCTTTCCTTCCCCATACACGACCTCGGGAAAGCCGCAGCGCCGAGCGCGGTCCAGGTCCACCTGAGCCTCTCCCACATCGGCGATTCCCCACGAGGCCGCACGCTGGACAAAGTCGTCCACGCCAATCCGGCCGGCAGCCAATTGTTCGGCCAAATCACGAAGCCTTGCTGAGTCGGACATATCTTTGTTTTGGGCAAGGAAGTTTATCTGTATTTTGGGCAGAACTAACGCTGGCTGCCTCGACGTGAGGCCGGGCAGCCGGGACGGCGACGCCCCCGCGATCCAGCCTCTCGCGCTCGGCGGATATCGCCAATGAGGATATCGGCCCACCCAACAGCGCGGTCACTCCAATCAGGGCTAGTGGGAAGCCCCCTAACATCGCGCCGCGGGTCGAAAAAAGGCACCCTGCCATCCGAACTTTGCGGATAAAACGGCACACAAAGGCCACCTCCCCCCGGCGCAAATGGCACCGGGTCTCCACGAGAAAGGCTGCTTTCGATCTCAGACTCACCCACCGTCGCTCAATCGACAAGGGGGGATCCCGCGCGTACCCAATTACGACAGAAATGTCGCGATTCACCCCAGGAACCGCGATGGTCAAGCAATTGTTGCACTGCGGCGGGAAAACGTCAGATGCGTTTGTAATCTCCGACGCTCGGGACGCTGGGATGCACGTCGGGGCCGAAATATCGCAAGCTCACCAACGGCTCGCAGCCCGTATTTTCGATCACGATGCCCGCCCGGGCTGCCTCGTAGGTAATGAAGACCTCGTCGTCCGGCTCTTCGCCGAAGCGGATCATGACCGGAGTTTGCAGGCGGAGCGATCCCATTTTCCCACACCCCTGCACGGTGATCCATCCGCTTGCCCCAGGATCACGCAGCACGCACTTAGCCCCCGGCATGACGGTCAGTTCCTTCGCCGAGAACAATTGCTTGCCTTCGACCAGACCGTACACGATCCACTTATCGACGTAGCCGTCGCCCGAGTTCTCCTCATCCACGACCGGCTCCAGATAGTTGTGTTCCTTGAAATACGGATCGACGTTCTTCTCCCAATCGAGCTGGCTGATGATGAAGTCCAGGTCGTGGTGTTTGTCTTTGGGCACATCCTTGACGCACAACTCCCAAGGAACGGCACGTCCTTCCACCAGCGATTGGAACATGCCGAAGACGTCGGAACCCCATTGCGGCTCATAGGTGCAGCGGGAACCGGGCGCATGGAGCACCCCGGCGGGGATGAGCCAGCCGGTCCCCGGCTTGAGCCGATACGCCCGGGACAAATCCAGGATGCCATTATCCCCCTTGTTCCAATCAGCCAGGCACTTTTTGACCTGGTCCTTCGTAGTTCCCGGCTCCAATCCCATGAACGTGTAATCGAAATGGTTTTCGGCGGCATTCAATTGAGGCGGGAAGTAGTAGGATTCCGGCTTGCCCTCTTGCCCGGTCAGTTTGGCGAACTCTTGCGTCTGGTGCATGTGATGCGGGATCGGGCCGGCATTGTCGAAGAACTTGGAATACACGGGCCAACGATGATACTTTTCCCAAGTGGCCGGTCCCACGATCTTGCTCTGCCCCTCTTCCACGGCATCGCGGAGCAGGAATTTTTGCCCATTGCAACGGACCCAACTCAGCCCCTCATCCCAGTTGCGATTGTCATTGGCGGCTTCGGTCGTACTGGCAAACCAGCGTTCGTCAATGCCTCCGCGATGGGCGCCCAAGGCGTACAAATCTTCGTTGGCCAATTTGATCCGGCGGCCTGGATGCAAGAAACTCCGCGGGACCCACGTGGGGGTCAGCCGTAACAGACCGCCCCCGACATTCATGGCCTCATCCAGAATCTTGCCCACGTTGTCTTTTTTCACGATCGTCGAGGTCGCCATTGTCTCTGCGCTCCTTTGAACAGAATCCGACATCCCCAATCAACAACACCGCTATCCGTCCACGTGCAGTTGGCAGCCGAAGGGAAATCAACGCCCAGGCTTGCCTTCGAGGCCCCGTCGCCAACCACGCGATTTGCGGCAAATGCCCGACTGCCCGACCCGGCCGCTCGCCTCGTTCGTTTCGAC
>DYLS01000278.1 GCA_020721965.1 Blastopirellula marina | reverse complement strand
TCAGCGCGAACTGGAAATCCAACCAGCCCAAGTATGTCGTCAGCCTGCTCAAAGCATGGTACGGAGAAAACGCCACAGCCGAAAATGAATTTGGCTACCAATGGCTCTCCAAGAACGGCGGTAACTACTCGTGGATGTCGCTCTTCGAGCAAATGTACGCGGGCAACATTCGCGGCATGTTGGTCTTCGGACAGAACCCGGCCGTCAGCAGCGCCAACTCCAACATGATTCGCAAAGCCATCAACAAACTGGATTGGCTGGTGGTTTCCAACATCTGGAGCGTGGAAACGGCCAACTGCTGGCAGGCGGAGGGCTTCAATCCCGCCGACGTGCAAACTGAAGTCTTCCTGTTGCCGGCGGCGGCTTCCTTCGAGAAGCAAGGCTCTGTTACCAACTCCGGCCGTCTGGTGCAATGGCGCTACAAGGCGCAGGAGCCGCTGGGTGAATCCAAACCCGACTCATGGATCATCAACGCGCTGATGCTGCGCCTGCGTGAAATGTACGCAGCCGAAGGCGGACCCAACGCCGAGGGTATCCTGGCCCTCAACTGGAATTACGGCGAAGACGAACCCGACGTCGAACTGGTTGCGCGGATGCTCAACGGCTACTACACCGCCGACGTAAAAGACGACAAAGGCGAACTGGTTGGCGCGGCTGGCGAACAGGTCAAAAATTTCACAGCCTTGAAAGACGACGGAAGCACCGCCTGTACCAACTGGATTTACTCCGGCATGTGGCCCAAAGACGGCAACATGGCTGCCCGCGTGGACAACGTGGACGACCACCCCGCCGGCATTGGTCAGTACGGAAAATGGGGATGGGCCTGGCCCCTCAACCGCCGTATCATCTACAACCGCGCCTCGGTGGACGAAAACGGCAAACCCTTCGACCCGAACCGCTGGGTCATTCAGTGGGACGCGGCTGCCAACGAGGGCAAGGGCGCATGGATCGGCGATGTGCCAGACGGCGGCTATCCCCCGCTTGCCACGCCCGAAAAAGGCAAACTGCCCTTCATCATGCAGCCGGAAGGATATGCGCGCCTCTTTGGCATAGGGCTGGCAGACGGGCCCCTGCCCGAGCACTTTGAGCCTTACGAATCGCCGGTGGATAATGTACTGCACCCGGACGTTTCCTTCAACCCGGCCACCAAAATCTTTGCCGACGAAATCAACCCGCGCGGCGACCGCGAAAAATATCCCATCATCGCTACCACCTATCGCGTCACCGAACACTGGCAAAGCGGCGCCATGACCCGTCACATCCCCTGGCTGCTCGAACTCCAGCCGGAGATGTTCGTGGAAATGAGCGAAGAACTGGCTGCTGAATTGGGCATCCAGAAGGGCGATAAAGTGATAGTCGAATCGGCGCGTGGCGACGTTGAAGGGGTTGCTGTCGTCACCAAACGCCTCAAGCCGATGCAAGTGGCTGGGAAGACCGTCCACGTAGTGGGCATGCCCTGGCACTATGGCTTCATGGGACTGCAAATGCTCGAACCCGGCGGACCCGGAACTGGCGATAGCGCCAACGAAGTGACTGTCTTCATGGGCGACGCCAACACCATGATTCCCGAATCCAAAGCCCTGCTTTGTCAGGTCAGAAAGGCGTAAGGAGGTGTGCCATGACTGAAATTGCAATGTTACTCGACGTCTCAAAATGCACCGCCTGCCGCGCCTGCCAGGTCTCCTGCAAACAGTGGAACGAACTGCCCGCTGAAACAACCACCAATCGCGGCACGTACGAAAACCCGCCCGACTTGTCCTACTCCACCCGCACGCGCATCCGCTTCTTTGAACACGAGCGCGCGGATGGCCTGGCGTGGTACTTTGTCAACCAGCGCTGCCTGCACTGCACCGACGCGGCCTGCGTCAACTCCTGCGAACCGAAGGCGCTCAAACACAACGAGATGGGCTTTGTTTCCTACGAAAAAGATTTGTGCATCGGCTGCGGCT
>DYLS01000277.1 GCA_020721965.1 Blastopirellula marina | reverse complement strand
GCGAGGAGAAATCTTATCCTGGTCGAGAAGATTTCTCACTTCGCAAGATTTCTCGCTCCGATCGAAATGACAAACAGGGCGAGCCGTTTTGCCGGAACGAGAACCCCTGTGAACGATTACACGTGCACAAAGCCCGACCCCATCGAACCAGAGTGCGTTGCAATAGGAGAACCAGAACCGTGCTCACAACACTTCTTTGCAGTTTCACAGGGGCACAGAGCGGTCGGCCCACCGGCGCTCACGGATGCTCGTGGTATCCCCGCCCTTCCATCACGGCCGCATGGATCGGCGCGGCGATCCTTCATCTGGCGATCTCGGCAGGGGCATCGTTCCAGGCCGCCGCATGGGCTGGAGACTCCACCGGCGGCACGAACGTTTCGGCCGCCACGCTATCCATCTCAAAAGAAGAACTCCACGACGCGGTCTTTTATCTAGCCGACGACGCCCGAGAGGGGCGTGAGGCAGGCACGCCGGGCGGTCAGGAGGCTGCCGAGTATCTGCGAGACCAACTGCAAGCGTTGGGACTCCAAGCGGCCGGCACCGATGGGTACTTTCAACCTTTCGGCAAGGGATATCGCAACATCCTTGCCGAGTGGCCCTCCGCTGCCGATGCAGATTCGGAAATCATCGTGCTGGGCGCACACTACGATCATGTAGGATACGGTTCCAAACGGAATGTCCGCGACAAACCCGGGATCATTCACAATGGCGCGGACGACAACGCCAGCGGGACGGCAGCCGTGCTCGAGATCGCAGAGGCGTTCACCCTGCTGGCGAAGCCCCCGCGTCGCCGCATTCTTTTTGCCCTCTGGGACGCGGAAGAGAAGGGACTGCTCGGCTCGAAGCACTGGGTAGAAAACCCTACCCGACCGTTAGACAAGGTCCGATTCCTTGTCAACATGGATATGATTGGGAGGCTGCGAGATGCTCGCGTGGAGGTGTACGGCATCCACACCAGCTATGGCCTGCGGGAATTGTTGAGCGAATTGAACCACGAGACGGGTTTGCGGTTGGTGTATTCTTGGTGGAATCGTGGGGATACGGACCACGCCCCGTTTTTCCGTAAGGACGTGCCGTACCTTCTCTTCCATACCGGGATGCACGAGGACTACCATGCAGCCACGGATGACGCGGAGAAGATCAACGTGGCGGGCATGGAGGCCATTTCCCGATTGATCTTCGAATTGACCTACGCTCTGGCAGATCAGGAGTCGCCGCTTGTCTTCCGTGCGGAGACCAAGAGTGAGCCGGCCAAGGCGTGGGAAGCAGCTTTGTCGGAGAAACAACCGTGGCGTGATCGAGCCGGCATATCGACGGAAGACGCCCCTGCCCCGGAATTGGGGGGAACTCAGGTGCGTATCACCGAAGTTCGCCCGAATTCCCCGGCGGCACGTGCTGGCCTCGAACCAGGTTGGAACGTCGTAGCCGTGAACGATCAGGAAATCTCTTCCGCGGAGAGCTTAGCGGCCTATGTCCTGCTCGCCCGCAGTCCTGCCGTGCGATTGACGGTCAGCAAGCCGGACGGTAGCCGGGCAACGCTGGAGCTGCCTTTGGAAGGTGAACCATTGCAACTGGGGATTCAATGGCGACCGGACGACGCCGAGCCACGAGGGATTCTCGTCACGCACGTTTTGCCCGGCTCTTCAGCAGAGCAAGCTGGGATTTGTCCAGGCGACTATATCTTTGCCGTGGATGGCGAAGGATTGAGCGAGCCTCAACGGTTCGACGAAATCATCTGCCAGAAGACAGGCCCCTTCACTTTGCTAGTAGATCATGAGGGACAGGGCAAGACCGTCACAATCCGACCGGTGAATCCGTTGCCCAATCCCCTTCCACCCAAGCCGTAGAGTGAAGTGTCGGCCGGGCCGCGCATGCGGGATGTCACTCAGGGTCCGCGGAAGAGGACGACGGGACGCCCGAACCCTGGCCGCTGGCCCTTCTGTTCGCGCAATT
>DYLS01000115.1 GCA_020721965.1 Blastopirellula marina | reverse complement strand
CGCTCCACGATCCGCCAGCTCGCGCCGCCCCACTCCGCCAATACGCCGGCTTCTTCTCCGACCGCTAGCCCACCGACCAACAGTTGTCGGTAACCATTGGCGGGGCCGACCTCGCCATTATTAGCGATGACGACTCGACCTTGCGCGGTGTAGCCGCCTTTTCCTTGCCAGCCAGGCACGGGCTTCTCGAACAGCTTGGTCACATCCAAGGAATGGACGTTGACCTCGTAGATCGCCCCTTCCATGGCGTAGAAATAGACCTTTTCATCCGGCTGGCTCAGGTGCCGCATGACGGCGGTCAGCCGGCCCCGCAGCTTCGTCAGGTCCGCGGCGCGGACGTTGCCCTGGGCGTCGATGAAGTACGGCCCGAGAATCAACTGATTCGATTCTCGGTGATACATCCGCGCAGCGTGCGTTCCGCCCACGCTCTCCGGTCGGATGCGGACGTTCATGGCGGCATCCAGCTCATAAAGCTTGTCGTTGCTCCCGGTCGTCTTGTGCTGGGGATATGTGAGGTACCATAGCCGGTTCTGCCACACCGCGATGGCCCCGATGCCGCACTCGCCGTGACTGGGCCGATCGATCACATCCTCCGGATGATTGAAAACGGCCAAATGTGGGTAAATGCCGGAGATGCAGCAATACTTGCCGGGGACCGACGGCGGGGCCTCCGTCCACGCGCTGACGGGCAGGAGCACCATCATCGTGACCGTAAACAGAACGTCCCGCCGTGACTCGCGACCGTTCAGTTGAATCCAAGAGCCTTGCACGGAAGCACCTCCAGGATGTTCGAGCTTGGAAGCCGACGGTTCAGCATCGGCACGAATACATGACTTGAATACACGACTTGAATACAGGACCTGGATGCGCGAACTGGGTGCACGATTTAAATACATGTCTTGAATGCACGACGCACGGCCGCGAATGGAAGGCAATTGTAATATCTGCAATTGCCCGGAAAAATGGCGAGCATCACGCGTCAGCCCGAGGTGGTGAAACCGGAACAAAACGAGCCTCGGGCGTCAGCCCGAGGTGTGGGACGCCATGCTTGTTGCAGCAAGACGCGTTTTGCCTAAAACACACCGAAAGCACGGCGACGAAGGCGCGAAGGCTCCGTGGTCAACGAACGCGAGATTCGTTCTCGCGACGGCTGACCGCGGGGACATCGCCTTGCGTCGCGCGGCCGAGCAAGACCAGGTCCGTGCCTTCCAAAAAGTACGGCACGCGATCCAGCACCTGAATCTCGCTGGGCAAATCGGGGGTCAGACGCCGGTAATCTTCTTCTGTGGTGATGACATAACCGGCGGGAGAATCGCTGAGGAAATCGCGGAGGGCGTTGACGTCCCGCGGCGAGAACCACTGCACCCTTCGACCTGTGTAGAAGACCCAACTGGGTTCCAGACAATTGAAGGCTGCCAGCGGGGCGCGGGGCTGAGCGCGGAGCATCTCGGCCAGTCGCCCAAACTCTTGATGCCGTGATACCCGATCCGCGGCAACCCCGAACGCAGCCACGGCAAAGAGGGCGGCTGAGACGGCGAAGGCGGTCATGGCGGCCCAACGTCGCTCTTTGCGCAAGGCGGCCATGGCGGCGATTCCGCCACAAGCGAGGATCAGGCCGAGCAGGCCCAGGCTCTCCTCACCCGGCAAGAATCGGGAGGCCGCCACGGGCAGCGCCAGCGCGATGCCCAGCCCTGCCAACGCCACGATGGCGAAGGCGGCCAAAAGCCAACCGCGGCGGACGGCCCTTTCGCCCGTCAAACGCGTGTCCACAAACCAGCCCGTCAAGGCCGCAAAGGCGGGCAAGCTAGGCGTGATGTAGCTGGGTAGCTTTGTCCCAGCCAGCGAGAAAAAGCCCAAATAGACCAGGCCCCAGGTCCCGAAAAGCATCACCGCCCGGGCGTGTGGTCCCCGTTCGCGCCACTCGCGAAGGGCGTGGATCACCGCTGGGATGAGAAGAAGGGACCAGGGAAAGAAGGTCAACAGGAGGATGGCGGAATAGTAGAAGATGGGCCCGCTGTGCCCCTCCATAGGTTCCATGAAGCGGTTCACGTTGTGCGTCCAGTAGAAGCCTCGGAGCCAGGCCCCGTCGGTCCTCAGGCCGACCCAGAGGTGCCAGGGACCAGCCACGAGCAGCACGGCGGCGATGGCCCAAAGCGGACGCATGGCCAGGATCACCCGACCGATCGCCGCTGGCGTGAACATCCGCGCCACGGGCAAGATGAGCCGTTGCAGCTTTCCCTGAGGCAGCGGAGTCGGATGGTCGTAGATGCCTTGCCACAACATGAAGAGACCGATGATCGCGGCGGGGAGCAAAAAGCCGATCGGTCCCTTGGCCAATACCGCCGCGCCCATCAGCCCGTAGATCGCCAGGATCGCGGCGGGCTGGCCTGGAAACCAGCGGCGAGCGAAATCGCTAGGCGACGGCGGATCGCCGCGGGAGGGCGAGCCAGGTTCGGGTTGGGCGGACGGAAGGACGAATCGGGCGTAGCACCACAAGGCCGCCGTGGTGAAGAAGATCAAGAGAGAGTCTGGCGTGGCGGCGCGGGCAGCAACGGGAAACATCATGCACGAGGCCAGCATCACGCCCGCCCAAAGCCCCGCCCGACCCGACACCCAACGCCGGGTCAGATCGAACGTCAGGGCCACGGTGCCCACCCCGGCCAGGGCCGACCAGAATCGTGCGGCGAACTCGCTGACTCCGAACACCGCGTAGGCCGACATCATGAACCAGTACAGCAACACCGGTTTGTGATCGCGGATTTCGCCGTTGAAATAAGGGGTCACCCAATCCCCACGCTGGATCATCTCCCAGGCGCAGCCGGCGTTGCGCGGTTCGTCACGGTCCCAAAGCCTTGGCCCACCGAGATTGAAGAAAAACACCACCCCCGCCGCCAATATGGTCGGCAGGCCGAACTTGATCCAATCGCGCATGGTTCCCTCCGTGGAGCCTGAATGCAGGAATGCCGCGCAATACGGCGTGCTGGGATTCTAGGTCGAACAGGCGGATGTCACAAGAGCGAATCGCGGCCGGCACCGACGGTGTTGGATTCCGGTCCCCCGGTGTTTCCACCGTAGTCCCGGATCATTGCCGCGAATGACAGCACGAGGGCTAGCAGCACGACCGCGCTGGCGGCAACCCACGCCGACGAGCTTGATGGGAGAAACCGGCAGGTCGGCCCGGCTTCGCCCGTTTGCCCATTCCTCACGAATCAAAATAGCCGCTGACGATAACGGTAGTCCAGAATCCATACCAGGGACAGGATCGACGCCTTCGTGCCCTTTGTGGTTCCTTTTACGAAGCGAGCGTAGGGCGTTCTGCGAGCAGGGCTTAACCAAGCTTGAATCAGCAAGGGCTTTATCGAGAGTTGGCCAGCAAGGGATGGCTAGCCAGCGGCGGCTGCGAAAGGGCCCCGGCCAGCTACTCCCGCCTGGTACCGCGACGGAGTTGCTCACAGAGCGTCCGATCCGTCTGCATCGCGTCGTCGAGGGTCTCTTTGTCCGCCTTAGGCTCCAGACTCTCACACGTATGGATCGGCTTTCTAGGGAGCGGGCCACCGCCCAGGGCTACCCGACTGGCTGGGGCGCAGACCGGCTACCAGTCCGCCGCTACGGGGCCGTGGCCTTGATGGTCGCGGGTTTCTCTTGTAACGGGTGCACGCGGATATCGAGCGTCAGCGCGTTCGCGTCGTCGGCGAAGTGGAATTGCATGTCGATGCGGAAGGGCGTCGCCGTCAGCCAGGCCTGCAGTGTGAGCTGGTTGGGCTTCGTCCAGGCGGCGCTGGCCGCGACGGGTTGATCGGCCGTCGTCGAGGCGGCGGGGAGGCCGAGCTTTTCGTAGTGGATCGTCTGCGTGAACCAATGGCCGCACGCGAAGTGGTAACACTGTTTGCCACGCGTCGTCAACAGGGTCACGGAGGGCGCATCGCCTTCGAGTTGGAACGTGACCGATTGCAGATCGGTGCTGTTTTTGTCGAAGGTGAACGTCCGGCCGTTGATTTTCGAGGCCAGGGGGCTTGTCGCCTCGCCAGCCACGGGGTCATGCGACAGGCGTTTCATCTTCTCGGCCAGCGCGGAAGCGGCGGCCGGGTTCGCCGGTAGCGGCTGATCGCTAAGCGCCGGCAGCAGGTGCTCCCACAGCAGGTTCAGCGTCTTTTGCATGTCGCCCTGTCCGCTGTTGATGGCGACCACGACATCTTGCTTGGGCAAAACGATACAGTATTGCCCGAACGCACCGTCGCCGCGGAAGCCATCGTGGCGGCAGCGCCAGAATTGGAAGCCATAGCCCTGGTCCCAGTCGCTTTGCGGGTTGGTGCCGGTGGGGGTTTGCGCCGCGGAGGCGAGGGTGACCCAGTTGCTGCTTATCAGTTGCCTGTCACCCCAGCGTCCGCGCTGGAGCATGAGCTGGCCGAAGCTGGCGATGTCGCGGGTGCCGATACTCAGCCCCCACCCACCGGTGTTGATTCCGCGTGGGCATGACTCCCAGGTCGGATTCTGGATGCCCAGCGGATCGAACAGCCGAGGTTTTAGAAATTCGAGCACGGTCTGGCCGGTCAGTTTCTGCACGATTGCCGAGCACATGTAGGTCGCCCCGGTATTGTAACGGAAAAAGGTACCGGGGCGGTGCTCGACCTCCAACGATAAAAACGTGCGGACCCAGTCGTCGCCGTGGCCCTGCGTGAGTCGGTCGAGTGTGTCCTGATCGTGGCCGGTGGTCATCGACAGCAGATCGCGGACGCGCATCGCCTGGAGGTTTTCGCTGGGACGATCCGGGAGCTTGTCGGGGAAAAAGGAGATGACCGGATCATCGATGTCAAGCTTGCCGGCGTCGTAGAGCATGCCGATCGCCAGCGAAGTGAAGCTCTTGCTCAGCGAGTAGAGCATGTGCGGGGCGTTGGGCTCGTAAGGGGCCCACCATCCCTCGGCGATGGGGTGCCCGTGCCGCAGGATCACGAGGCCGTGCGGCGCGTCGACCTGGTTTTCGAAGGCTTCGACGAAGGCCAATACGGCGGCCGATTCGACGCCCTGGGCTTCCGGGGCGGTGGCGTCGAGAATCTGTGCCGGGGCGACCGATGCGACGAGGCAGGCCAACGCTGCGGCCAGGAATGCTTGACGATAATGCATGTGGACCTCACGACATTTATCGGTGAATGCCTTCAGGGGTAACGACATTTATCGCTTAAGGCCCTCAGGGGTGAAGGCTTTCCGGGGTGAAGGCGTTCAGCGGTAAAGGTGTTCCGGGGTAAAGGTGTTTTGGCGTAAAGGTGTTCCGGCGTGACGGCGTTCAGCGGCGAAAACGACGTAAAACACGAACTAACCGCATAACTCAGCAGTGTAACGGGGTCGCTTGAGTCAGTCCACGGGTACGGTAATGGGGCTCCACCCGTTTCGGAGTAGCCGCGGGCGAAGATTTTCGGTCTTGGATGCGGAAATTGGCCGATTTGTGCGGCGAGCCGGTCAAACAGTCTGGCTGCCCGTCCGGCCCCTCCGCCCCAATCAGGTCAGCGGCTCCAAGGCGTTTCCCTCTCTCGCCATACCAGGCCAATTGACGCCAAACGAGACGAACTGATACGAATCGGGACAAATCGAGATGGATCGGGATGAATTGAGATGAATCGAGATGGATCGGGGCCAATCTTTCCTTTTTCGGGCAAATGTTCCATACTGATAGGGTGTAAGGCTTTGGTCGATTTGAGGTTGGCCGAAGCAAGCTCGGGAAGGAAGGATTCGCATGTTGGAGCTGATTCTACCGGACGGCAAGTCTCTGCGATTCGATCGCCGCATTCGCGGGCGGGACGTGTTGGAAGAGATCGGCCCGCGTTGGGCCAAAACCGCCTTGGCCGCCAAACTGGATGACCGCTTGGTCGATCTGATGACCGACCTGCCCGAGGATGGCCGCTTCCATTTTCGGCTGTTGACAGCGCGGGACGGCGAGGTCCTGGAGTTGATGCGGCACTCGGCAGCCCATCTCATGGCCCGCGCCGTGATGCGGCTCTTTCCCGGCACCAAGCTGGCGTTCGGCCCACCGGTCGAAAACGGTTTTTACTACGATTTCCTCCTCCCCCGGAGCTTGACCGAAGAGGACTTCCCCGCGATCGAGGCCGAGATGGCCCGGCTGGTAGATCTGGACGAACCGTTTGAACGTCTCGAAGTCCCCCGAGACAAGGCCCTGGAAATCTGCCGCGATCTCGACCAGCCGTTTAAGGTGGAACACCTGCAAGATGGGCTTCGGAATGAGAGGACCGTCTCGTTTTACCGGCAGGGAGAGTTCCTCGACCTCTGCGAGGGGCCGCATGTCCCATCCGCGGGCTGGGTCAAGGCGTACAAGCTGCTGTCCGTGGCCGGCGCGTACTGGCGTGGCGACGCCTCGCGGCAGCAGTTGCAGCGTCTCTACGCCACGGCCTGGTTTTCCCAAGATGAGTTGCGGCAGTATCTCGACCGGCTGGCAGAGGCCAAGAAACGCGATCACCGCGTACTGGGCAAGCGGCTGGAGCTGTTCACGATCGACCCCACGGTGGGTTCTGGTCTGATCCTGTGGCTGCCCAAAGGCTCCATTCTCCGCAGGGAGCTGGAGAACTTCCTCTATGACGAATTGATACGGCGAGGCTACCAGGCGGTGTACACGCCGCACATCGGTCGGGTGGAGCTGTACCAGACGTCGGGCCACTACCCGTACTATGCGGACAGCCAGTTTCCGCCCATCCAGATGGCCGAGGGGGACCGCTACCTCCTGAAGCCCATGAATTGCCCGCACCACATCAGAATCTATCAATCCCGACCGCGGAGCTACAAGGAGCTACCCTTGCGGCTGGCTGAGTTCGGGACCGTTTACCGCTTCGAGCAGTCCGGCGAGTTGACGGGCATGACGCGGGTCCGGGGATTTACGCAGGACGACGCCCACATCTTTTGCACGGAAGAACAGGTGCCCGACGAGTTTCGCGCTTGCGTCGAAATGACGCGTTTCGTCCTGCAAACCCTGGGATTCCACGAGTATCGCGTGCGGTTGAGCCTCCGCGATCCGCAGAGCGACAAATACGTAGGCGATCCGGAGGTCTGGCAGCGGGCGGAGGCGGCCCTGATGGAGGTCTGCCGCTCGATGGACCTGCCGAACTTGGAAACCGCCCCCGGCGAGGCCGCCTTCTATGGCCCCAAAGCCGATTTCATCGTCTCCGACTGTATCGGCCGGGAGTGGCAGCTCGGTACGGTGCAACTCGACTATAACCTCCCCAGCCCCAAGCGATTCAATCTGGAATACATTGGGCCAGACAATCGGCCACACCAGCCGGTCATGATTCACCGCGCGCCGTTCGGCTCGCTGGAGCGGTTCACGGGCATTCTGATCGAGCACTTCGCGGGGGCCTTTCCTCTCTGGCTCGCACCCGAGCAGATCCGCATCGTTACCGTGAGCGAGAAATTCGAAGACTACGGTCGCGGCGTGGAATCGCGGCTCCGGGCGGCAGGGCTGCGGGCAAGCGGCGACTATCGGGCGGAGAAGGTAGGCTCCAAAGTTCGCGATGCCCAGTTGGAGATGGTGCCCTACCTGGCGGTCGTGGGCGGCCGCGAGCAAGAAAACGGCACCGTCGCCCTGCGGTCGCGTCAAGAGGGCGATCTCGGGGCCGTGCCCGTCGAGAACCTCATCCAGCAACTCCTGGACGAAATCCGGTCGCGGCGATTGCCGGGCGAAAAGGCATCGTGACCCTATTTATTTTCTACCTCAAGGCGATCGCGGATGGCTGCCACGGCGCGATGTGTTGACTTCAACCGGCTCTTGAACAATACTCTACAAAAAATCGGCACACTCGCCGGGAACAATACAGTTTGGCGCGAGGGCTGCCGAATGAAATTGTGCGGTAGACGCCGCCTATCGGTCGCCCCGTTCCAAGTGGTAGGCGGACGTGCCGCGGGGGAAGGCGGCTATTTCCAAGCGAATCTTCTTCGGCGTGTGCCGAGGAAACAGGTTTTCGGACGATTGGGTAATGGAGATTCTGTTTGGTAATGAGGAGCACGACAATCGAGGAGAAAAGTTATCGCGTCAATGAACGGATCCGCAGTCCTCAAGTGCGGTTGATTGGGGCGGAAGGCGAGCAGATGGGGATCGTTTCCCGAGATCAGGCCCTCGCCGCCGCTCGGGAGGCTGGGCTGGATCTGGTGGAAGTGGCCCCCAACGAACAACCGCCGGTTTGCCGTATCCTGGACTTCGGCAAGTTCAAATATCTGCAGAAGAAACGGAGCCAAAAAAGCCAGGCCCAGCAGATGAAGCTGAAGGAGGTTCGGGTACGGCCGGGCACAGGCGAGGCCGATCTGAACGTAAAAATCAACCGCGCCAAAGAGTTCCTCTCCGACCGCGATAAAGTCCAGGTTTCCGTCATCTTCCGCGGTCGAGAGCTGGCCCACATCGACGAAGGGGAAAAAGTCCTCAACTTCATCATCGAACGTCTGGCCGAGGTCGGCAAAGTCGAAGGCGGGATCAGTCGCCAAAGTCGACGCTTGATCTGCACGTTCGTGCCCAAGTAATCGTCGGACTGCGATCACCGGCCTCGATCGAGAGTGGCAGCTTCGCCCCCGGAGTCGCCCATTGTGACCTCCAAGCTTGGAGACAAGGTCGGGCTTGCGCGCCACTGTACCCGGGGCCGCCCCCTCGTTCGGCCGCCGATGATCGGGTGATGGGAGACACCTTCCCAAGGGTCGCCGGCGCTGCTATAATCGCAGTTTCCGTACATTTGTGGCGGCTGCCATTTATGGCGGCTGCGTGCGGCTGCACGCGGATGCGTCGTGTACCAGATGTGCGAAAAATTTTGCGCCGTCCTCCCGGTTTTACATGCTCGGGTTTTATAGGAATGGATTTTATAGCCCTGTGGCTATCACTGTGCCCTATAGCCCGGGGCGAAATTTGCCCGATTTCGCCGTTCGGCGTCGGAAAAAATCTGGGATTTCTTTACGGAAACCGTTCCCATGGCCAACAAAAAATACAAACAGAAGACGAAAAAGGCTGTAAAGAAGCGATTCAAGATCACCGGCAACGGCAAGGTCAAGCACCGCACGGCCGGAACCAGCCACTTGGCCACGCGCAAGGATCAAAAGACCAAGCGCAATCGCCGCGGAACGGATGTTCTCAGCGAGGTCGAGACGCCGCGGATTTTGACGCTGTTACCAAACGGCTAGACCTCGTTGTCACTTTCTTACGTTGCGGATCGCGGTTGCCTGGCCGATCGCGCGGCGAAAGTTGTGTATTTTTGCCGTCCGTGGTAGTGCCAGGGGGTTACGCTCTTGCGAGCGGGCTGGAAACGCCTCTCCCTCGGGAAGAGGGGCCTCGTTCTCGTTGAAAGTAGGGTTTTTCTCATGCGTACCAAAACGAGTTCCACACGACGCAGGAACCTCAAGCGTCTTTTCCGGAGAGCGAAAGGTTTTGTCGGCGGGCGAAGGAGGCTCGTCCGCACCGTCAAGGAGACGTTGCTGCGGGCGGGGGTTTACACCTTTCGTGACCGGCGCGTTCGCAAACGCGAGATCCGTCGTTTGTGGATCGTTCGGATTAGTGCCGCCGTCCGTCAACGGGGCATGTCATACAGCCGATTCATCGACGGCCTGAACAAGGCCCAGATCGAATTGGATCGCAAGACGTTGGCTGAGATGGCCGTCACGGACCCGCAGGCCTTCGATTGCGTCGTGGAACAGGCCAAGGCCGCCCTCCGGCAGCCGGCAGCCGTGTGAACCACCCGCCATATCGCGGAAGCGGGTCGATTGCCCGACCGAAGATCGTCCGCCAGCCAGCCCCCTATCTGTTTCGCGATTCGTACCACAGCGCAGGGCCGGTTGCGTGGCCCAACATCTTGTGGTGATGGGAAATATCGCGATCGTGTGACGGTGGGGGATAACGCGTCGCAAGATATGCTGGGCAGATCATGCCAGCAGGTGGACTTCGTTTTGTAGGATTGGGGTTAAGGTTTGCCTGCTTTTTGGGATTCAAGGGCAGGCGACAAGACGGCATCCAATCGCGGGAGCAATTGTCGGGCCAGGTCGGTGGCCGGGCTATGGTGCGGTAAGCCTCCCACCGGAGATTCGCTCACGAAATAGACTTTGACGAGCGGCCGGTGTCCGCCGTAGGTCCAGCGTGGCATGGCGGGCGATTCCCACCCCGACTTCCCTCGCCACGCCCAGAAGACCCGCAGCCTGACCGTTCCGGTGGGCTGAGCTTTGGTGAACACAGCGGTGGTGAATTCGGCGGATCGAACCTCGCCCGCATCGCCGTCTTTCCCACGTACGGCCGATGGTCCGACCGCCGCCGCATACTCCAAGGCAAACGGGTAGGGTCGATCTTCCATGGTGAACCCCGCTCCCGGATAGCAGGCGTCTGGGGTATGAACCGCCACGTCGCGGGACCATCCGCCCACCAGAAATACGGTTACCCGATCCCCTGTCGTGCGATGGCGATACTCCGCGGACACGATGGCAGCCGCCCCGCTGATCTGGAGGACGCGAGGATCGACCGGCGGCAGCAGGCGCCCCTCCCAGGCTTCTGTTTCCAGTGGAATCGCCTGCACCGCTTTCGCAAAACCGCTTGGCAACGCCGCCACGTTGTCGGACCATCGCCCCTCGACCCACGTGCAGAGGATCACGGCCACGGCCACCAGCCCGGGGACAACGGCTTGCCTCGCACGGATCAACTGCCACGCCATGATTCGACCCTGCCTATGCGGCGCCTATCCCGCGACCCGTAACGTCCGCCCCTTGGCCGTTCAGCCTTCACTGCCGGGCTGAGGTGCCACGTCGATCGTATAACGGCGGTAATACGAACGGTAGCGGCGGAAATGCGAACCGTGTACCACCGCCCCCAAGAGCGGGACATCCACGGCACGAAGTCTCTGAGCTGCCTCGTAGACTCGGGCAAGACGGCTGCCATCTTGAAGCACCGAGAGCAGGACTCCATCGGCACGCCGCGCCAAGATCAAGGCATCGGCCGTGGTGAGCAGAGGGCTGGAATCGACGATCACCAGGTCGGAGCCTTCGCGGAGGCGGGCGAGCAGCTCCTCGATGTTGCCCTGGGCGATCCGTTCCAACGCGGCCGCATCGCCGTGCCCGGCGGTCACCGCGTGGAGCAGATCGAATTCGGTGGGTTGGACGACCTCTGTCAAATTCGCCTCGCCGCGGAGCCATTCGCTTAGCCCTGGTGCCAGGCGACGGTCGAAAATGCGGTGGACGCGGGGGCGCCGGAGATCGCCATCCACCAGCACTGTTCTTCGTCCGGCCCGGGCCAAGCTCAATGCCAACTGCGCGGCGATGGTCGTCTTTCCCTCTTGAGCCAGGGCACTAGTCACCATAACCACTTTCAGCCCGTCTCGCTCGGCCCGATGCAGCAAGGTGGTCCGAATCTGATCCACCGACTCGGTCAACACCGCCCGAAGATCGCTGGACACTTTCCCGGCGCGGGCCGTATTGGGCAACCAGCGACGCCGCAAGAGGGGTACGTCGCCGATGACCGGCAGGCCCAATCCATACGCCAATTGAGAAGTGGAGCTTACCGGCCGCAGCAGGTAATCGCCCAGCACGACCACGACCACCACGCCCGCCAAAGTCGTCAGGCCAATAAACAGCACCAATCGCTGCTTGTCCGGGAGATTGTTGATCCGAGGGACGTCGGCTGGCTCGAATTCGACCACGCGCGGCGGGGCCTCCAGCTCCACGTTCCACCGCTCCAGTTCGTCTCCGGTGCGATCGGCGATGGCCTTGAGCCGCTCCATTTCCGCCCGCTCCGCCTCCAGATCGGCCGAGTATTTCCCGAAGCGTTCGGCGTCAGCCGCTTCCTTTTCGAACTGTTCCAAGGCCAGCTTCAGCTCGTCCTCCAGAACAGCCCTTTCCAATTCCGCGGCGGCAATTTCTCCCTGAATGCGTTCGGCCTCGGTGGGGGGCAGACCCATCCGCCCTTTCTCCAGTTGTTCCCGGGCATATTGGGTCAATCCAGGCTCCAGCTCCGCCCGCCGCTGGGCCACTGCCGCCTCCAGCGCCTGCAATTCCTCCGTCAAGCGGCGAATCGTGGATGCCTCCGCCCCGGGAACCACGCGCTGTTTCGCCTCGAATAGCTGGGCTTCCAGCACGGACTTCCGCTGGGCAGCAGCGGTCAGCCAGGGGTCCGCCGCCAGCCCCGACTCCACGATCTGCTTGATCACCGCCTCGTCCCGCGCACGGCGTTCCTCTTCGCTGCGCTCCGGACGTTCCTTTTCAAGGAAATCCAATCTGGCGCGCAAGACCGACACTTTGCGGTCCAGTCCGCCGATCTGGCGGCGAATTTCGTTCACGCGGCGGCGGTGGTCCGCCAGCGTTTCCAAGGCCGTAATCGCCTTCCGCCGCACTACCTCCGAATCGCTGCTGCCTACGGCATTCGCCAGTTCCTCGTAACGCGCGGATCGCTTTTTCACCAAGTCCAAAGTCCGCTCGTAGCTTTGCTCCAGAAGATTCTTGCGGCGGAGAACGAAATCCCGGTCCACGTTCACCACCTGCTCCATGTAGGCGTCCTTGACCGCGTTGACGATCTCGGCGATCTGCCGCGGATCTTCCCCCTTCATAGAGATTTCCAGGATATCGGCCTCGCCTGGGAAGCGAACGCGGATCTGCTGTCGCAACCACTGCACTGGGTCGGCCTTGCTGGCAATCAGCGGGAGTTGGGCAATACCCTCCCGGCGCAGGGCCACGTTGAGAACCAAATTGCTGGTGATTAGCGTCGCCTGCGTCTGCCGTTGCCGCAAAAGGGGATCGTCGTCCCGTGTCTCGAAGACGACCTTGGGCCGTTGCAGCGACACACGCAGCCACGCCGCGGCCGTGTATTCCACGGGGATTTTGCGATCGGCCACGAACATCGCGATTGCCGGCAAAATCGTCCCCAAAACCACGACCCACAACCAACGCCGGCGCAAGGCGTGCAGCACGTCCACCGGCCTGGGTGGGCCTTGCAGCGTGTCCCGAACCGTCGCCGGGACGGCTGGCGGTGCAACCTTCAGAGCGGGTTGCAGTCCTCGATTGGCACTCAGGGTGATCGACATCTATTCCACAGGTCCCATCAGCGCGACCCGTCCTTGCTCCATAGCTCGATACAAACTTCCTGCCCCGCGGCCCGACAGGGGCCGAAACTTTATTGTGGCTAGAGAAACGCGCGATTTCCAGCCAGAATCGAGCGATCGCGCATTATCGAGGGCTTATTTGAACGATCTCGGTAACATTGCGCTAAC
>DYLS01000276.1 GCA_020721965.1 Blastopirellula marina | reverse complement strand
AGCGGATGGAAGCCGAAGCGGAATCTGCACGGCAGGCCGTAGAACGGGCAAAAGCCGTCCTTGAGGGTGCCCGGGAAAGGCAGCAGCAAAGAGATGTTTTTGAACGGGCGAGGATAAGTGCGAAGTGGCAGAAACGGCAGCAGAAGCGCATAGATCGAGCACTGGACGCGCAGGCCCAGGCCGAAACCCGCAATGGCTGCCGCGCAGGAGATGATCAGCAACCCTGGGCGGACTACCGGCAACGGATACTGACGGAAGCCTATGGTGCCGAACTTGGGCGCACGCTTGGGCGGTGGGTAAAGGTTGAGCGGATCAAAGGGAGCACGCCCCGCCTGCATATCCACAATAAGATGATGGACATCACCGATTATGGCGACCGGCTGGTGGCTGGCATGGGCGGGAGCGACCGGGAGGTCGAGGCCCTGCTCAAGATTGCGGGTGCGAAAGGCTGGAAAGTCTTGACCATGACGGGGAGTGCAGACTTTCAGATGCGGGCGGGAGCGGCGGCGCTGGCGGCGGGATTTGAATTGGCCGACAAGTCATTGGCGGAGCGGATTATCCAGCAGCAGACCAAAGCGGCCGAAGCACAGCGGGCAAAAGCTCTGGAGATTGCCCCTATCCTGGGGGCATGGATGCAAGCGCATCCGAAACAGGCCAAGGCACAACGGCTTGCCAGCGGCAAATTGCCGTGGACGGTCCCGGACGGTCTGTCCCGTCAAGACCTGCAAAACCCCGACGTATGGCGGGCGGCTGATGCCTGGACGGTGGGCCGTTATGGAGAAACGGAAGCGTGGCAGGCGCTTTCCAAAGATACCGACCCGTTGAAAGCACGGGCGGCGGCGGCTGGACGCGAAGCTGCATACAATGCCTGGGCGCAGAATGGCCTCACGTTGCAAGTCGGGAAAGATGCGCCCGCCGGCCAAGGTGCTACCTGGCATCTGACGGGAGAGGTCACGCGGGAGCGCGTTGAACAATTTGCAGGCTTTATACGGGATCGCCGCCAAAAAGCGGGGGTAAAGCATAGTGTGACTGTAACGTTTGACAGAAAGACAAGCAGTGCTGATAAGGTCGTGGTGATGGAGCACCTGCTACGGCATGGCCTGACGCTGGACGTGGAAGCGCTCAGGGCGAGCGGCAACAGCGCAGAGGGCGCGCAAGCGCATGAACGCGTACGGACACTCCACGCAGATGGTACGCCGCAAGATTGGTATGCAGAGCAGATGCGCAGGGAACGGGCAGAGCAGCAGCGGAAAGCCGCGAAGCGTGAACGGGAAAAACGGGAAGCCGACCTCCGGAAACGCGCAGAAGAACTGGGATATAAAGCGACAATGACGGGGATGAGGCCAGAGCAGCGCGAAGCGGACGCGGCATATTGGCAGATGGTTACCGATATTGGGGGTGATGAGGCGCTTGTCGGCCTTGCGCAGGCTGCGTACAGGGATGGCGAGGCCCGCGCGCAAAAAGAACTGGACCCCTACGGACTCATGCAAGGGGCGAGAGAGATCAGCCGGGATACAGCGCTTGGAGGAGAAATCATCCAACGGTTGGAAACGGCCATCCAGGGCAAAGCAATCTCAAGCCGTGACTACGCAAAGACAGCTTTGCAGCATTATTCTCGGGCGGCTTTGAAGAGCGCCCCCGAAACGAGCGCCGAAGCACTGGCGAAAGCCTATTTATTTCTGGCGCACGAGCGGCGGCGGGTGCCTGAGATCACGCCCCGTCAAGCGCTGGAGATGGGGCAAGAGGCAAAGCGGCAGCAGGAACGCGAGGTGGCAGTCCGACAGCAAGTCAGAGCGCCGCAGCCGCCAAGCAGAAATCGCGGCGGTCCAGGTATGGGGTTCTAGGCCAGAAATGTTACGCAGTAACGCTGGCGGAATCCGGGGTGATTTTCGGGGTTCACTTGGGCGTATTTTGGGCAAAGAGGCCGAATCTGCCCCATTCAAGGACCACAAACCCGCATGGATAC
>DYLS01000275.1 GCA_020721965.1 Blastopirellula marina | reverse complement strand
TCCCTCTCCATCGGCTACCGCCAACCGCTCGCCTCGGGCTTGAACCTGCAACTGCGCCCTGCCGAAATGGTCTGCCTCATCGGACCGAACGGCGCGGGCAAGTCCACCCTGCTGCGCACCCTGGCGGGCATGCAGCCGCCGCTTGCGGGCAAAGTGAGACTGGGCGATGCTGACCTGTTTTCCATTCCCGCCCTCGAACTGGCCAAACAACTCGCGGTCGTGTTGACGGGCAGGGTGGATGCGGGCAGCCTCTCGGCGTATGCGTTGGTCACGCTTGGGCGGCATCCCTACACCGACTGGCGCGGACGCCTGACCCCGCGCGACGAAGAAGCGGTTCAACATGCCATGCGGCTGACCGGCTGCGACGCGCTCGCCTCCCGCCCCGTCCACGAACTGAGCGACGGCGAACGCCAAAAAGTGATGATTGCCCGCGCCCTCGCCCAGGAGCCGAAAGTCCTCCTGCTCGACGAGCCGACCGCCTTCCTCGACCTGCCCCGCCGCGTCGAACTCCTCCAACTCCTCAAACGCCTCTCGCGCGAAACCCAATGCGCCATCCTGCTCTCCACCCACGACCTCGACCTCGCCCTGCGCATCGCCGATAAACTCTGGCTGCTTTCTTCCAGCGGCGAATTGCACATCGGCTTGCCCGAAGAACTCGCCCTCAACGGTTCGCTTGCCCGTATCTTCCATAGCGAAGGCATCGAATTTGATCATGCCAGCGGCGCGTTCAAATTTCACCAACCCGTCTGCGGACCGATCAGCCTGCACGGCGACAAGGACGGTGTTGCCGCCGCATGGACCTGGCGCGCCCTCGAACGCATCGGCTACGAAGTTCACAACAACGGCGTCCGCCATCCCGTCCACGTGGAGGTGTTGGGAGCAAGCCATTGGCATCTCACTACTCCCGATGGCCAAAGCGATCACCCCACCCTGGCCTCCCTCATCTCCACCCTCACCTCTCCCCACCCACACACCGAAAACGAAATACTGACCCATGAAACTCTACTGTGATCCCCTCAGCGGCTTTGTGGAATTGCCCGAACACCCCCAGCGCATTGTCTCTCTCGCTTCCGGCTTCACCGAAGCGCTGGTGGAGATGGGGTTTGGCGAGCGCATCGTGGGCATCTCCTCCTGGTGCCCGAATTTCGTCCCCAGCCTTAAAGCGCCCATCGTCGGCGACTATTTGAGTGTGGACGAAGAAAAACTCTCCTCGGTGCAGCCCGATTTGGTGCTGATCACCACCGGCATCCAGCGCGGGCTGGCGCGGAAGTTATACAAAGCCGGCTGGCCGGTCTATGTGCTGCCCCTGCAAAACAGCCTGCACGGCATCTTTGAAGATCTCCTCATGCTTGGCGCGCTGGCAGGTGACTTGCCCTCTGCCCGCACGTTGATTGCCCGCTGGCAAGAGACCTTTGCCGCCTTGCGCGCCGCCGCGCCGCAGCCTCGTCCGCGCGTCTATGCTGAAATCTGGTTTGGCAAGCACGTGCGCATGACCGGCGGCCTGACCTTTATCCACGACCTGATCGAAGCCGCCGGCGGCGAAAATATCTTTGCAGATCAGCGCAAAGGCTACCTGGAACTCGACCTTGACGAAGTGCAGCGCCGCAAGCCGGAGATTTTCCTGGTCTATTCCGAGCCGGAACTGCCCGTGCAGGCCGCGGACTTAGTCCGTGAGCGCGGCTGGGACATCCCCGTCATTCAGGCTGATATTTCTCCGCCGCACAATATCATCCACGACGGTCCCTCGATGATGACCGCTGCCCGCTGGCTGCACGGCGAAATCGTCCGCATTGTGAGCCAAAGCCGATGAAACGCGTCTTGCTCTCCTGGTCTTCGGGCAAAGACAGCGCCTGGGCGCTGCGTGTCCTGCGCCAGCAGCCCGAGGTCGAAGTCGTCGGTTTGCTCACCACCTTCAACGAGACGAATAACCGCGTTGCCATGCACGGCGTCCGCATGGAATTGGTTG
>DYLS01000013.1 GCA_020721965.1 Blastopirellula marina | reverse complement strand
TTGGCGAGGCAGGAAAGCACATCCGGGTTATAGTTCGTCTGTATAGGCATGCGCCACCTCCAGAAAATGCACCAGCGGGTACTCTCGCACCGGTTCAGGGATAAACGCTTGCTCGCCAAGGTCCGAAAAGAGCGGCAGTTCCTGCATTGATCCCTGTAAGACCAACTCGTGAAAAGCAAAATCACGGCGCTTGACCAGGCTGCTATTTACGAGCGACCACTCCGAAAAGATGATGGGTTGGGGGCTCTCACCCACCGTCTGCAGTGTCAGCGCATCGCCGTGGACGATGTTGCGCGCCAGAATATAGCGCACCGTCTCCCGAAAGGCATCTTTGGCTTTGTCTTTGTAGAGGCGGGTGTAAGCCGCATCCACGATGTCGAAGAGATTCTGGCGGCACTCCTGCACGTTGTCTTCCAGAATGTCAATGCCGTAAATGGACGAGACGGCCAGCACCGCATAGCGTTCGTTTTCCAATTGACTTTTCTCGTAGCGTTCTTCTACAACCCGCAGTTTTCGCCTGAGGATTTCTGTCAAGAAGTTGCCCGTACCGCAGGCCGGCTCCAGGAAGCGCGAGTCAATTCGCTGGGTTTCCTGCTTCACCAGGTCGAGCATGGCCTCCACGATGTGCGGCGGGGTGAGCACCTCGCCGAATTGGGCCACCCGCGATTTGGATTTGACGTGTGCGTGCACCGGGTTCATGTCGTGATGCTGTCACTCTTTCTGGCTTCGAAAGACTCCCCGTTTCAAAAGACTGCCCGCTTCGAAAGATTTCCCGTTTCCAAAGAGTCCCCGTTTCAAAAGATTTCCCGCTTCGCTCGAAATGACAAGAGGGGGGCGATCCGTTTTGCAGTGACGAGAACCCCTGTGAACGACTACGGCATTATCCTACGCCTTCCGATGGTCCGCCATGCCGGGGTTGAGCGTTTGCCCCTGTGGGATGCAAACATCCCACCAGATGGGGCTGGCCTCGCCGCGTCGCAGGCGCTGGGTCTCATCGGGAGGGAGATATTCCCAGCCCACCTCGGTGGCCTAGCGAATGGAGCGTTCGGGACGGCGTGACGCTGGCTAGCGCGGGTCATGGTCAGGCATCCCAAGGTTCCGTCTGGCTGGGGGTAACGCGCGGTGCCGCCTGAACCGTTCGGGCGTCTTCCTGAATGATCCGCCCGGCCTTACGTGCCAGGGGGGGCCGTGCCCGGGGCGTACCGATTATAGCGATCCAGGTGCCAGCGCCAAGGATTTTCGCGAGCGTCGTACCAGATGGCGTCCAGGGCGCGGTCGGTGCGGATGATGGGTTCGGAGCAATGGCGTTGCCAAACGGGGCCGTCCACGCCGTTTGCCCGCATCCATTTCGTCACGCCGATGGGAAGCCGCGAACAACGGGACCGATGGTTTTCGACATACCGCGGGACGGTGGATGGCGAACCATCCTTTCGTAGGGGCGAAACATCTTTCCCTTCGTGCCGGCGAAAAATCTTTCGAGCCTCCGGGCAAGCCATCGGGGTGCTCAAACGATTTGCAGCGGCTCGAAGTTCCGTAACGGTCCATGCGATGCCCCACAGAACGCCCGAGCGTCGCTTTGCCATCCCCCGGCAGAATATTCAACCGAGATCGGAAACGGCAAAAAACGAGGTGCACGTCCTTGCCGGGCACACGGGCCTTCTTCTACCATGACGGGCATGAGCGAGCCGGATTCCTATCTCTGTCCTGTGTCTTGTCATCGCTGCGGCGCGGCGCTGCGATTGGGAAACGGCACCGCCTATCTGATCCGTATCGAGGCCATGGCGGACCCCACACCGCCAACGCTGGACCCCAGCGAATGCGACGGAGATTTCAATCGGGCCTTCCGCGAGGTTTTGAGCCAATTGGAGGGGATGTCCGCTCAAGAGGCGATGGATCAGGTCTATCGTCGATTCAGCTTTTATCTTTGCCCGTCTTGCTATCGCCGATGGATCGAAAACCCGACCGGATAACAACCGGATGCGGCAGGCAGCTACCGCGCGGGTTGGGACGGTCACTCCGACGGGACGACCAGCTCATCTTCCACGAAGCGCGGATCGTGGGGATTGGGGACGTGGAAGTACACGGCCTCCCCGTCCGGGTCGGGGAACTCGGTCAACGTCAGGGTGTAGCGTGGGCTGGCATGGGGGTACCAGTCCCCGGCTCCCCAAGCCTTGACACGGCAGGCCAAGCCATCGGGATGTACCGAATCGTTGGCGACGGGGCTATCCAGCGATTCCACCTGGAGCGTCAACAGCCGCAAATCCACGGTTTTCAACTCTGGATGAGCGGCACGGCTGAGGCAGAAAACCAGAGGGCCATACATCACCGCCACCCGCCCCACCTGCGATCTTCGCCCCTTGACCAGTCGCAAGTTCATGGGCAAGGTCAGGTCCAAGGTATCTCCCGGCTGCCAAACGCGGCGGATTTCCGCCCACTCGCCCCCTGCCGCTTGCTGGGGCGACTCCATCCAGGGAGCGGCGACCGTGGCCGTCGCGCAGAAGCGTGGAATGCGGAGCGTCAAGGCCAGTTCCGTGGGTCGCTCCGGAGTGACGGTCAAGCGGACCACGCCCTCATGCGGATACCGCGTCTCTTGCCGCACGGTCACGGCCGTGCCGTTCGGCAGACGATGCGTCACCACGGAGGGCGTGTACAAATTGACCGCGATCCCATCCGGCGTGGCATAGCTGATCATGCCCGGCAATTCCGCCACGATGCGGCGGTAGTTGTTGGGGCAGCAATAGGTATCGCCGGGATGATATGACCGGGGTCCCTCGAACGGCGTGTAGTAGCGGATGCGTCGTCCGTCCGGCGACTGGGCTGCAAAGAGGGCATTGTAGATAGCACGCTCCATCACATCGCCATACAGGCTATCCCCGGTCCGCCGCAACACTTCATCCAAGAATCGGATGAGATAGGCCGTGGCGCACGTTTCGCCGAGGTTGATCGTGCCCGCCTGGGTATCGTGCCAGCATTCGTGATCGCCGCACTCTCCCGTGATGACCATCCCCTCGCGATGGAGCAGGAAGTCGAGCGCCTGGCGGCTAGGCCCCCAGAGACTGGCATCGGGCAGGCTATCGTTCAATCGTAGTTGCGCGATCGAGCGGCAAAGATAGGCATAGATATGGCCTTCGATGGGACCGTGCCTGCCAACGACGATTTTCGCATCCCAGCCCGGCAAGTCGCGGAACTGGATCACGAAGTCCCGATACTTGGCGTCGCCGGTTTGCTGGCTCAGTGCCAAAAAGGCGTTCTCTAGCCCCGTGACGGCCATATAGACCGTGATGCCACCGCCTCCCGGCTTCCGCTCCGCCTCCGCCTGCCAGCGGTTGATGATGTAATCGGCGAGCCGCCGCGCCGCGAGCAGGGAAGAATCGCTTTCGAAAAAGCGGTGGTCGGACGTCAGCCCATACACCAGGTACGACATTTCATGGACGTCCCAAAGATTCCACATTCGAGCCTCGGGTTTCATCATGCCGATGTAGCCGTCCGGCTCTTGCGTCGCCGTGATTTGGGTGATCAGCTTTTGCTTCAGCTCAAGCAGGCGAGGGTCCTGCGTGAGGGCGGCGAAGCGCACCACGCTGTCGATCAATTTTCCCAATCCCACGTAGCCACCCTCGGCATTTCGCTGCTGGAATGGCAGCAGGAAGTCCTGATCTGTATTCAGCTTCAAAAGATTCCCTTCGATGGTGACGGCAATCCGTCTCCCAATTTCTCCGCCCTCTAGGCGTATGTCTTGCGGGGCCGCTGACTGCCAAACGCCGCCGCCCCCGGGAGCCTGTGCCGCCGCACCCGCCGGCAGCGAGCCGAACATGGCGATCAGTGACACAATCGTCGCATGTTGGACAAAGTAACATCGCATCTTCCAAATCCTCCTGCTGGTTCATGTTGAGCTTTCGCACCACCACAAGAAGCAGCGCACCTCGACAGAGGCGGCCCCAAACCCCCTGCTGATAAGCGTTGAGCTTTCGCACCAACACCGGGCGGAATGAAGCGCGGCCTTGTCATCGTTGGCTATTCCCTCCGAGTTCCGCAGCGTCCCTGCGCCACGGTCAACTCTTGGACGGCAGACCGTAGAAACGGATGGCATTTTCTGCGAACAACTTGCGCCGGAATGCCAGTGAGCGACTCGCCACGATGGATTGCAAGGCTGTCACCCAGGAGCGTAGCGTGCCGCCTTTGGTGCAGACGGGCCAATCACCGGCGAACATCACGCGGTCTTCCCCGAAAATTCGTACGCATTCATGGACAACGGGTGCCAGGTCTTCCGCCGCCCATTCCCCCGGCCGCATGCGCGAGATGATTCCCGAAATCTTGCAGACGACCGCCCGATGCCCCGCCAAGGCTTCCATCCCGGCGTGCCACTTCTGGCAATAGGCTTTGGCCGCGGCCACGCCTTCTTCCGCCTCCCGAAAGCGGTTCGGATCGGCGTTGCCGCAATGATCGACAATGAACCGTGTATCGGGGCAGCGGGCGACGATCGCCGCGGTTTCTTCCAACCAATCCGGGGGCACGCAGATGTCGAACGACCAACCGCACTCCCCCAATAGCCCCAGTCCACGCGAAAAGGCACGGGAGAAGAACATCTCGCGGCCATCGGGCGTGCCCGGCGGAATGAAGCGGATGCCCTTAATGTAGGGATCGCCGCGAAACCGTTCCACGTATTGCGCGAAGTCAGGCGAGGCCGGTCTTCCGCCAATCACCGCTGCCGTGGTCGGGGCTTCGCCGCGACGACACAAGTCCAGGACGTATTCCGCCTCTCGGACCAAGTCTTCCTCGACCACCGCGACCTCCATGTAAACGGCCTGCTGGATCGGCAGACCTTGCGCCGCCTCCCGATAGTCGCTCGGTAAAAAGCTGCGATTCAACCCTGGCGAGCCTTGCAACCAGGGCAATCGTACCTTGCTGAGGTCCCAAAGATGCTGGTGAGTATCGACGACGGGGACTTCCAATTCTGGCAGTGACGGTTCGGCGGACGCCTCGGCGCGGGCGACCGGCCCATCCGTCGTGGCGTCTCCCAACGCGCCGCGAGCGCGGCAGCCAAGGTACGCCGTTGCCGCGATCGCCGGGCCAACTCGCAAAAATCGTCGTCGTGTGAGCATCAATCGGGTCCTCTCTGCGCTCTGAAATCGGGCACCAGGCAGCAAAGGCAGACACCACGCCTGCACACGTGGCCATTTTTGATGCAAGGTCACCGTTCACGGCTGGAATCATCCAGAGCTTGCGATGGTCTCACGAGCCGCGCGGCAAGAACGCTTTGCTCGTAGCCAGCGATTGCTCAAAGGGGCCACCAGGTGCTGTGATGGACACGCCGCAATACTCCGAATGCCCCCTGAACGGTTCCGATGCAACAAGCTCGCCCGTTTCCTGCGTCGCCCCGGGGGCCGTTGCGTCCCCGTAGCAGTGGGCATTCTATCCAGGCCGGCGAAACGTCCGCAAGAGTTTGTGAAAAGGCCGCGGCTTGCGATTGCTGCCCGAACCGGCGGCAAGACCGGCCACCAGCGAGCTTCTCTCGTCGCACCGCCCGCCGCGGATCGCACCGTCCCAGTCGCGGAGCGGGGAAGGGATGCGGCCGTGGTTCACATTTGCCGCACGTGGATTTCTGCTCCCCAAGGCAAGAACTCGGGATCGTGGGTGAGCAGGATGATCTGACGCTGAGTGCCGCTTTCGCCAAGGGCTTGAAGAAAGTTCTGCCGCCGCTGACGATCCCAGGTGAGGAAGGGGTCATCCAAAAGGAGCGGCAACACCACGTCGCCCGCCAGACGGTCCAAGACTGCCGCCCGCACCGCCAAGGCCAATTGATCTTGGGCCCCCTGGCTGAGCTTCTCGATCCATTTGGCATCCGCGAGCAGACCTGTCCGGTTGATCTTTACCGACAAGCTAAATTCCTGATCCAGAACGAACTCCGCATAATCCTGGCCCGTCCAGCGGCCCATCCACAGATTGAGCGATCGTTGCACGGCCCCGCGGTGTTGCATCGAAAATTTGTCTTGAGCATCCTTGAGGAGCTTCGCGGCGTGCTGGATCGCGTCACGGCGCCGTTCCAATCGGGCGATGTCGGCCTCGGTCTGTTGCAGTTCAAGTTCGCAGCGAGCCACGTTCACCAGGTGCCCGCCTTCTTGCCGTGCCAATTCGCGTTCCAGCTCGTTCCGCCTGCTTCGCAGCTCCTCGGCGTGCTGCTGGTCCTTCGCAAGCTGCTGCATCTTCTGGGCCACCACCCGATCCAGATCGCTATTGCTGGCATGCGCCAGCTCCTCGACCACGGCCGATTGTTCCTTCAACTGATCGAGCCGCAACAAGGCCGCGTCGCGATCCCGCCGTGCCGCGGTCAGACGGTCTGCCAATTCCTGGATGCTCTTCGCGGCATGGGATTCCAGCAGACTTTGCAGTGCCTGCTCGGCTTCTCGAGTTTTCGCCCGCAATTCGATCACCTCTTGCAACGCTTTCGCGGCGCGATCGAGAAGCCCGATATCCACCTCGCCAATGGGGGCAGGGCAGCCTTGGTGCTCGGCCAACGTTTGAATCAGGCGATCCACAAGATCGGGCAGCCGCTCGAGGGCCAGGCCGTCCCGCAATCGGTCCTGCCTGTCCCGTTCCGCCTTCCACTGCCGCAATTTTTCACGATACAGGGTCCCGGTTTGGAGGAGCTGCGTCAGTTGCCCGGACGCCTCCCGACCAGCCCAGCGCGAAACTGCGTCCTGCGTTTCACGTAGCCTTTCCTGCATGGCGCGGAAGTGTTCCTCGGCCTCGCGGAGATTTGCCTCCGCCGCGGCCTTTTCGGGATTCTCCCGTGTGGGCTGATACAGGAGGGCGACAACTGCCGCGGCCAGCCCGCCCAACGCCAATCCGGCCAGCAGCCCCCAGCCCACACTGCCGGCCCCTGCCCCCGCCGTCACACCGATCACCAAACCCAGCACCGCGGCGATCGCCACCCGCGCATAGCGTTTTCGCAGGTCAGGGACAGGATAGAGATTCGCCACCGCTCGCTCGCGCTCCCGCACGACCGCTTCGGCGCCGATCGCAGCCCGCTCCCGTTCGTGCAGTGCGGCGATTTGCTCCGCGGCATCGTCCGGCCAACCATGAACCGCCCGATACTCTTCTTCGATGGCAAGTCGCTGGCTCTCCAGCTCCTGATCGGGGATTCGCTCCGCGGCCTGTCGGAGAAGGATTTGCACGGTCTCCCTGCCCGCCGCCAGCAGTGTCGCATCCCCCGCTGCCAGAAATGTTGGGCACGCCGATAATTCTTTCCGAAACGTCTCGACCTGCTCCTGCGCGTGGCGGCTTTTTCGTTCCGCAGCGATCAACCGCGTCACCTCGCTCTCCGCCTTATCCAACCGACGCCGCAATTCCCGAAGCTCATCGCAAAGGTCTTTTTGCGCCTTGATCGCGCGGATTTGCTCATCGCAGGCCGCCATCTCGCGCTCCGTGGCCTCCAGCCTTTCCCGGAGGTCACGCATCTTCACCAGGCTTGCCTGCCCCTCCTGAATCTCCGTCCTCAATTGATTGCGTCTGGCCAGGGCCTCTTCGAGGGCGCCATTCTTTTTGGCATCCCCCTTCTTCGAAAAGCCAGCTTTCCCACTGAACCGGGAAATCTCGCGGAATCGTTCCAGCAATCGGTCGCCCGCCTCATTGGCCGTGGTACTGCCGCTACCCGAGATCAGATTCTGCACGCTCGATGACTCGATGTGCCAATCGGCAGGTTGCGCCAGCACCGCGATTTGCCAGAAACTCTGCCGCGTAAACGCCATCCAATACTTGGCAACCAATTCCTCCCATCGGGCATGATCCGCCGTGCGACCGCGGGGCGTGTGCCGTCCCCTGATCAACTCGCGCCACTGCCCATCCCGCATTTCTTCCAGCGATACACGATTCGAGCCGAAGTCCCGCACGGCTCGATATACGTGCCCGGCAGCGTCGCGTGACTCGCGTTCGAACTCGACGGCCGCCGAGTATGGCCCATCCTCAGCGAACCAGCACTTGTCGGGCAACGCCTCGCCCCAAAACACCGCAGGAATCGCGGCCAGCAGGGTGCTTTTGCCTTGCTCGTTCGGCCTGCAAAGGACGGCGATCGGGGCGTCGGGAATCTCGACGCGCCATGCCCCTTGCCACGGGCCGCAGTTACGCAACTCGACAGCCGATATACGCACGCGGATCATGCGTCGCCGCCCCCCTCTTTCCACCCCAGGGCGGACAGCCCTTCCATCAACGCCATGGTAGCCAAGGTGCGATCCGGCTTTTCGGCCTCCACCCACGCCTGCCATTCCCGGACAAAATAACCCGTCAGCGACTCCTCTCGCGCCAGTTGCGAAGGATCGACGGCAGGCAGCGATTCCAGCTCGTCGGCGCTGACAATGGCGGCAAATCCCGCGTCGGCAAGTCTTCGTGTCAACGCCTCGCACAAATTGGGATGAACGGTACGGCCTCTCAGACGCACGACCGTGGGACGCTCCACCCCTCCCACCATGCCTCGGCGAATCCTCTCCACCACGGATGCCGCGGATTCGTCGGGGTCAATCTCCTCCTCCACCACCTGCCAGCGAGTCGGAATCACGGCATCCGGAGCAGACTGGGTCTCGCGGATCAGCGATGACACCCCCACACGGAGGCATTCCCAGGCTCCCCTGCCCGGATCCCCTGCCCGCGGACCGACCACGGGACCGGGATAAACGGCTTCGCAAAGGCCGTGCCGCCAACTCCGCGAGCTATGGACGTGCCCGAGCGCGAGATAGTGATAACCGGCCTCAGCGACCTGGCGATGAGAAACGCGAAAGCATCGCTCGCCCTCCACCACGCGATCGCTAAAATAGTCCGTCACGGTGGCATGAACCGCAGCCAGATAACAGGCTCCATCGGGGATCCCGTATTTGCTCTGCAACTCGGTAACTGGCGGGAACCTCAGCTCCGTCCCCGATCGGGTCCTGCCGGCCTCATAGGCGGCCGACACCACCACGAGATACCCATCCTGGCCGAACGGCCCGTGCCACACGACGTCCGGTTCGACGTTCCGGACCAGGACTCCCGGCCAATCGCCGCGGCGGTAGAGACATTCGGGATAGCTCAATTCGTCGTGGTTGCCCGGCACGGTAATGACGGGCACCATCGCTGCGGCACTCGCAATCGCCCGCCTAACCTGATTCTCTAATTCTGGGATAGGATCATGCCGGTCGAACAAGTCGCCGGCGATCAGGACCAGGCCGATCGTGGAATCCGAACGCGCGAGAAAAGTCGCGAGCCGACTCAGGATGGCGTCCCGGCAATCGCGCAGAATCCCAGCGGCAGGCTCCGGCAAGCGAGCATCGACCGTTGCCCCAATGTGCAGGTCCGCCAGGTGAAGAATTCGCTCTCGCATTGCCCCGATTGTAGTGCGTCAGGCAAACAGCCGATAGCCGCCAGCCCCTTTTTCGACATGACACGCCGCCCGTGCCTGGATCATTCGCAGCGGGGGGAGAAAGAGGTCGTGGGCTGCACAGCTAATCTTACAGCGCAAAGTCTGCCTGATTGCGTGATGTGCGCAGCATATCTCGCGACACGTTATGTCCCATCACCACAAGACGTTGAGCCAACCAAACGACCCATCGCGGTAGTACTAATTCGACTCCCGTAACCCGCCACCCTGCGGAGCCACAGCTCTAGCCTTCCACCGCGATCCGTGCGCGACGATAGAAGCCGCCCCAAAGACCAGGGTCGTTCACTTGCCAGGTCGCGCGATAGCTTGAGCACAACGTTTACAGCGAGTCCGCTGCGTGTTCAGTTTCGAACCACAGCGTGGGCAGACTCGCTTCTTCAGCTTGAGCACGAATTTCGTTCGCGGTCGCGTTCGCATCTTTTCCAATCCTTCTGTATCCGATCTACTCATCTACTCGTTCTACCCGTTCTGTATTCAATCCTATCCCCGAAGCGCCAACACCGGCGGATATTTCATTCAGCTCTCGCCCATCATTGCGGGGCAGTAATGGCGCGGCGGCACAGCGGTAACCGTGATAAGGCCGCAACCGTCATAGGAGGAGGCCGTAACCGTCACAAGAGAGCGTGGCATGAAAGCGCATCCGCGTCATCCGGCGCCCTCGCCATCCCGCGCCGTGAATCCCCATTATAGGGGATCGACGGCCCTCGCGCCAACCGAGCAGGCTGGCTTGACAAGGGCATCACGGCCCGTCACCCGGCCGCACCCTGATCCCAGCCGAGGCTGCCCAGCAGCGCAAGGCAATCCCCCCAAAGAGGCACAGGTCCACCAAGATATATCTACAGAAAGATTTACCCAAAAAGCGGTCTTCACGTTTTTTGCGTAAGGTGTGGGATTGCCGCACGTCATTTCCAGAGGATCGACCGATCCGCAATACTCCGCAAAGCGTAGCCACACTTATCGTCGGGTTACGCTCATGACCCCGACCCGTGACCGCTAGGTCCAACTGATAGCGTCGCCACGTTGGATCTATCAGCCAAAATCAGGATGATTAGCGAACCCTAGCGGACTTTTGGCCCGCCATTTACCTCAAGAGCGAGGAAGGCGAGGAAGATTTAGCTATTTGGATAAGAATACCCCATCTTGTGGGTGGATTGATTCACAGTTCGGGCCACCATAACATCGATTGTGTGCAAGGACTTTTCTATTTACGGAGGAGATTCCAAGGATGACGCACGCACTGTTTTTTGTTCAGGGATGCCCGACTTGCGGTCGAAAGGTTCAAATTCGTCTAGAACACCTGGGCAAAGTGGTGACCTGCCACCACTGCCGAGCGACATTCGTCGCCACGGACAGTCTTGAACGGGACGATGCCTTCCATGGGTTCGGTCCAACCCAATCCCCCGCTCAAAACTTGGCGGAGCAAACAAGCGAGACCCTCTCGAGTCCCTGGCCGTTCGCATCACCCAAGGGTCACTGAGCCTGCCCATTTCAACCGTGCCGGATGACTGCGTGGTGGAACGGCGAGACTCCAAGGCCGCTTTGCGACAACGGATGCGCAATCCAGCGTAGCCGAGTTTTTCCCTTGCAATTGTGGCGATTCCCTCCATGTTTCGGAGCGGTGCGAGCTGCGACATCCAGCGCACGACGCGACGAGATCCCTCCCCTGATGATTCTCCCCCCGCAATATTCGGGCGGCCTCCGCCTGCCATCCCTCTGGCAGAGCTGTTACGCACTGGGGGGTTGCGCGATCGGGCGTTGCGCGATCAGGCCTTCCAGGTCCGAAAAGAATCGTGGATACGTCTTGGCTGAGCAGCCGGGGTCCAAGATGACGACCCCCGGTATCCGTAAGCCTGCGATAGCGAAACTCATGGCCATCCGATGATCGTGATAGGTCTGGATTTCAGCGGGACGTAGCGGGCCAGGGCGAATCGTCAGGCCATCCTCCGCCTCCTCGACCTCGGCGCCCAGCTTTCTCAGTTCGTGGGCCAGCGACTGGATACGGTCGGTCTCTTTGTGCCGGATGTGCCCAATCCCCACGATCCTGGTCGGCCCGTTCGCAAACAATGCCACCACGGCCAAGGTCTGTGCGGTGTCGCTGATGGCGTTCATATTCACTTCGACGCCCCGCAAGGTCCCGCCTTGAACGGTAATGGAACGCTGTCCGTAAGTTACGCGGCAGCCCATCCGTTCCAAGCACTCGCAGAAGGCCACGTCGCCTTGCAAACTGTGCCGGAACAGCCCATCCACCGTCACACGCCCCCCGGTAACGGCCGCCGCAGCGAGAAAGTAGCTCGCAGCAGAGGCGTCCGGCTCGATGGCGTACCGCGCGGCGCGATAACCCGATCCCGCGGGGATGGTAAAGGATCGGTAGTCTTCCCCGTGCACGGACACGCCGAAGCTCCGCATCACCGCGATCGTCATATCGACGTAGGGCTTGGATACCAGGTCGCCGCGGACGCGCAGGGCGACCCCGCGGCGTGAGCCGGGGGCAGCCATCAGGACGGCGCTGAGGAACTGGCTCGAAATCGTGCCCGCGATCTCGGCAGACCCTCCTGGCAGCCCACTGGCCTGGACCACGACGGGCGGGCAACCGTTGCCTTGTTCCGAGCGGACATCCGCGCCCAATTGTCGCAAGGCGTCCAACAAGTCTTCGATGGGCCGTTCCCGCATCCGGGCCACGCCATCCAGGCGAAACGTCCCCGATCCCAGACAACAGGCTGCCGTCAGAAAACGGATGCTGGTGCCGCTGTTGGCCAGAAACGAGTCTGCCGATCGAGCGGGAATCTTGCCGCCGCATCCCTCCACCCGCAAGGTCTCGCCGTCTGGCGATCGATCCACGCGGATTCCCAACTGTTTCCAGGCCGCGACCATGACCTGGGTATCTTCGCTATCCAACGCCCCGATCAGCTCCGATTCGCCTCCTGCCAAGGCGGCGCAGACCAGGGCCCGATTGGTGATGCTCTTGGAGCCGGGCGGCCGGATCGTCCCAACCACTGGACCGCAGGTGGGAACACGATAGCTTTCTGGTTGCGACATCATACCTCCGCGAGAATCTCCTCCCATCTTGCATTGCACGATACCTGCCGCCATGCCACTTGCCGGTGGCTATCGCGGCGCGAACGTGAATTTCCACAGGAACGAGTGGGTTCGCACGTAAAGCCCCGAGTCATCGGCGGTCGGGCTGGCAAGGATTTGCTCCTCCAACTCGATGGCCTCGCTCCCCGTCGGGACACCCTTCTCATCCAATGCAACCACGTAAAGCGCGCCTTCGTAAGAGGGGACGTAAAGCGTTCGCCCAACGATAATCGGCGACGCCCAAAACGAGCCGCCCAACCGCATTTGATGCAGGACTTTCCCGTCAGCGGCGTCGGCGCATACGAGGATGTTCGGCGGCTTGATGGCATACAGCCGGTCGCGGCACAGCAAGGGGCTGCTATTGGCTACCCGTACACGCTCGGAAGTCCACCGTGCGCTGAACGCCGGTTTTGCCGCGTCGAAATCCAGCAGATGGATACCGGCGGCCGGCAGCGCCACCGTCGAGTCCCAGACGGCGGCGGTGGCAACCGTGTCGCACCAATGCGGATATGCAGCGACCTTGCGGCCCGTCGTGGGATCAAGAATCGCAAAGTCCTCCCGCGATTGCAGGAGCACCCAGGGGCCCGCGGCTTGCCCAGATCTCGTATCCTCCCCGGCAGGGATGACCACCGGCGAGGACCACATCGCCTCTTTCGGCCGATCGATCTGCCACAAGGTCCGACCGTCCTGCAAGCTCAAGCCCAGTACCACGGCATCGAGCAGGCTTTCGCTCTGCACGATAACCACATCTCCCACGATCCGCGGCGACGAGGCCATGCCCACATCGTTCCGCAAGAGCGGCCTCTCCAACCCCAGACCGCGGAACCATCGCGGTCGTCCGTCCAAGTCGAAGCAAGCCAGATCGTTCGACGAGTATTGAACCACGATGAGGCGGCCATCGGACGACGGGGTGGAAGCGGCCACGCCACCGAAGGCACTGCAAACCGTGGAACCCGTCGCCCAGAACCGCGTTTGCCATCGCATCTCGCCCGATGCCGCGCTCAAGCATAAGAGCCGCAATTCGTCTTGACTGGGTTCCATGGCAGCGGTCACCAAGACATGGTCGGCCACGGCGATAGGAGATGACGGCCCACGGCCCGGCAATTCCACTTTCCATGCAAGCTGATCGAGCGAGCGTACGGGCGGGACGGTCTCATCCGGATGGAGGACGGCCGTTTGATCCGTGCCGCGAAAATGCCGCCAATCGCCGGCCATTGCCCGCCCCAAGCACGCGGCCCAAAGCACTCCAGCGAGCACCAGACCGATGCCCACACCGATGCCCAGGGCGTTTCCCCCAACGCAAATCGACCGATTCATCGCGTCCCCCTTCGAATCTGCCTAAACGTCACTCTGTTTTCGTGCCGGGAAGCGGTTCCTGATGGATCACGCCACCGCCCAAAGCATCGCACACCCGCAGATAAAAGGCCCAATATCTGGCCCAATCCTGCGTCTGTTGATTTTGGCACACTTTGATGAAAATCACGTTTTCTCCCTGCTGCAAACGGCAAGGCACGGTATATTGGTCCGGCTCAAAGCCCGAATGGTACACGTGATACGTGGCCGCAAGCTCACCGTTCAGCCAGACCTTGAAAGCGTTGGGGGTCGAAACGCGGATTTGGGCCTGCTGGTCGGCATCGCTGCGTACCCAGGCCGCAGCGTAGGCGGTCACCCCTTTTCCCTCACCCAAGGCCGCGTTCAAGTCGATCAGACCAACGGCACTCTCGGAGACATAGGGCCGCCAGCCCACGTCGCCGTGCTTGCCCGCGAAAGATGCCGACAGGACCGGCGCAGCGGGCTTCTCCCCGGGCGGGAAGGTGCGGTCGAACCCCAAGTCGCCGGCATTGTCGAATGGTCCCACGATGTGCCACTGCCGAACATAGCCGTAGTGCTCGATCAGGTCCGGTGCCTCGCCCAAGGCCCTCAAGCGTTGCGCAATGCCTTGCACTTGATCGCGGTCCCTAGCTGCACGAAACAGAGCCACCAGCGCATCCCGCCACTGTTGCCGTCTCGGGTCATCCTTCGCTGCCGCCTGAATGGCCGCGGCATCCGGCAGTTCCGCCAATCGCCTGGCGACGGCTTCGCGACGCAAGGGACCGGCCGGATCATCGAGCATCCCGGAGAGCAGGGACTGCGCCGCATCGCTATCAATGCGTCTCAGCCAATCCCAGGCCAGGAATCGAGCCTTGTCGCGCTGCGTGCGATCCCGCACAAAGGCCTCGAGTCCGTCGCGTAGCAGTACCGCGTCGTCGTGCCGCGCATCCGCCAGAATACGGTCCGCCGCGCAGAGGAGCCAATGGAGCGCAATGGGGTTGGCATCCTTCGCACTTTGCAGCAACGGCACGACCACGGGCAGACCCATCGCAATGAGGCGGTCATAAGCCGCGGCGGCCTGCATCTGACCGGCAGCCCCGACATCCGCCGAAAGAAGCGTGTGAATCTCTGCTCCTGGGGATTCCGCCCAGGCACCGCGTGAGAGGGCCACCCATGCGAGCATGAGGGCGAGTAGCTGCCCTAACCTGCCTTTCCAAGAGCGGTGGCGTGGCATCATCAGTCGTTACCTCCCCGGTTCGCAAAACGGCAGATCACCTCCCTCGCTTCCCGCGTGCCGTTCGAAGCTGTGGCGGGACTCGGCGAGGGCGGTTCTGTACTACATTGCAAAGTCCGCGTCATTCCATATTGCAAAGTCCGCGCGATTCCACGACGTGCGAACCGATAATGTACGCGGCGCTACGCGTTCCCACAAAAAGCACGTTACGCGGGCTTACGCTCCACCATAACAAACCGCGTTATGCCCCACGACAATCAGCCGCGCCATGCCCCACCACAACCAGATGCCGGGCCGCGCAAACGGCGATGCGCCAGAGCCCCAGCAGGCGAGGTTGAGCTGGAAGCGTGCGGCAACGCTGTCAAGCAGCCCGCCGCAATCCCCGTCGAACCCGTATCATGCCACACCGCGGTCGATACGGCAATCGCTCGCGACGGCATTACTTCTGAAAAAACGGGACTGCTTCTCAAAAAACGGCATTGCTTCTCAAAAAGCAAGGCGTAGTCCTTCACAGGGGTTCACGCCACTGCAAACAGCCCGCCCCCTTGTCATTTCGAGCGAAGCGAGAAATCTTGCGAAGCGAGACATCTTCTCGACAGGGGTGAAGATTTCTCCTCGCTGGCAATGGTCGAAATGACACTACTTACGCTCGTCCAAATGACACTGCTGGCGCTCGTCGAAATGACCGTCCCTTCCCGTCTGGGAATCCTCGCACCGCGCTCCGCGGCAATGCCCAGTAGCACAGCGCAGGGTTGCTTCGTTGGCCCAACACCTTGCGGTGATGAGACATGACGCCTCGCGATCCATGCTGGGCACATCACGCAATCGGGCGAACGATGCCCTATAGGATTAACGGCCCGGCGGGATGGTGCTACAATTCGAACAAGGGGAGTGATGCGCGTTGCCAGGAATCGGCGGCGAACCCCGTCGGGGTAGGGCGACCTACCACGACGTGCAGGGAACTCGCCTCCGTGTGTCGCCGGGTGGAGCCTCGTGGACCAAGGGTCGACTGGCGGGTGCCGCGACCGGTCGCACATCGAATGGCGCACCTGATCTACCATCGGAACGAATCGCATGATGCCTCCATTGCCCGCGGATGCGGATGCCGCTCCGGTTTCGCCGACAACTCGGCCGTGGTCGTCTCGGCTCGTCGCTCGTATCGATCCCGATTTTTGCACGGGTTGCGAAGCGTGCGCTGCGGTTTGCCCCGCAAATTGTATCGAGCGTTACCCCTGCGAACGCGCCGGCTTTTCGCGTTGCGTGTGCCGCGTGATGGTGGAACGCTGTTTGGGATGCCGCCTGTGTATCCGCTTGCCGAAACCACGTGACACAGGTTATCTTTTACGCATCTGCCCGTGGGAAGCCATAGCCATGATACGATCTGGGCCGTCATAGGCATGATACCATGCGGGCAGCCGCAGCGATGGTGCCATCTTCGTGTGGCGCGTGAGTTTGCTTACGTATTCATTGCCACGTGGTTGCATCCAGAGATTGGAGAAAAGCGATGAACACCGGATTTCGAATCGCAGTTTTCCTTGGACTGGCGAATGCCTTCTGCGGGGCGATCTCAACGAGATTGCTCGCCGAAGACGCGACGAAAGGGGGAGCCATGAGCTACGCCGAGGCGAGGGACTATCTGGTCCAACATACCAAGGTCCTGGAATTGACGGATGAGCATGGCGCCCGGGTCCTGATCTGCCCGGAGTGGCAAGGGCGCGTGATGACTTCGACCTGCGGCGGCCCGGAAGGGCTTAGCTTCGGATTCATCAACTCGGGATTCATCGACGCGGGTCAACCCAATCCGCACTTCAACAACTATGGCGGCGAAGACCGTTTTTGGTTGTCGCCCGAGGGCGGCCAATTCAGCCTCTGGTTCGCCAAGGGAGCCGCGCAAAACTTGGACAACTGGTTTACGCCGCCCGCCCTCAACGAAGGCGCCTGGCGCGTCATTTCCGGTGCCAACGACCCCTTCTATCGCATGGCGCAACGGATGAAGCTGACCAATGCCTCTGGCACGCAATTCGAATTGGACGTGATTCGTGATATCCGCCTATTGAGCCAAGAAAACTTGTCGGAGCTATTCGGCGCCAAGGCGGCGGAACAGTTGCGGCAACCGTCTGTGAAGCTGGTGAGCTATGAAACGATCAACCGCGTGATCAACGTCGGGACAACCTGGACGCGCGAAGGCGGCTTGATGTCCATCTGGATTCTCGGCATGTTCAACGCCGGTCCGCAAACCGTGGTCATCGTCCCTTACCGACCAGGAGAGGAGAGCGAATTGGGGCCGATCGTCAAGTCCGACTATTTCGGCGAAATCCCGCCCGAACGATTGAAAATCCTTCCCACGGCAATCCTTTTCCTGGGCGACGGAAACTACCGCTCCAAAATCGGCACGTCGCAAAAGCGTGCCAAGAACGTGGCCGGCTCCATCGATTTCGTGAACGGCGTCCTGACTTTGGTGCAGTTCTCTATGCCCGAGCAACCTACCGATCATCCCTACATGAACAATATGTGGGAGCTGCCGCAGAAAGAGCCGTATATCGGAGACGTGGCCAACAGCTACAACGACGGGCCGGCCGGTCCCGACAAACCAGGCTTGGGGCCGTTCTACGAGATCGAGTCGCTCTCGCTGGCCGCCGCGCTCCCCACCGGTGGCCGCCTGGAACACCGCCATCGCACGGTTCACGTGCAAGGCGATTACGCCGTGCTCAAGGCCGTGGCGCAAGAGGTCCTCGGCGTGGACTTGGATGAAGTCCGCAAAGCCATGTTTTCCCAATGATTTTCCAATCAAGCTGCATCAACAGCTAAGAGGCCAACTGCTGCAAACGAAAACGGTCGTGGCGTGACGCATGAGCGGGCTTGTGGAATTCGCGAATCGTCGCCACAATCAAAAAGGAAAGCATTGTCATTCTCGGCAATGCGCGTCGATCAGCGGCGAGTCATGATGACGCGACGGACGGGCCGGGCCGTATGCTCCTCAAGCCCAAGGTGGCCGGTGACGCAAGGATGCGTCGCGGCGATGGGAGGTTGCGGCTCGGCTTTTTTTGCGCCCCCAGTCTTTCCGCACGTCCCACGACTCGCTCCCTGCTTCCGGAACGCCATCCGAACCGCCCTGAGAATCGGGCAAGAGGATCACGCGAGGAAGATGCCCCACCCCCTGCTCGCCGCAAAGCCGTGAGCCTGCGCGAGGACCCGAGCATGCTGCAACGCGTCCTGGAACCCGAGGTCATGGACAGCGCCTTGGACGCGGAGGAATACGACGCCATGGATCATGGCGCAGTGAATGCGCGCTTCGCGCAGGACTTCGCGGAGGCGGGCGGCAGGCCGAGTTTGGCTCTCGATCTCGGCACGGGAACGGCGATTATCCCCGTTGTCTTGTGCGAACGTCTGCCGGGTATTCGGATCATCGCCGCGGACTACGCGGCCGCCATGCTCCGCCTGGCAAGGCGCAACGCTCAGCGAGGCGGCTTGGCTCATAGCATCCAACTCTTCCGCTGCGACGCGAAGCGGCTGCCATTCGCGGCCGATTGTTTTCCGCAGGTCATCTCGAACAGCATCGTCCATCATCTGCCGGAGCCAGCATCCGTCTTTCGCGAGGCCTGGCGTGTGGCTCGCCCAGACGGCCTGATCTTCTTTCGCGATCTGTTTCGCCCGGCGGACGAATCCACGTTGCGGCTTTTGGTGGAGCAATACGCCGCAGGCGGCACCCCCCGGCAAGAAAAGATGTTTGGCGATTCCCTGCGGGCGGCCTTGACCGTGGACGAGGTCCGCGAGATCGTCGCCTCCCTCGGATCGGGCAGCGGTTCGGTGACAGCCACCAGCGATCGCCACTGGACGTGGATCGCGCGGAAGGGCCGCAACTGACTCCCGCAAGGCCAGCTAGCACGACAACGCAAAGGGCGACTGATTGCACGATTTGCACAGCTTGGATCGCGAGGCGCTCTGTCCCATCACCACGAATGGTTAGACCAAGCAAACAACCCCACGCTGAGGGGCTGGAATCGGCTCACGATGCGGACCGGCACGCCTGGCTATCCGGGATCGGACTCGCCCCTAAGACTCCCAGGGATTCGGCCAGTCTCCCCAATGTTCGAGATACAAGCGGCATGCGGAATCCCGCTGCGATCGCTCTTCAATCCAATCCCGCGTTCGAGCCACGAGCTTTTTTTCATCCTCCAAGGCCAGCTCACCTACCAGCACGCGGGAACGCAGGAAGACGAAGTACGTGTCGAGAACATCGCAGCGGCAATAGGAGTTGATTTGTTCGAGCTGCCCGGCATTGAACAGGTCCTGAACCATGTAGCCGGCCACCTCCATTTTGCCGGGCTTGCCGAGCAAATTGGCTGCCAGGTTCAGCCCACCCACGAAGCGGCTGGACCCGAAATTGGTCAGCAGTTCGCACAAATCGAGATGCGATTGGGTATTGTAGCGGTTGCGCGGCTGCCCACCGCCGCGGGCAGCACTGTTGCGGAACCACCCCGGCACGCTCACGCCGAATCGGAACGCCGCGAGTTCGAGGAGCGGGATATCGAAGGCTCGGCCATTGAACGTCACGAGCGTCGGCTGACCATACTTTTCCCAACCCCGCCAGAAATGCTCCGTAATCACGTGCGGGCGAAACTGCGGTTCATCCAAGACCACCAGGTCGAGCAGGCGGAAGTCGGCCGCTACCTTGGCAATGGCGACCGATACCGGCACCTGGAAGGTATAGGGGATGAAGTCGCTCTCGTACTTCTCCAAAAGCTCGCCACGGTAGCGCGCGACCGCCTGATCCGGGGAAATATCCTCGCCGGGATAGCGCAGCTTTGCCACCAGCTTGGGGTCGGCCACGCTCTCCACGTCGAATACGAAATAGCGCACTTCTTCGCTCATGGTGCGTGCCTCTCCTCTCGCCACCCGACGCTGTGCGAGCCGGGCGGTCAGTCGAATCGCGGATGTAGGGCCAGCAGACGCTGCTCGGTCTGGACCATCAGCGTATCTTCATCGGCCTCCGTCTCGGCGAGGTAGGTCACGGAAAACCTCAAATAGGCTCCCGCATCGTCCCATGGTACCGTAACGATGGAATGCTCCGAGATCAAGTATTGAGAAACTTCTTCCGCCGTCGCGAAGCGCCGGCCAGCCAGTTCCGAAGGCGCCGGAGTGTAAAGGAAATACGTTCCGCCCGGCATCGCACAGCGAAACCCACACCTTTGGAGCACGGCCACCAGCTTACCCAATCGCCGATGGTATTTGGCACGGACGCGGCGGGGGATTTCGGGATTGTCGAGCGCGGCGATCCCTGCCTTTTGGATGGCGATGAATTGCCCCGAATCGCTGTTATCCTTGATGTCGGCGAAGGCTTGGACGATCTTGGGGTGGCCGCAAACCCAACCCAATCGCCAGCCAATCATGTGCCAGCCCTTGGACAGCGAATGCACCTCGACGCCTACCTCCCGCGCACCGGGCACCTGAAGAAAGCTCAAGGGCGGCGCCTCGTACGTGAGCATTCCGTGGGTGGCGTCCTGGACCACCACCAGTTCGTTCCGCCGGGCAAAATTGATCACGCGGCGGAAAAAATCCACGGTCGCCGTCTTGCCCGTCGGACTGTTCGGATAGTTGATCACCAGCATCTTGGCGCGGCGTAGCACATCGCCGGGAATCGAATCCAAATCCGGAAAGAAATCGTTCTCCGGCAGCAGCGGCAACTGGTGAACCTGCCCTCCGTAATACCGCGTGTGCGTCCCGGCGACGGGATAGCCGGGAACGGTCATCAGCGTGACATCGCCTGGGTCGATGAATGCCGCGGGGAGCATCGCCAAGGCCGTTTTGGACCCGATACAGTGATTGATCTCTGTACGCGGATCCAGCTCCACGCCGAACTCCCGTTTCATGAAGCGGGCCACGGCCTCCCGAAAGGCCAGGATGCCGTTATCCGCATAGCCGCGGTTTTCTGGCTTGTGAATCTCTTCGGCCATCACGCGGCGGACCGATTCGTCAGCCGGTTCGTCGTTTTCGCCGATGCCGAAGTCGATCAAGGGGCGTTCGGGATGCTCGGCCAGAACCTTGCGCTTGGCCCGCTTGATCTTTTCGAACTTGTAAATGTCCGTTCCCTTGCCGTAGTCGGCGCCACCGATGCGCTGGGCAAACAGCCTTTGAAAGTAAGGATCGCTCATATCAGGATGCAAATTCATCACACACAGAACCCAGCTTGCCGCAACGCAACACGATCGAACCGATGCGCCGTCCCGGTCCCCGTAAGCGGAGCACGCTCGGCGTGAGACTCACAACGCAGGGAAGGGCGAAGAACCGGAAGAGTGCGGCGAACTTCCTCACGCGGCGTGATTCCCCTCAGCACGCCAGACGCAAGTTTATTCAGTTTATCATCTTCCGCGGACATCGCAAGGAATGCGCGCCTGGGGGGCACAAACGGAAAGGCGGTTTCGGATACCCCGCGTCCGGCTGCGCAACCTTCCAACCCCTCCGGACGAGTTCCGGCACCAACGGTCGCGGTCCGCTGGTTTGCATCCCGGCCAAGGGTGGGCGGCGTCAGGCCCCCTGAAGGACGCGCACGCAAAGTAACGGTTCACAGAACGTTCGGGGTGTCACGCCGTGCCACTACGCCATTTTGCGGTTCCCCTGAGCAGTCGGCGGCTATGAGCTGATCGTTCTTGCCAAGAGGCTCACGAAAACAGCGTGTTTTCCGCCTGACTTCGCCCGTGAACGGTTACCACCTAATGCTAGATCGCAAATACGATGGCGCAAAGTCCGTTTGATTGCATGATCTGCCCAGCATATCTTGCGCGGCGAAATGTCTCCCCGTGGCCTACTCTCGTTGCACAAGCCTATTGAGGCACAGTTTGAAGGCTTGACATCGAGTTCTCGTCGCAACATAGAGTGGTGTGCCATGGCGGTGGGGCACCACAAAATGTCCCATCACCACAAGATGTTGCGTCCAGAAAACGCCGCTACGCTGCCGTGCTAAAAAACCGACCCCTGAATCGTCGGAGGTCGGCGGAGCAACGCACGAGCGTGGGCCAAACGAGGGCAGGACCTAATCTGCGGCCTTGGGTGACGGGGTCGCAGGGGGGGTTTTGACCGTCTTGGCCGCGGCCTCGCCCACAGCCGCCAGGGTATCCGGTATTTCCACGCCAGCCACGTCCTTCATGACCTGCATCATGGGCGGCAAGACACGAGCCAAATCGTGAACCCAGCGCGTCGTGGCCGAGGTCCCATCTCCCCCCTGAGCACCGTCCCAGACCACAATCTTATCGAACTTGATGTTCGAGATGGCTTGAGCCGAGGCACTGACCAAGTCGTCGAAGTGTTCCAACAGCAGCATTTGGAAGGCCTTGTCGGCGCCGCCGCAGGCCTCGATGATTTGCCGCAAACCCTCGGCCTTCTTGGCCAGGATTTCGTACTGACCGCGGGCCTCGGCCTCCAAGCGGGAGAAGACGGCCTTGGCTTCGCCTTCCGCCTCGATGCGGCGTTTTTCGGCCTCCGCCTCGGCTTCCACGATGATGCGTGCCTTCTCGGCTTTGGCGGGGGCCTCCACGTCCGCACGCCGCTTGGCCTCGACGCGCTCGGCCTCCGCCAACGCGGCACGTGCCAATGCCCGATGCTGCGCCTCCAACACCGCCGCCTCCGCCTCCCGTTTGCGGGTTTCGCCAAGCTGATAGGCCTCGGCCTGTTTCACCTCGAGGCTCGCTTGCGACGCCGCGATGGTGGCCTTGGCCAGGTTCTCGCCTTCGATGGCCTTGGCCTCGGCATCCGCCAGGCGGACGCGCATTTGCTGCTCCGCCTCCTTGACCAGCGAGTCCTTCTCGAAGGCCGCGGTCTGCTCCCCTACCCGTTGCTCTTTTTCCAACTCAGCCACGCGGACGGCACGATCGCGTTCCGCCTGGCGCGTTCCGATCTCTCGGAATTTCATCGCCTCGGCCACGCTGATGGTCTTCTCGCGATCCGCTTCCGCGACGCGAATCTCGCCCATCTTCTCGTTTTCGGCGACGTCACCGCGGGCCTTTTGAATCGCCTGCGAGGCCGCCTTCTGTCCAATCGCCTCGATGTAGCCCGACTCGTCGGTGATATCCGTGATGTTGACGTTGATCAGCACCAGGCCGATCTTCTTCAGCTCGGGTTCCAGCGAGTTCTGGATATTCGTCAAGAAGGCTTCGCGGTCTCGGTTGATCTCCTCGATGTTCATCGAGGCGATGACCTGGCGCAATTGGCCGAAGATGATATCCTCCGCCTGCTTCTTGATCTCCTGACTGCTCAGCCCCAAAAGACGAATGGCGGCGTTCTGCATCAACTCCGGCGTCGTTCCAATCGCCACAGTGAACACGCTGGGCACGTTGACGCGGATATTCTCCATCGAAAGTGCCCCGCGAAGGGGGATTTCGATCTGCATCGGCTCAAGGCTCAACCAGGCATAATCTTGGAGGAGCGGGATGACGAATCGCGCGCCGCCGTGCACGCAGGTCGCGGCCTGGCCCCGGCCCGATTTTCCGTAGATCACCAGGACGCGATTGCTTGGGCACCGCTTGAATTGCTTCAACAAGGCCACCATGCCCAGGAAAAGGAAGATCACGACGAACACCACCATCAGCAAGATCCAAAATGTGGAACTGCCGAGGAGCGTCTCCGCCTGAGCAAACACGGGATCACGCAACATGGCTTGCCTCCTGAACCTGGGCCGCCAGCGGTGCCACAAGGACGGTCTCGGGGCCAAGAACCTTCAGAATCACCACGATGGTGCCGCTCGCCAAGGCCTCTTCCGCCGTCATCGCCAAATACTCCATAGTCCGATTCTGGACATTGACGTGAATCTTTCCGCAACCGGACTGCCGGGCCGGAATCTTCAAGTAAACCATAGCTTGCCGTCCGACGGTCTGTCCGATATGCACCGTCCCCTCGCTCCGGAGAGAAGAAATCGCCCTCATCAGCCAATACACACCATACATCGCGCCCAATCCGCAAGCGGCGGCGATGAGGATGGCATGCACCGGGTGATATTCGGCCGCCTGTGCCGCCAGGCCGGACAATCCGAAGAACGTCAAAGCCGCGACCAGGGTCCGAAACGAGACGACCTTGAACACGCCGGTAGTGGAGGAATGTCCGCCGCCACCGTGATCCGCCAGTCCCGCACCGTGGCCGGAGTGTGCCATCTCCGAGAGGTCGGCGGAGGACGCAGCGTCCGCGACATCAGCATCCACATCCCCCGGCGAGCCAGCATGTAGGTCTACGCCGCCATCATCCACGGAAAAATCGGCATGAATATCCCCGCCGGCATCTCCTCCCATATCGGCACCGTCGGCGCCATCGAAGTCGCCTCCCAGTCCGATGAGCGTGAGAATCAGCTGGCAAATAAGCACGGTGCCGCCGATTGCGGCGCTAATCGCGAAGATAAGCGTCATGATCGTCCTCCCCGGCCGATGTCAACGTGCCGCAGGCCGAGTGCGGATCGCGAACCCGGACTTCAGGCTCGCTTGTTCCTATATTCGCTCGGGCAGCGCCGATCTTGCCACCGACGCACGGAAAACCTCCACCGCAGCGGTCCATGCAAAAAAGGCACGTGGGGTCCCCGATTCCCCACGTGCCCGCCAATTCAAAACTCGAAGGCCCCAACGCGAAGGCCCTCGCGGTGCCGATCGTGCTACCCAAGCTCAGCCCACAAAAGACCTCAATCCGCCCAAATGTCACGGATCCGCTCCTCCAAACTGGGGAAAGGCGGAAGCGGCTCGCTGGGCGACGCCTCGTACCAAAACGTTGCGCAGCACCAATCGTCCTGCGTCTCTTGTAAGCCATTATCCCACGCGATTTGCTGGATCGTAATCCGGCACTCTTCCTGCCAGGCGATGGGGTCCGGGAGATGCCAGCGGTACATGGAGACAAAATCCTTCTGATCGAGCGAGCAGCCCTGATAGGAAAACGGCACCTGTTGTATCCCCCATGCCAAACCGACGTAGTCCTCGCTGCCCGTACCGCAGATCGTCGGGAACTCCGTATCGCCATCCATATAGACTTTGATCTCGCCTTCGCCCCACCATCGGCCGGGATGCAGATTGCGGATCCCGATGACGGCCCCCACGTAGCGCCCTGTTTGGGTCCGTTTGGGCAGAAGCTCGAAGTCCTGTTTCATGGTGGTCGGGTTTTCTCGCCGAAAGACGACATGCAATCGGCCCACATCCTCCGGGTGCTTGTCGCCCAAGGTATAGTCGATCTGATAAAAAATCGGGGGAGAACGTTCGCCTTGAGTTTCATTGGTCAGGGTGATGCGTGCCCGCTTGGTAAACGGCATGGGGAGCCAAATGTTCATCCCGCCTGTTGGCCCCACGGAATGCACCGCCGAGAAGTAGGGCATGACCTTGCCGTGGGCAAACCCGAAGAAATCGCCCAGGGGGCATTCGATGCTGGGGTGATCCTGCCCCTCCCAGTACGCGCGGATGACCAGACTGCGGAGATTCTCGGGCGAGCGATCCGTAGTCAACCAAATGTGGCGGATGGTCCCCGGCCCTTCGATATCGCAGAGCTGAAACGTTTCCCCGGGCTTGATATTTCGGGCAGGCAAACCCTTGCGTCCAACGCCCAACCCGCTGGCGGACTGCCCCCCCATGCCCGGCGCACCGGTCGGGTTCTCGAACGAAATCGACCGGGAGATCAGCCCCGTATCCAGCAAGTAGGGCTGATGGATGACATCCGGGCTTTGTCCAGAGGCGGTAACGTCCCAAACGCCCCAGCCCACCGCAGCTACCACAACTAACATCACAAACCAAGCCCCAGGCCAAACAACCGCAGCAAGCCTTCTCATGAGCCATCCTTTCGTTCTCGTTGCACCTTCACCCAGCAACAGGCCAACATTAGGAACCTACGGGTTATCGACGGAGGACCTGATCCCCGGCAGGTTCAGACCGAGCCAAGTTCGACGGGAACGCGCCCGGACTGACCCACATCATCATGCCAAGGGTAGCTCGCCGATTCAACCACCAGATCGGCCGCTACCGAGGGTGATCGATCTCCGCGTTTGAAGATAGCGATCCCCGCAGGCGTGCGAGGAGGAGCCTTAAGGAATCCGGGACGGTCCCGGGCGGGCTGCGATTGAAGATGGCGATGCCGTCAGGCGTGCGAGGAACCGGCCGCCTACCTCCGAAAAAACCACTGGCGGCAAAAGATCAGCGCAAAGATGGCCGCCATCACAATCAAAAACAGAAGCAACGTCTGGTCTGGTTCGATCCCCCAAATGGCCAACAGCACCCAAGGCACGATCAAGCAACTGCAAAAGATCAGAATGAGGAGCACAATGGCATCGCGGGAGATCACCGGCCCCTTTGCCGCACTGGCCTGGTCGATCCCTCGCTCCACGAGGATGCGGTTCAGCTCCCTGTTTTTGGCATCGCGGCGAATGGCCTCGACGACGTTTTCCACTTCTTTATGCCCTTCCAGGAGACGAGTCAACGCCAGGGCCGAGTCCTCTCGTCCGCGGAGATGCAGGAAGACCGCCATCGCCGCCTGCGCCTGGGCATGATTGGGATCGATCCTCAAGGCCTGCTGGAGGGAGCGTTCCGCCTCCGCCCATTGCTTCACGCGTAGTTGTGCCTGGCCCAGGATGGTCCACGCCGTGGCATCCTGCGGGAGGAGCGTGACGGCATGGCGAGCAGCCTCCAAGGCCAGTTTGGGGCCGCGATGGAGGGTCATGAATCGGGCATATTCGCGGAGAATCTCCGGCTTTTCGTGGCTGAGGCGAATGGCAGTCTCCCAGGCTTGCTGTGCCCGACCCAATCTCCCTGCCGCTTCGGCGGACCGGGCCAGCAGTATTTGCGTGTGCAGGTCGTCCGTCGCCAATTTGGCGGCGAACTCGGCCTCTTCGAGGGCCTCCTTGCCGCGATCCAATCTCAGCAAGGCGTCCGCCCGTAGCAATCTACCTATCAACAGGTCCGGATAACCCGTCAAGACCTGCTCGGCCAAACTCAGGGCCTGAATCGGCCTGTTTTCCTCCAGCGCCGCGATGCCCTGCGAGATGCAGTTTTCGGCATCGGACCAATCCATGGGCGATCTCCCCCAGAAGTGGATTTTCCCGCCCTTGCGACCTGCCTTCCTGGCCCAACCACCCACACCCCGCAAAAACCGCCGCTCCAGCGATGCCGCTCAGCGAGCTGCGGCGGCGCGGGCCGGTATGGTCGCTCGCCCCTCATCTTCGGAGCTTGCCAGCCAGCCCGACAGATCCACTGGCCTGTACGGCCCGCGTGTGACGGGCGGGCTTCCCATCGCCAAATAGAGTTGCAAATCCTGAGGCTCGAAGATCATCGATTGCACCGTCAAGAACCGCATATTGACTTCGTTCAGCTTGTCCATCACCTTATCCCGAGAAACCGGCACCGCATCGGCGGCCTTGCGTAGCCGCGGGTAGCGGGAACACCACATGATGCTGCGCAGCTCCGGCGTGCGGAAATGATTGGTGCAGGCCAAGATACCGTCCTCCGGGCCGCGCACGGCCAGATGGGTCGGCGTAAACTCCACGACCACTGCCTTTTGCGCATCGGCCAAGACGATATTCAGCCGGGTACTTCGTTGGGCCGCCCGCATCCATTCCACCGCCTCATCCACGCTGCGACAGTTCTCCAGGACCTCCCGCAGCATCATGGTGTACGGCATGGCTTCGCGTGCCACGAACGGCGATCCATCCGATGCCAAATGCACCTCGTGCACCGCCAACGCCAAGCCCGCCTCATTCATCCCACTCAGGCACCCCACCAGGCCCGGAAAGCCGATCGAGGCGAATCGCAACCGGCCGTCGTCGGGCACATAGACCTTGACTATACTCAGCCGGTCCAGCACACCTACCGAAAAGAAATCCAGGTTGCGACCAAAACGCATCTTGCCGTCGTCACTCTTCTCCGGCAAGACAACGAGAGAAGAACAAGCGAAGGAGCGATACAAATCGGGAATCACGTTCGCGACGGCGATGTCCTCGAAGGTGGCACGTCCGTCCGCCGCGGCCACCATGCCGTCGATCTCGCGGCGATGATCTCGCGGCATCCTCTCCAAGTACGGCCGACTCTTTTCCAAAAAGCCGTTCCAACCGCCGGGATACCCCATCAATTCCAAAAGCTTGCGCGGGGCGTCGAGCATGGTCTTAGCATCATTCAGCGAGAAGACGGCCTCTTGCCGCCCTCGATCCTCAGGTGACCCCCTCAGAATCATCAGCGGCACGCCCTCAACATACCGCAATTCGCCTTTGTCGAAGGCCCGAGCCAGCCCGAACACGCCGTCCTTTTCGCCCGCATAACCTTTCGGGCTTGCCCCGCCAAAGAGCAGCCCGACAGATATTGCCAGCGTGCACCACGCTATCGCCAACGGTAGGCCTGCCCGCCGCGGAATAATCGCCATGCGTTTTTCCCAAACGGTGATCACGAATCCGCCTTCCAAGAGCTGGAAAATCTTCCCCCGCCAGATTGATGTTAGAGGGGACGGGAGGGGATTTCAAGCAAAAGCGGGCAGCTAGTGCTACAGCGCTGGGTTGTTCTCAACATCTTGTGGTGCTGGGAAACAACGCATTGCAACGTATGGTGGGCGCGTCATGCAGGCACGCGGACTTTGCGCTGTAGGACTAGTCACGGGGCCGCGGGAGCCGCGCGGTGCCGCTCAGGCATGCAGGAAGCAGGCTAATACTAGAGCGCAACGTCCGCCAGATTGCAGGGTGTGGGCAGTATCGAACGTGAGGCGTTACGTCTCATCAGCACAAGATGTTGGGCCGGGCAAACGATCTCGCCCTGAAGTACCGGGCAAGTCCGTCGCGATTGCGAAGGCGATTGCGAAGATGTCGCGTCGGGCGATGCCGTCACGAGTTCGACACGGCGGGAACGGGACGGCACTCCGCGGCGTATTTCGCCACCAACCGAAGCAGCTTTTCGCGAGAGAGCGGTTTGGCTGCAAATCCGTCGCACCCAGCTTCCAGGCATCGCGTCCGGTCACCCGGGCCGGCGTTGGCCGTCAAGGCAATGATGGGGCTGTTGTAGCCCGATTCCCGAAGCACCTGCGTCGCTTGATACCCGTCCATCCCCGGCATCTGCATGTCCATGAGGATGCAATCGAAGGGGCGGCCTTCGCGCATCGCTTGTAGGGCGGTTTGTATGGCCTCTTTCCCGTCTTGCGCCGGTTCGACTTCCACCCCCGCCTTCTGAAGAATATGGATCAGGAGCCGCCGCGTGTCGGGGGCGTCCTCGGCCAAGAGAACGCGGGCTTTTATCTGAATCTGCGTCTGCGCCTCTCCGACCCGAAAGGCATCTGTATCCGCGGGCGCGGCCAATTCCAGGTTCGCCGACGGCGAGGATTCCCAGTCCAATTCTGCGGCCTTGCCGACGGGCAGCGCCAAGCGAAAACTGCTGCCAACCCCCTCCTCACTGACAACGCTGATGTCGCCGCCCAAGCGTCGGGCCAAGGCCCGGCTGATCGTCAGCCCTAAACCCGTCCCGCCATAGCGCCACGACGCACCGCCCTCTACTTGATGGAAAGGCTCGAATACGCGATCCACCTGACTCGCGGGGATGCCAACCCCGGTATCGATCACGTCAAAGTGAAGGCTGCAATCGGCGTTTTCGTCCTGGATGGCTTTGACGATCAGCCGCACCGATCCAGTTTCTGTGAATTTGACGGCATTTCCCAGCAAGTTGATCAAGATTTGCCGAACGCGAAACGGATCCGAACGCACCAATCGTGGCAACGGCGGCCGCAGCTCCAGCAACAGCGGCAGCCCTTTGGCGTCGGCCTTGACGCGCAACAGCGAGAGGACGTCCGCCGCCAGTTGGGCCGGTGAGAATGCCTGTTGCTCCAACGACAGGTGACCGGCCTCCATCCGTGCGATGTCCAAAAGATCATTCACAATCCGCAACAGATACTGGCCGTTGCGGATGATGGTTTGAATGGCACCCAGCCGCACCGGCGGGGCCTGCGAGATATCCCCCTCCACAAGCAGCGTTTCGGCATAACCCAAGATGGCCGTCAAGGGCGTGCGCAACTCATGCGTCACATTGGCCAAGAATTGATCGCGAACGACAAGGGCGGCTTCGGCCTCGGCGCGGGCCGCCTTCAATTTTCGATTCATTTCATCCAATTCCGCGACCTGTGCGTGCACCGCCGCCTCGGCTCGCTTCTTCTCCGTGATGTCGCTCAACAATCCCAAGCCACCCGCATATTTGCCAAAGCGATCATAAACAGGGTGCACCGCGGCCAAGAGCCAGCGAACCTCGCCGTCGGGTCGGAGGCAGCGAAATTCGTACATCCCCGAAACTCCCTGACGACGACACCGCACTTGCTCGCCAAATCGCTCATGGTCTTCGGGCGAAACGAAATCCCACGCTTGCTTGCCCAGGAGTTCACTCGGCGATCGCCCTAGAATCTCGCATAACCGATCATTGACGACCCGCAATCGGCATTTTTGGTCGATCATCGCCATCGCCGCATCGGCGAAGAGCACGGTCTGCTCTCCCGACCGGAGGTCGAGCAGGTCGCTCGGCGAAACGGCGTTGGGATCCGGCACGTCGGCCATGCGTTGGCCGATCAACAGGATCGAGGCGAACACGCCTATCCAGATCAGCCCCAGACTGGAAATCACGGCCGGCGCGTTCATCTCCGGGTCGGCCGCCGCGATCCCCAGCATGATGGCGGCTACCAGGCAGGTCCAGATCGAGGCAGCCGACCACGTCAATCTGCGCCGGAATAATCGCCGGGCAAGGGTATCATCCGATCCGCAAATGCAGTCCCTGGTGCCAGCCAAAGCATTCTCCCTCAAACCGATCGCGAGCCTGCCCACCAGCAGCTTCCGCGTCTCCCACTCATGCGCAAGAGGCCAGACGAGCGTCACCAGCCCCAGATCCCAGCGGCCTCACTACCTTCAGGCCACAGCCTTCTACTTCCACCGCGCAAAGTCCGTGTGCCTGCATGATGCGCCCAGTATACGTTCCAATGCGTGGTTTCCCATCACCACAAGATGTTGAGAACAACCCATCGCTGTAGCACTACTTCCCGCCCAATTCTTCTTGTAGCTACCTTAAAAGTATAGGTTGGGAAAATGCGGATCACGTCCCGATTCGTCACGCCTTGGCACGCTTTTCAGGTCGGGCCAACAGCTCTGCTAACTCTGCCGGATAAGGCGAACTCAAGGCATTTGCCGATTTTGCCGATAAAGGCCGAGGAGGATGGCGAAACGGCAAAATCGCGAAAATGGTTCTGGGAGAGCACCCCGTCGGGAAAGGGCGAGCCTCGTCCTACAGCGCAAAGTCCGCCTGATTGCATGATGTGCTCCGCATATCTTGCAATGCGGTACGCCCCATCGCTACAAGATGGTGAGCCAAGCAAACAATCATGCGCAGTAGCACGAGCGCACGGTCGTGCGTTCAGCCTGCCGCGAGGTGAACATGTCGGGTCTTCGGCCCGCTAGCGATGCAACCCGGTTGGGGCGTGCCAACGCCGCCCCATTCCGTGCGGAGCGTCGGCCCGCTTTTCCGCCGGCACAAGCTGTTTGTTGGTGGGCTTAGTTTGGGCTTCATTCCGAAAAGAACTGGCCCGTGCGACAGAAGATCCTGTTACAAACCGCGTTTGTCGCGAGCCTCCTCACGGGAGCCTTGGCGACGCCTCTCGCTTGCTTGTCCCATGCCAGTGAACCGCGAAGCCAAGCACCGCCGCCCCAAGTATCGCGGTTCGTCCTCGATGGCCAGACGCCGAGTTCTCGACCTTGGTACGTCCTTCCCCCGCCGGTCAATCCGGTCTTTCGGGAAACATCGCGATTTCGCTGGGGCGACCTCGGCGTGCACCGCTCCGTTCCCCATTGGGGCAGCAGCACCGACTACCACGGTCGGTGGAAGCAATGGGGGGCCTTCTGACAGCCATCGGCCGCCCTCCCGCCTCCCTTCACCGGCCTCGCTGAACACCCTTCGCACAATACTCCGCCCCGCGTCATTTGCATGAGGCTCCACACATCTTGTGGTTGATGGAGCTTGGCGATTCGCAACGGATGCTGGTCCATTCACGCAATCCGGCGGACTCTGCGCTGTAGTATGGAATAACCTTCCGATCAGGCCGTCCGGCGAGCCTAATTCGAGGTTTTCACGGCGCCGCCGCTACGGGCATAGAGCAGCCAATACACCGTGGGAATCACCACCACCGTAAACAGCGTGGATGCAAAGATCCCAAAGATGATCGCCCAGGCCAGACCGGAGAAGATCGGGTCAAGGGTAATAACCCAGTTGCCCAGCAAGGTCGTGCCCGAGGTCAAAAAAATGGGCCGCATTCGCACGGCTACGCTCCGCACGATGGCCTCGCGAAGGTCAAAGCCAGCGGCCAAGCCGTGATGGATGAAGTCGATCAGCACCACGGAGTTCCGGACCACGATACCCGCCAGGCCGATCATGCCGATCATGGCCGTGGCCGTGAAAAAGACCGGGTTTTGGAACCCCGCGATCGGGCGATTGACGATTGCGTTGAGCAGCAGAAAGCCCGGCATGATGCCGATCATCGTCAGCGGGATGGCCAACATGATGATCAAGGGGAGCGCTCGGGACTGCGTCTCGAACATCAGCAAAATGAAGATCACGATCAGGGCCACGCCGAATGCGATTCCCAGGTCCCGAAAGACATCCAACGTGATCTTCCATTCGCCCTCGCCGTTCCAGACCACCTTAAAGCCGTCGGGTATGGCCCAGCGGTCGCCGCCGCCGGGGTGAAACCAGGATCGCGAGGCTACTGGCCGAATGGAGGTCGCTGCCGAAGCACCATGAGTTAGCGCGGCCGGCGAAACGCGATCCATCTCCATGTCGATGATGGCGTCCGCGGGGGGCCGACCGGCCACTTCGCCAAACACATAGACCACGCGTCTTAAGTTTTTCCGGTAAATCGTCTTGTCTTCATAGATCGGCCTCCCGTCCGGGTAAAGGGACGTGAAATTGCCGATCGCGCCCAATTGCACCATCTGCCCACCGCGGCCGGGGACGTACATCGCTTTCAGATCGTCCTCCGAGGACCGCTCGGATCGCCGCAAGCGGAGGACGACTTGCAGGGGATTGACCTCGGAAGGGATTTGCAGTTGGGTCGCAGGGTAGCCCGACAGCGCCAGTTGCAGCACTTGGGCAACGTCCTGCTTCGTCACTCCCGACAACGCCGCCTTGGGCTGATCGGTCTCAAAGATCAGCTTGGGCTGGTCAGCCTCCGCGCTGGTATCCACGTCCACCACCCCCGGCTCTCGCAGCATTCGGGCTTCGACTTGCTTCGCCACTTCGATCAACCGGTCGTAACAGGCGTCCGGCGGGCCATAGACCTCGGCGGTAATCGTCGAGATGACAGGCGGGCCCGGCGGAACCTCCACCAATTTGATATTGGCCCCCGTCTGGCGAGCGATTGCTGCAATATCGTTGCGGATCCGCAGGATCAGTTCATGCGATTGCTGGGCACGATGATCCTTGTGCAACAGATTGACCCGAATATCCGCGACATTGCTCCCTTGCCGCAAAAAATAGTGCCGCACCAGGCCGTTGAAATCCATCGGCGAGGAAAGCCCCGTGTAGATTTCGTAGTCCCGCACCTCCCGGAGCGAGGCCAGGTACTCGCCAACCCGTCGTGCCACCCCGTCGGTCGTCTCCAGGGTGGCGACTTCCGGCATGTCGATCACCACTTGAAATTCGTTCTTATTGTCATAGGGCAGCATCTTCAGCGGGACCACGCGCCAACCGGGCAAAAGCAAGGAACCCACAAACAGCCCGGCGGTGATCAGCACCACGCCCCAAGCCACGGCGCGATAGTGCAAAATGGGCCAGAAGAAGCCGCGGCTGAAATGGTAGAGAGGACTTTGCGTGACGTCGAAGCCCGCCTCATCGTGGCCCGACACCGCGGCACCACGCAACGCATACATCGCCATCCAGGGCGTGATCACCAAGGAAACCAGCAAGGACGCCAACAGCGTCACCGGGACATTCAGGGCCATCGGCGCCATGTACGGGCCCATCATGCCGGTGATGAAGGCCATGGGGGCGAAACTGGCCACGATCGCCAACGTGGACATCACCAGAGCTGGCCGCACCTCTTGCACGGCATGAAGCACCGATTCCCGCGGCGGCAATACCTTCATCGCGAAATATCGCGCAATGTTCTCCACGTCGGTGATGGGGTCGTCCACTAACAGCCCCAAGGCCAAGATCAGGGCGAACAGTGTCACCCGGTTGATCGTATAGCCGACCATGTAGTTGATGAACAGCGTGATGCTGTAGCAGATTGGCACGGCTAGGGCGATGACCACGGCCGCCCGCCAACCAATCGTCAGCCAGATCAAACCGATGACGGTCAGCACGGCCACTGCCAAGCCTTCCACCAATTCGTTCACCTTTTCGTCGGCGGTCTCGCCATAATCGCGGGTGATGCGGTAGTAAACGCCCGACGGCAGCACCGTCCCGGCCAATTCTTCCATCCGCTTTTCGACGGCCTGGGCCACCCAAACCGCGTTACTTCCCTTCTGCTTGGCCACGGAGATGGTGACGGCCGGATACATGTCCGCCAACGCCCGACTCGGATGGGCCTGGAGCTGTTCGGCGGTCACGTGATCCCGGGGTAGCCGGCTGTCCAAGCAGGCCGGACCGAATCCGATCCACGTGTAGGACGTGGCCTCGTCCGGGCCGTCGATCACGTCGGCTACGTCCTTCAAATAGACGGGACGGCCGCCCGCCACATTCACCACGAGGTTCTCCAGCTCCAGGGCATCGCGGACGAAGGTACCGGCATCCACCGTGAATTCCGTGTTTTGCTGCTCGAACTTCCCCGCCGGGAGATTGATGTTCCCCGCCCGCAGCGCCTGCGCCACCGCCAGAGCCGAGGTGCTCCGCGCCGCCAATCGAATGGGATCGACTTCCACGCGAATCCGCCGGGGCCGACCACCCACCACGGTCACCCGATTCGTGTTCGGGACGGCCTTCAGCGCATCTTGGGCTTGCTCCGCCAAACGCCGCAATTCATAATCGTTGATGCCTTTCCGGTCCGACCACAACGTCAGCGTCACGATCGGCACGTCGTCGATCTCAACGGGCTTGATGACCCAGGCATTGACGCCTGCCGGCGTTTCGTCGATGTACGCAGAAACCTTCGTGAACAACTTGACAAGCGAGTCTTCGCGGTCCTCGCCAACGTAGAACCGGACGGTCAAAATGGCCTGCCCCGGTCGCGACATCGAATACACATACTCCACGCCGTCGATCTGATAAACGATTCGCTCCAACTGGCTGGTGATCTGGCGCTCGACCTGTTCGGCCGACAGCCCCGGTGCGGACACGAAGATGTCGGAAATCGGCACTACGATCTGCGGCTCCTCCTCCCGAGGAGTAATGAAAAGAGCACCTAGCCCCAAGAGCAGCGACACCACAGTCAGCATGATGGCGGAGTCGCCGCGGAGGAAGACATCCACGATTCGCGTCAGAAACGGAACTTTTTGCGCGGAATCCGTCACGGTTGTATTCTCCTTGCGGAAGCTTGGTTCACCAGAGGCGAACGCGGCATCGGCCTCGCAAAGCCTGGCAGCCCGATCCTGGCAATCTGCCGCCCTCACTCACCAGAGGTTTTCGTTGTCGATCCATCTCTTCCCCAACCCAGTCCCACGGCTGAATCGCCTGGAGATCGACAGGATAGCCGCTATGGTTGGGCATTCGGGGCAGCGGTATCCGACGGCTTGTCTTCCGGGGCAACCGCACGGGAGATGATGTCGCACGCCCGGCTGTTGGCGCCATTCGGCACGGCCACCTTTTCGCCGGCGCGGACCCCGCTGAGCACTTCCGTGTGCCCCGGCCGGCCGAGCCGTCCTGTTTGAATCAAGCGGCGTTCCTTGGTCCCATCCTCGCGGACCACATCCACGAACTCCAACTGGCCGACCCGCCGGATGGCTGCCACGGGGATGCACAAATGGTCTCGCACGGCGGTTTCCAGCCTCACGCGGCCGAACATCCCCTCCACCAGGCCAGGCGTCTCTGGAAGCGCGATCTTCACCAACACCGTGCGGCTGGCTGAGTCCGCTTGCGGGACCTTCTCGTCCACCGTCCCTTCCAGCTCGCGGTCCAAGGCATCGATGTACACGCGCACGTGGTCCCCGATCGCCAGACGCGTCGCCAGCCCTTCGATGATGGGCACCTCCAACCGGAGCGTCGCCGGATCGTAAAGGGTCAGAAGAGGCACACCCGGCGAAACCGTGTCTCCCTCCTCCGCCAGCCGATCCACGATCTTCCCCTTCCGCGTGGCGGTGATCGTGCAGTACGACAAGTTGACTTGAATCTCACCCACGGCCTGTTGGGCCTTTTCGACGTTAGCCTTGGCCTGATCCAGGCGTGTCTTGAACTCGTTGAATTGCTGCTCGCTCAACGCCCCCGGATTCTGTTGTCGCAGACGAACCGCGCGATCGTAATCGTCCTGGGCCTGCTTCACAGCAGCCTCGGCCGAAGCCAGCGAGGCCTGGGCCTGGCTCAACTGCCGCTCTATCGCCGCGCGATCCAGCTCGATCAGCACGTCGCCAGGCGAGACTTCGCTCCCCGCACGCACATGCATCTTCACGATCGTGGACATGATCCTGCTGGAAATGGTCGTGCGATCCGCCGCCCGAACCGTCCCCACCGCCTCCTCGATCACCGGCTTGCGAATGACGTCCACCGGCTCCGCAACCTCGGAAGCAGGATCCCATTTCGCCGCGCTAACCTCGCTTTGGCCGGGCGGGACTGTCTCGTTCAGAAAGCCCGACAACCACAAGATCACGACCACCAGCACGACGACCCCCACAAGAAAAGGGACGATTTTTCTCATCCATTTGAACAATCCGGAGATTTTCATAACGTCTATTTCCCCTTGGACCAAACATGGACATATCGCGATAGAGGATCAGAGGCCCCCTCGGGTTACAAAACGCTCCCACCCGCCAGGCCGAACATTCCCAACCAGCCCGTTCGCGGACGTCACCCACGCATCCGCCATTGCCGTCCCCGTGTCCCCTTTGCCCTCCTAGAGCTTCAGTCGCCGGGTCTGGCTCTCCACTGTCGGCCTCGTGTGCCGTCCTTGTGCATTCGCCGCATCCTTGTGCCTTTGCCGTCGACCTTGTACCTCCGCCGCGACTGATTCTATCCCTAAGAAGCCTGACAGAGAAGATGATCTTTCTTGCATGGTCCCCCGGAAAGCAGATACATCTGGACTTTTGCAAATTCGGTTTATAAGCTCCGCTTTCCCCTCGCGGGATTGGAGAACGACGGCAGTTTACTGCGAAAACAGCCTCCCTTGTTTTTCTGAATTACCCAGAGCTACAGTTTGTCGCCCTCTCTCAGAGCGGGAGCGAACCGTTTGCAAGAGTCCAGATACATCATAAACCAGCGGCTAAACCAGCGGCGCAGCTAAAAAGACGCGTTCAAGACACCAACCTGTCGCGTCTGCCAAGCCGCCGGCGCAAAGTAAAGTGGCCGAGTCGCCTTCGACCCGGCCACCGTTGATCGATAAGATAGCGATGCTTCCGCGCGGTACCGTTTCGGCTGGCAAGGCAAAACCACCACGAATCTTGCCCTCCAACCGATGCGGCGTGCCACGGGATCAAGAGCCTCGGCGACCGCCGCGGGCAGGGGCCGTTCCAGGATAGCCCGGTGGCGGGCCCGACGCACCTGGATATACCCCCGGAGGCTGTGATGTCCGGGACCCCCGCGTTCCCCTGGTCCCCCGGGTATTCCTGCCGGAGGTTCTGCCGCCCGCTGCCTCCTCGGACATATACGATTGGTACTCGCTACTATACTCACTTTCGTAGCCGCCGGGACCCATCGACGTCCCGTACATCCCGCCGAACGGCGTCTGCGGTTCCGAGAAACGCTTGAACTCGGTTTCATCCGCGATCTCATCCCGCACGATGAGGTTTCCCTCCGGATCCAAGAGCACGACGGATGCCGGGAAGGTATCTTTGGTCGGCAAGGTCTCGCCGCCTGAAATGTCCAAAATCATCATCCGCGAAAAGAAATCCAGTTCCGGTTTCGGCTTGTCGGCGGCCAAGCCGGTCGGGCCATAACCCATTCCCCCATAAGGACTTTCTCCTCCAAAACCTGGGGGCATCATGGAATCGGATCCCACGATGGACTCCGGCGACGACCCGGCTGCGGAACCGCCGGGCGTTCGGCCGCGTCGCCGACCACCGCCAGGCATGGCCCCTTCGTAGCCCTCGCCGTACATCTCCTCAGACGGATATGGCGTCGCCGCTGTTGCGGTTTCCTTCGTTTCCTTCTTGGGAGGCGCCAACTTCTTGGCTTCCTCCGCGGTAAAATCGACTACCGTGCCACGGATAAGATCGGGGAACTCCTGGAACTTCTTGATGCCGCTCCCCGGTTGAAATACGGTGACGCCCAACGTCGCCTTGGGATCAGAGGTGGGAATGCGGCCTGGTTTCGCCGGTCCGGCCAGGATGCTGACATCCGCCGGAACTCGAACCAGATTGCTCGCCTCACTCCATTGGGTGATTAAAAAGGCTTCGCGAGCATAGGATTCATCCTGCAAGTATTGCGCTGGCAGCCGGTAATTTGGATTTGTCAAATACAGGCGAACGCGGTAACGATATTTTTTGCCCGGTTCGACTTGGTAGTCGACGAAGCGGAACAATTTGAAGGGGGCCTCCTTCATCACAGTCTGCAAGGGTAAGGCCCCGCTGGGGGCACCGTATCCGTAGCCATACCCTCCGGCCGCCTCCTCGCCCATGTAGCCCGGCGTACCATACGGCCCCGGGGCCCCGTACGGCGCCGCGCCATAGCCCGGCATCATACCGGGCGCGCCGGGCCGCATCTGTGTTGGATCAATCGGGGCATCCGGGACCTCGGGCTGAGGCGCCTGCGGAGCCATCCCAGGTTGCCCCGGACCGGCAGCACCTGGAGCGGTCGGCTGCTGAGGCAGCATCGTGGGCATGGGACCGCCCGACCCCATTGGGCCGCCCGGCCCCATCATGCCGCCACCGTACATCTCATAGCCGCCATAGCCGCCGTACATGCCGCCCATGCCGGTTCGTGGCCGCTCTACGAAGGGGATATCGGGGTCGTGCGCGACCTCCGGCCCCCAGGTATCGCCCGCGGCAAGCTGCGCCAGGGGCCACGTCAAAGGAACCTGGCCGGGCGACATCACATACTCTGGATTGACGTAGTTGAAAGGATCGCGCTGCATCCGAACGGCCTCGGCCCAACGGACTCGGGCATTGATCGCCTCCCACTTAAGGGCATCGACGGCCTGATCGTCATCGCTCACCTCAGCCCGCTCGATGTTGTAATAAACGTACTGTGGCCGTTCCCCGACGGCCGTGGAGGAGGTGCCATATCCTGCCATGCCCGTACCATAGCCAGGATACCCCGATCCGCCGGGATAACCGGCACCTTCGCTTTCGTACTCGCTTCCGTACCCGCCGCCGGGATAGCCCGTGGGCATGGCGGCTCCATAGCCCATCGTGGAGGACGCCCCACCCGCCACGCCCGGCACGCGAACCGCGTTCTGAAATACGTCACGGAAGGCCTGAACCTGCTTTTCCCAGTCGATCAGGCCCGTAACGACAACCCAGCGTCGGCCGTGAGTGACGCCCCCGGAGTATCCCCCATAACCAGCCATGCCATAAGCCGATTCACCAGCGGATGCGTATTCACTGCCGTATTCCGAGCTATAGGGGCTTTCGCCCGTGCTGATCGGCATGGGGGGTGCGCCGACAGGCCCCGTGGGACCATAGCCCGACGGGCCTACGGCTCCGGGATGGCCGCCGGCGGTGGTAGGCCGGGAGTTAGGATCGGCACCCGCCACCGCCCCGTGCCCCGCACTAGCCCTCAAATCGCGGACCCGAAAGATCTCCGGCTGACCTCGCTTTTCGAGCTGGGCAAACAGCGGCGGATCGAATGGCGCCACCAGTTGGTAGCCCGTCGAGGAAACCGACTCCTTGATTCGGGCGGCGATCGCCGAGTAGCCCACCACATCCCGCGTCGGTGTCGGCTCCGTCCCCTGATAATTCTGCTCCGCTTGAGAGGCCAATGTGACCAACTGCTCCGGAGTCAGATCCACCCCCTTGGTGCGAGTGACCGACAGGCCTACCAGCCCCAAGGCCAGCAGAACGACCACGGCCAAGACGATCTTTTCCCAGTTATCCGCCAAGAGGCCCTGAACACCCTTGCCTTTGGTTACGGCCATGGCTCATTCCTCGCACGAATCCCAGTTTTTCGGCCTACGCCTATGATTTTCGACCTCACGCAACCTCGGGAGCGGCCTCGCTCAGCAGCAGGCCGAAGCCGAGGTCCTTCCCTCCGAACCATCACGATGCAAGCTCGGCGAAACGCCTTGCCCGCTGAAAAATCTCAACCCTCCGTGCGTCCGGCGATCCCGTTGCCTTGCGGTCAAGTATCCCCGACGCCGCGCTGCCTCTCCTCAATCAAATTATGGATTCTACCCATGCTTTACGGCTGATTTGCCGGCTGTGGCGGAGCTGCGCCTGGCGGTAGTGCAGCAGGTCCAGCGCCCGGACCTGCCGTAGGCGCCGCAGCCGCTGGCGATCCTGCCGCTGGCGACGCGCCGGGCGGAGTCGCGGCAGGTGGTGTCGCAGGAGGTCCCGCAGGAGGTGACGTAGGGGGCGCGGCAGGCGGCCCCGCTTGAGGTGGTGCGACCCCAGGTGCAGGCCCCGCGGGCGGCGCGGCTGCTGGTGCTCCCACTGGTGCAGCCGATGGAACACTGCCTGGCGGCGTCCCGGGAGCGGGCGATGGCGGAGCAGCCGCGCCCGGGCCGGTTCCACCCGGTTGCGCTGGTGTGGCGTTAGGCCCCTGTCCCTCTCCTGCCGGGGCATTGGCCGGTTGTTCACCCGCATTCTCCGCCGGTGCCGTCTCTGGCGGCGCCAGGGACTGACCCGATACTAGCTCCTTGCCGCCTTCCTTCCCCAGCATGTTAAAGTCCGGCGGATTGAAGATGTAGATAACCCCTTCAATCATTACCGGGACCTCGTTGCCGCTGGATTTGCCTTGGGTCGTTCCCGCCCCGATCGCTCCAGATACTCCCGTGCCATAAGGGCTTTCGCCATATCCACCCGCGTACTCCTCCCCGTAGCCACCCGCCGTGCCATAACCGCCCCCCTCGCTGCCGTAATCCGAGCCGCCGCCCACGCCCAAGGGGGATACACCGCCCATTCCACCCATTCCGCCCATTCCTCCGCCAGTTTGCGTCCCTTGGCCGGGTCGAATCAGCACACGGACAATCTTGATGGGCATATCTGAATTGGCACAGTTGACGAGCAATTTGTCGAGCTTGCGTTGATCGACCGTCAAGCGCATGCGGACGGGCATCATTTTGAATTCCGCGAAGGGTTGTGTCGCTGAAGGAGGCAAGGGATTTCCGTTGGCATCGACATATCTTCCGTACTGGCTCCGGCCGCCGCCCATCATCCCGCCAAGCTCGGCTCCGTAGCCGGCTCCGTAGCTGGCTCCGTACTCGCTCTCCGGCTCGCCCATCGATCCACCGGGGTAGCCCGCTCCCGATCCCATAGGGGACCCGGAACCCATCGCGCCGGAACCCATCGCGCCCCCTGACCCCATCGCTCCGCCCGAGCCTATTGCCCCGGCGGCAAGGCTACGTCGCGCGCCGCCAAAGCCGCGTGCAGCGTCCGGGCCGATCTCGAGGGCGTCGATGCGTTTCACAATGGCGTTGTGCTGGCCGGTCGCCCCTTCATTCGTCTTGCGAATGACCCGCAGCAGGGCCTCGTAGACCCAAAGGTCCTCTTGCGCGTTCCAGATTTCATCCGAGGTAGGCACGCGAATCCAATTGAATCGGGATTTCAATTGGGCAATGCTTTGCGGATTCCAATCGACGGTACCGACCATCTCGACCTGGGGGGCCGTCGCTGCCCCACCGTAGGCAGCGCCAACGCCCGTCCCCAGCGCGCCTGCCCCCGCATAGCCGCCGTAGCCTTCGCCCTCGTACCCACCGCCAGCCATGCCGGGATAGCCCCCCATGCCCATGCCTTGCGTGCCGCTTCGCAGACTACCCAATTTTCGCAGGTCGGCGTCTTTCGGACGACGTAGATCCACGATCTCGAACAGCGTGGGAAAGTGCTGCTCGATGAAGTTCAGATAGATTTCCCGAAACTGATCTGGAATCGGGTCACCGGGCTTGCGGCCGGGCGACTCCACCCAGGCCAAAAACTCTGGCCCCAATGCCTGAGGCCACTTGTTCTTTTCTTTCTGGGCCGCGTACATGGCAACCCAGGCCTGGTACACATCGTTCCGCAACTCGTCGATCTTGCCCCGCGTTGCATCCACAACTTGCGGATTGGGCGAACCCACTCGAATCTGGCCGAGCTGCGAACGAAGCCCCTCCAACTCAGATTTTCGGGCTTCGATGCTCTTGCTGACAGAGGCCTGGGCCACAAACCAAACGGAAAGCCCAACCACTATAGACAAGCTGCACACGACCCAAAACAAGTGCTTATAGACTGCGGCAAGGATCTGCTTGAGTTGATCCATGACTTATTTCCTCAATTGGAGGATCCAACCTTTCCGCCCCGAGCGGGCGTTTACCATTCGCGATACCATGTCTGAACACCGGTTCGGGTTCAGGATTGTCGGCTCGATTTCAGGACTGCGGCGGCGGATCGCCATTCCCTCCGTTCGCTGGCGGGGGAGCGTTCTGCCCACCTGCCGGGGCAACGGGGGCATCCGGCAAGTTCGCCGCATCGGCTGGCGCCACCGCGGCAGGCGGCACCTGGGCCGGGGGCACCTGCGGTGTTCCCCCGCCAGGCTGCCCAGCCGGCGGCGACGGCATCGGTGGCACGGCACCAGGGGCGCCGGTCGGCGGAACGCCCGGATTCCCTCCTGGAGGTGGCTGAGGTACCCCACCCGTAGGTGGTACCCCTGTAGGCGGCGCGGCCGTAGGTGGTACTGCGGCTGGCGGCATGGCCGCCGGATTGGGAGGCGTTCCCGGGGCGCTGGGGGCAGCCGTTGTCCCTGTCGCGGGTGGGGCACCGGCGCCGCCCGGGCCAGCTCCCGCCCCGCTGCCCGACACTGGCCCCGGCGCAGCCCCTTCGGATCCAGCACCAGCAGGCTGACCCTGCGTGCCCTCCTCGCTCGCCTTTCGCATCGCCTCTTCCCGCTCCTTCTTCCGTTCCGATTCCGTCTTCGGCTGCCAACAAAGCTCGATCACGAAATCAAATCGTCTCAATTCCAACACACCAGGAATGGTTGCGTCTTGCGTCCCGGTCCCCGTGCCCATTGCTCCGGCTGATCCGCCGGGAATCAAGGAGCCAGTGGGGATGCCCGCCGCCCCTGTCACCCCCGTCGCCCCGGTCCCCGGCACCAACGTCGAGGGCCGGAAATTGGGGTCCGTTACCCGCACCACTCGAATCTTGCCGGGATTGATCAAACAGGGGAAACCAAGCCCCAGCTCCTTGGACGACAACCACTCGCCGTTGATGAGAAACGGGCCGTTTTCGAGAACCTTGATTAACGTGTTCCGGACGTATTCCGCGCCCTGATTCGTTTTCGCCTTGTCGCTATTGTGATGATGGTAGCCGGTCAGCCGAATCACGTAGCCTGCGCCGGTTGGGCCAGGTACCGAGGGTGGCGGCGGGGGCGCGGCGGCGGCCCCGTAACCTAATCCGCTCGACATGCCGTACGGCGACTCCCCCCCTCCGTAACCTTCCGCGCCGTAGGGAGAGGCCGTCCCGTAGGGCGATCCCGCCGCGCCGGCCATGGGTGAAGCGGTCGTCGCGGCGGCCGGGGCCAGCGGCGCCGTGGCACTACTTGCCGATTCCGCCGCTTCCGTCGCTCCCTCCGTTCCCGCGGCCGGCTTGTACCAACCACCGGTCCGCTGCCACCACATGGCCAGATCGTCGAGGTAGTAAGCATCCAAGCTGCTGATATGGATCTCGTCTCGCGATTCTACCGCGTTGGCCTGCGCCTCGGCCTGCTTCGCCGGGTCCTGCTCCGCTGCGGCCTGAGCCTCCAAAGCCGCTTGGGCAGCCGCGGCGTCGCCTTGCACACGGTATTGCGGCAGGGCTTGATTGATCGCCGTGAGCAGTTCCAGCCACAACAATCGCCCTTCCACGTTGCCCGTCAGGTTCTCGCCGATGGCCTTGATCCGGTCGAATTCGCTCTCCACCGAGGACAGGTCTTGCTGATACCGCTTGGCCGTATCGACGACCTGTTTGGCACGCTGCTCCGCCGACCCGAATCGCGCCGGCGAGACGCCGCTGAGCGCCAGCGACGAGGCCGCAAAACTGACCGTGCAACCGAGCAGCAACGTCGCAGCCGCCGCCAACGCCCAGGGCTTCTTGGCACGGATGAAGCGGTCCTTGACCACTTCGTCGGGCAACATATTGATCTTCATGTATGCCCGACCGATGCCTTGCAGCGCCAGCCCATATACCAGGCCAAAACACGACAGATTCTCGCGAAAGCTCGCCGCGTCGAGGACCTCGTTACCCATCAAGTGCGTGAACGCTTCGACACGCTCGATTGGAAAACCCAAGCCCTTTTCGATGTAACCGCGAAGACCGGGCAGCTTCAACGGGTTTCCCAGGGCGATACCACGGGTGATCTCGGCCGACCGCTCGATGCTGCTGTAATAACTGATGGAACGCTGCAACTCCGACAGCAACTCCGAGAAAACCGGCCTCATCGCCTGAAAGACAGCCTTCGAGTCGGGATGAGTGCTGGGGTTCTTCTTGAGGTGCTCGGCCTTCGAGAAGGTCAGCTTCAATTCCTTGCTCAAGGCCTTGGTGAAATGGCTCCCGCCCAGCGGGATGTTCCGCTGCCAAACACGATAGCCGTTGGTGATCACCAGGTCCGAGCTGTCCGTTCCCATGGACAAGATGCAAATCGATGGCGGCGGATTGTCCGGGTCGTAGTCATCCGGCGACGGCATGTCGTCCATCGCGTCGAAACGGGCATAATTGAACAGGGCCAGCGGGCTGAGTTGAATGATATCCACCTCGATCCCCAGCTTCTGGAACGCCTCCAGGGCCGCCTCGATCTGGTTCCGCTTCAGCGCGAACAAACCAATCGTGGAACCCAGCGCAAAGCTGCTTTCCTCATCTCCCACGTCCATCCGCTGGTAGCGCCAAACCACGCTGTCGAGGTCGTAGGGAATCTGTTGTTTGGCCTCGAATCGGACAACATCCACCAACTTGCTCAGCTCGACGGGCGGAAGCTTGATGAAACGAGCCAGGCCCGTGGCCCCGGAAACCGAGATCGCCACCCTGCTCCCGCGCACATCGTTGCGGGATAGAAACTGCTTGATCGCCGTCTCGATCAAACTGGGAGGGTCCGCTGACGGTTGCGTCAACAACATCGGGTATTCGATGTAATCGAACGCGTCCGCCTGCACGATGTTGGGCGTTTCGGTCGGACGAAGACGAATGGCCTTCAGCGACGCATTGCCGACATCGATGCCCCACGCGGTTTCCTGTTTCGCCATGACCTGTTCACCTCAATCGTTCGACAACGCAGCCCGGCCGCCGTCGTCCAAAGTAAACCGGCATTCCTATCGGAAGAAACTACAGCCCTACAACCACCCAACTCACATTCCGAACCGGCACAACCCCGACCAGGGCCAAGCGGCACGCAACGGGTGCGGAGAGTCAGCCAGCCCGCCTCCGACCCATGAAACGGAATTGCCACCCAGACCTTTCTTCCGACCGTGTTCGAAATATCGAGCAAAGCGAAAACTGTACCGAACAACACACAGATGAACCGACGAGATTACGACTACCCCACAACCTAATTTATCCCCGTTTACCCCGGAGTGTCAACTTTCATATCGTCCAAAGGTGGGGATATCCGCAGCTCCTAGCGGAGAAGGCCACTCCTAGCGGAGAGCGCCGGTCCCTGCGCAGCCCCCCACTCCTGCCAGCGAACGCCAATTCCAACGGAGAACGCAGCTCCTAGCGGAGAGCGCCGCTCACGGCGCAGAACCCCGCTCCTGCCGGAGAACGCCACTCGTAGCGGAGAACGCCGCGCCTGGCGGAGAAGCAGGCAGAGCGATCCCCGAGACCAGCGGGAAGACCTCTCAAAGCAAAACCGATCTCGCTACGACATCGCAGGATTGCCTGCTTGGCTCAACGTCTCGTGGTGATAGGGCATAACGCCTCGCAAGATAGAACCGTTCACGGGTAAAACACTGCGAAAAGCGGGCTATTTTCACAAGCCGTGTGGCAAAAACACTCGCCCCGCAGCCGCCGATTGCTCAAGGGGTCACAGCACGTTGCAGGCGACACGGCGCGACATCTCGAACGTTCGAACGGTTACCTCCGGCATGGGACACTGGACCGTGGGCAGGAGGGAAACGGCCCTCCACCTGCGGGCCGCTCGCCGGAACGGCAACATCAAAAAATCGGGCGTCAGCACTTCGCCGCCGACCGGGCAGGACAATAGGACGGCAGGGAAACGAAATATCCGCGCAAGCAGAAGGAAAAAACCTCCGCGCAAGCAGGAACAGAAAACAGCCACGCAAGTAGGAGAACAAACATCCACGCGAGTATCTGTCACCTGCCCCGTCACTCGCCGGATACCAAGTCTCCTGACTTTGCAGCTCGATAGATAAAGGAGTCCCAGTACGCCCGATCCACGGCATACGGATCGATGGGTGTATCCGGAGCGAGGTCGTGGGGTAAGAAGCCGAACCGCTGCATCTCCCGAATGTAGTGTGGGTTCGGTCGAAAGCCTGGCATGTCGAATCGTTTGCCCTCCTGTAGCCTGCGGTGGGCATCCGTGATCGCGGCCAGCGCCTTCTGATATAGAGCGTCGCTAGCGTCGCGGAAAACCGCCTCGCCGCACAGCTCCAATCCCCCGGCAGAACGTGCCAACGGCGCGCGGAGCAAATAGGACTGTTCGGGCCGATCGAGATTCATCAACGGCTCGATAACGCCCGGCCAACCGCCGTCCATGACGATGCGCCGCTGCGGGCCGTCCGGGGTCGGCACTTCCTTCACATGGCATGACCCGCACCGAGCGCCGATCTCGCCCCACGGGAGATTGACCGGATGAAAACCGCAGCCCAAGGCGGCATACGTGCCGGGGTAGCAGGCGCTGGTTTCGATCCAGAGCCGAACGGTTTTGACTTCCAGCGGTGAAGGCTTGGCCCCGTAATGGCTGCCGTCCACCAGTTTCATCAAACGGCTGGCAGCACTCCCGTAACTATATGGCGGACGATTGCCGCGCGGCTCATTCCGCCCGTCGGAGAACAGCCCCCGCACGACCATGGTCCAATAGCTGATGGAGTACCCGGCCGTATGATCGCCGGTCAGGTCGATCTTTCCCTCGCGTTTGTCGGGGTTATGGCAAGCGACGCAATGCCGGTCGAGGATCGGCTGAATGTCCCGCGGATAGTCCAAAACCGGGGGGACATCCGCGATCGACTGGATTTGCGAAGGGCGGTGACGCAACGCCATCACATCGGTGACGGCGTGCGGCGCATGATGCCGCGGCTCGTGGCAGCCCACGCAACCCGTCTGTTCGCCAGGCTGTAACGACACGAAGCTATGCATGCGTTTGACCGCGATCTCGTTTTCATCCAAAGCCACGAAGAAGAGGGATTGAAGGGCTGGCACCTCGAAGCTGGCCGACCCATCTGGCTCGACGGGAACTTCGCCTACGATCTCCGCCAGCGTAAACGAACCACCGATCGTGAGCGGCTCCATCCCGCCCGAAAAATTGACCGGTTTGGGAAGTTGCTTCAAGACCAACAGTTTCTTGATCGAACCGCGAGCCACGCCCTCCATGCTGCGCCCGCGGTAGATGTCTTCCAGCACCAGCGTCCCGGTCGGTTTCGAGAGGTCCACCCTGGAGGGGATGAGGCGTTCGCGGGGTCTCGCCACCAGCGGGCGAGGTTCATGGCACTGCAAGGTCGCCCGATCGCTCTCCGGCAATTCGTAAATCAACTCGCTCCGTCCCCGCGAATCCATGACGTGCAGCCCACGCGGGCTGGCAACCAAAAAGCAATCCTCCGTAACGGGATAGGGGTCTTTCCAGTCGCCTCCCTTGCTGATGATCTTGACGGCCGCCTGATGGTCCGGTCCCAAGCTGGGATCGACGACGGCGATTGGCCCCAAGTGCTCCGGCCGACCGTGTCCCGGCGACCACGAGACGACCACTTGATTCGAATTGGGAATGGGCTTGGCATCCAACATCGCCACGCCGCCGTACATATTGCCGAAAAACACTGTTTGAAACGTCCCGTCTGGGTTGGCAGTCCAAAGGTGATGAAAATGCACCTGGCTCCGATCCACGTACTCCCAGCGCATGTACAGGACGCGACCGTCCGGCAGGATCCAGGGGGTATTGTCATGGTCATTGTTACTCGAAATCGGCCGGATGTTCCCGCCGTCGGCATCGCACCGGTGGAGGACGGCTACCCGGGTGTACCAGCAGTTGACAAAGCGGCGACAGCGCGAGGAGCAAAAGATGATGCTTCCATCCGGGCAATACGTCGGCTCGATATCGTCGTCCGGACCATCCGTGAGTTGTCGCAAGCCGGTGCCGTCGATATTGATTTCATACAAATGAAAGGGGTGCTCACCGCCTTTGCGGTACGAAAAGAGTATCTTTTTCCCGTCGTAATGGACTTGCGGATCACGAACCCCGCCGCGAGGATCGTCCAACAATACACGTAGTTTGCCGGTACGCAGGTTCAGGGCACACAAACGACCGCCTTCACCATAGCCCCAATACACATCCTCTTCGAACTTGAAGCCCAATTTCTGCGGGTATTCAGAGTGGTCCGAGTAATTGCCGAACGTAACGTACCAGTGATCCCGACCCGGCACTCGCACGGCGAAGACGATCTCTTCCACCTGCGCCAAGGGACCGGCGAGCATTTCGCCAAGCAGCGGGCCAGGCTTCCAGGCCGGGGGCGCGACACCCCCTTCATCGCTGAATCCCAGCATGCCAGACACCATTCCTAGCCATAATGTCGAGGCGAATACTGGGAGCTGCCATATCTTCCGAGCACCAAACAACCGGCGTCGATGAAACGTAGGCAGACGGTCTTCTCGACGTGTAAACTCCGCCATGATCAGTCTCCCGGAAATATGACGGCATTGTTCAAGAGTGACGGCTTGCTCAGGGGTCGCCGCCCCTCAGAACCCCCCAGGAACGCTACGGCAGCGCGACAGCCGTGCCGGCGGCCGTAGACCCTTGCCCCCAGTGTGGGCCGCAGCGTGAAGGCTGTCAACCGGCAAGACGACCCAGCGGCTGCGGCGAACAGGAACTCGCAAATCAGCCGGCGACCGTAAGCTCGCGTCGGTCACCGGGCGGAGCCTCAGCCAGACGCGGCCACCCTTGCCCCGGACGGGGAGGTTCGGCACTCTCGGACCGCTCGGCTATGCCGCGCCCCCTAGCCGACTCGATATTCCGCGAACGCCAAGCCAAGGACGTCAGGGCACGTTGCAGCAACCGTGCCGCGAGTGATTCCAGCGCTAGGGCCGCCGGTGACCCCAGAGGGTCAGCACCAGGTAACGGCCGGATGCCCGACGGCGGTGCTCGCACAGAAATATCCCTTGCCAGGTACCCAAGGCCAAACGGCCATCCTGGACGGGGATGTTGATCGAACAACCGAAGACCGCGGCCTTCGCGTGGGCCGGCATATCGTCCGGACCTTCAATCGTGTGACGATACGGATACGATTCCGGCACCAGATGGTCGAAAAAGGCATCGAGATCGGCCGGGACATCGGGGTCGGCCCCCTCGTTGACTGTCAGCGAGGCCGACGTGTGTTGGATAAACACGTTCAACATGCCAACCGAAAAATCCGCCAGCTCGGGCAAGGCATCGCATATCTGCCGCGTGATCAGGTGCAAGCCTTTCGCCACGGCTGGCAGTTGAATCCCGCGTTGAAGCCACTCCATTTTCCCGCAAAGCCCTTTTCCAGTGGAGAGATTCGTTCGCTATAATGCTAAACGGCCATCGTCGGTGCGCCTCGCTTGGAGCCTCCGAAGCCGCGATGGGCTGAGGTTCAGGCTGGTCGCTCGCCTCAGCGTCCGGGAAACGTGGGCGGCCTGTTGCTAGCCGACGCCCCGTAGCCCAGCCGTTTCGCGCCGTGGATTACGATGTGCATAGGCATTGAAAGGCAGCGAACCAGGCCACAAACCATCGTGTCCATTTTAGCAATCCTGCCCCTAATTATATATCTCGGACAGGCCCAAAAAGGGAGAGATCACCATGCCCTGCCCGCACTTGCAGCAGTTGTACACCCTGTGCGAGAAGCATGGGTTGAAGCTGAGCAGCTCCGAGGTCATCCGGGTAGTGTGCCCGATCTGCGGCCTGGAAGATCGCTGTCCGGATAATCTGCTCTGCGAGTACGAGCACCGGCACGGGACAGAGACCCGGGGCGAAACTAGCTCGGCGAACTTGCACGACGACAAACGCGTAGAAAAGTAATACATGTCGGAGAGCAACGCGGTCTGAGGGCAACGCGGAGCGGTAACGCTGACGCACGGCGGTAAAAGCATCCCACCTGAACCGCAGCGTTCCACGGTTCGACCTATTGGGGGCCGAGGTGTGGGCAAAGGACGGCCCGTGATGGCCGAACCAGTCGGGCGATCCGATTTCCGCAAAATTCATTGTGGACTGCTATTGACGGATTCCGAAGAATTGGTACAATGGCGTGTTTTATTCATCCCGCCCCCAATACCGGCGCCGTGATTCTTCCTACCGAAAGCCTGGGTCGAGGATGAAAATCGGCTGGCGAATTGTAGCGTCCTTTTGCGTCTGCAGTCGATCGGCGGGCAACTTCTGCTGACCGAGCCGACAGAACGACGGGCATCCGCTGCAGCACGGCTTTCGGTCGCCGATCGTGTATCTGAACGTCGCGATGCTGTTACGTCCAGGTACCGCGAGGCCTCCCACTTTTGTTAGGCAGCACCGGCTGCGTAGGCCGCGTGTTCGATGATTGTACTGGTGTTTTTGGCTCGTGAAGAGCAGAAAGCGAGGTGTACCATGCGAAACGTCTTTGATGCCATCACGGAGTTCGGGCACGACGAGGACTTTACTCCAGTGGAGACCGAGGAGTTTGTTCCAACGGACGCGCCGGCGGGCTCTCGGGCGAAGCTGGAGGTCTTGGCGGAGCGCGTGCGGAAAGGTTTGCCGCTCTGGCATCCCCTCGATCGCAGCGATTACAGCGGCTTGGTCGGCGCTGTTCCACCGCAGGAGTGATCTTCTCTCGTCAACCGAGCGCCCGTCGGGGACGATACGCTACGCCCCGCAAGTTCTGGGATTCGACGTTTCCCAACCGGTTTCCGGTCTCTCAGGGGAACGGTTTCTAGAAAGAGAACGACGTCCCCGGCGGCAAACGGTCTGCTCGGTACCCCTCGTGGTTCTTCCTGAACCGCTCTGAGACGGGTGCGACAGGCTCGAAAAGATCCGGATTGGTGCGATTGCGCCCCAGTTGCCCTACGGTCCCAACTACCAAACGCCCCCGCGACGACTGCTCCGTGCCGTGACGATCGGCACCCCCGTCGCCGCTTTTCTGTCGCATCGGTTGCGGGCCACAATTCGCCGTCACGTTTCGCGGCTGTGTGCGAAAGCTCGTCGTCCGGCAGGCCGGTGGTCATGTCGCGTAAGGTAGGCATCTCGTAATGCCGACATTGGCCCCGAGCGGGCGCCTTCGGTCGGGCAGCGCAAGGTCGTTCAACGTCGCTCCTCAGGCATCGCGAGTTCCAACCGCCCAGGTCGGCTCAGTTCTTCGCGAACGATCGAGACGCTTTTGGGGGCCTCGATTCCCAGCCGTACCTGATCGCCCGATACCCGCACGACCGTTATCGTGATATCTTCGCCAAGCCGAATTCGTTGGTTTTCTTTACGAGATAGAACCAGCATCGATGCTCACTCCCTAGGTCAAGTCGTACACGCCGGTTGGCCGTTTCAAATCTGGTTTTTCGATCCGTGTTTCCCGTCACTGTCGCGAGGTCTGGGCTTCGCCCCGCGGCACACCGCGCATCGGCTCACCCATCCTGCCGCCTGGAGCAACGATTCCCAACCGAAGAGTCAGCCTCCAGCCTCTGGGAATCGGCCAAGACGAGTCGCTCACGAAGGCACCCCGCCATCCCGCAGCTCGCGGGCACTGTCCATTTGCGCAGCGTGCTCGGAACCATCCCACAGGAAGGGCGACTCAGCGACGGGAAGGCTGAGATAGCGCTCACCTGCGGAGTCGTAAAACAACACCTCCCGCCGGTCCGCGTCCCAGATGGCCGTCAGCCGAACCTGCCGCGGACCGGAGACCCAAAACAGAATCCCCCGCGGTCGCCCAGCGCGCAGCAAGACCCGCTCGGACATGGGAAACTGATCTTCTGCCAAATAGTTCGACTCACATAACGTCCGCTTCACAAGAGTACGCAATTCACGTAAAGCACCCATCCGCAGCGATTGATATGCCGCCACGTGGCAACCTCCCGGTGAAAATACGATATTTGCGTTGAATAAGAATCATGCGACCTTTGCGTATCATTCTGGCATTGAGAAGTATCGGCAAAGTGTATCGCGATTATTTGGGTGATATGGTCAATTTAGATCATCTTCTCGCCAACGCCTCTCCACCTCACCCCAATGCGATAACCTGTGATCCGCGTCCGGCACAGGGGATGGAAGGGTCATGGCCTGCCTAACGTCTTTCGCGCTCGCACCAATTAGGGCGAACAAAAGATCGTTGTAACTGTTGACGGCTGAGAGCTATGACGGAAAAGATTTCCGAAACAACGAGGGTTAGACGTTCCAGAGGTCCTTGAGTGTGGAACGGAACGTCATTTCGACGAGCGCACCTGTGTCATTTCGACCAGCGTCAGCGAGGAGAAATCTTAATCCCTGCCGAAAAGCTTTCTCGCTTCGCAGATTTCTCGCTCCGCTCGAAATGACAAGAGGGCGAGCCGCTCCGCAGTGACGGGAACCCTCGTGAACGGCTACAGATTGTTTTTAACCGCCGCCGGGCTAAGATAGCCTCCTAATCACTCACTGCACGAAGGGCCGAGTCGCTTGGGCCAGGGTCCGTTCGGCTCGAATGCGCCGGCATTGAGGAGCGGTGAACCTTGGCCCGTCTGTGACCGGTTTGTAACAGGTCGCCCGTTTTTGGTCACAATTTGGGGAGGTCGATTCCATGAGAGCCACACACAACGTCGTTGGAGCTAGGCGGTCTCGGGACTGCCATGTCCTAATCCTGGCCCCTCTGCTGGGGAGCCTGCTATCCGGCCCCATCATGGCGGAGTCCGGGCCGGCCAAGCCGAATATCGTGATCATCCTGACGGACGACCTGGGCTACGGCGATGTCGGCTTCCACGGTTGCCAGGATATCCCGACCCCCAACCTCGATCGCCTTGCGGCGGAAGGGGTTCGATGTACCAACGGTTACGTGTCCCACCCCTTTTGCAATCCCACCCGTGCCGGCCTGATCACCGGTCGGTACCAACAGCGTTTCGGGCACGAGAACAATCCGCGATTCGATCCCAAGGACGATATCGCGGGCCTGCCCACCCGCAGCACACCGTGGCCCAAGTGCTGGCTGGGGCCGGCTACGTGACGGGCGTCGTCGGCAAGTGGCATTTGGGGGCCGTGCCCCATTTCCATCCCAACCGGCGTGGCTTCACGGAATACTTCGGCCTCATCGGCGGGGGGCACGATTATTTCCGATGCAATCCCCCTGGAGAGACCCGAGAGTACTATATTCCCCTCCAAAGAAATCAAACCGAGGAGTGTTTCGATGGGTATTTGACGGATGTGCTCACCCAAGAGGCTGTGAGCTTCATCAAACGGCATCGTGACGAAAAGTTCTTTTTGTACTTGGCATACAACGCGCCTCACGCCCCGCTACAAATCGCGCAGGAACGTCTGAGCCGCGTGGCCCAGATCGACGACCCAGTGCGAAAATCATACGCCGTCATGGTTTGCGTCTTGGGCGATGGCGTGGGAAAGGTCTGGGACACCCTTGCGGAACTCGACCTGGCCGACGACACGGTGGTTTTCTTTCTCAGTGATAACGGCGGGCCGGTCGAGGTCACGCACTCGAGCAATGCACCTTTGCGAGGCGCAAAAGGGAGCGTGTACGAAGGTGGAATCCGGGTCCCCTTTGTCGTCACTTGGAAGGGAGTGCTGAAACCGGGAACGACCTACGACCAGCCCGTCGTGAGCTTGGACATCCCGGCAACCAGTGCCGCGATGGCGGAAACCTCCTTTCCAGACGATCCCGGTCTCGATGGGGTGAATATCATGCCGTTTCTCTCGGGCGAGAAATCTTCACCTCCGCACGCGGCGCTGTTTTGGCGAACGGGGGGCGGGAGAACCGCCGCAGTACGCCAAGGGGTGTGGAAATGGGTCCAGCAGGGAAAGCACCCGGACGAGCTTTATCGGCTCGACTCGGATATCGGCGAGAGCCAGAACCTAAGCAAGAGCAATCCGGATAAAGCCAAGGAACTCCGCACGCTTTACGCGGCTTGGGATCGGGAAAATATCCCGCCCTTGTTCGAAAGCCCGCCAAACCTGAAGAAAAAACGAGGTCCCGCGCGACCCGACCCATTGGCCCTTTGACAGCCCCAGCGCGTCGGGGCGTCACACGCCGCGCGGCGGTCGCTCGTTGTCGCCGTGTCAGGTCCGTATCAGCTCATTACCGCTACGAAACCGCAGGCTTGGCGCGCCACGCCGCGGGATCACGCTCACCCCGGCCATGGCACGCGACCCGAGCCGGCATCATGCCTGTAGCGTACGGCCTAGGAAAGACGGGGGGGTAGCCCCATTGCCCGGAGGCTACCCCCCAATCGGGGTGGCCGGATTCGAACCGGCGACCCTCTGCTCCCAAAGCAGATGCGCTAGCCAGGCTGCGCTACACCCCGATTCCGCACCACGGCCTAAGCAACCAATCTGAGGGGTTGCATCATCGCCTCTCCAACACCGTCACACCGCAAGCCTTGGTGCGGCGACGTTCAGCAAGCCATTCCACACAAAACCGCTTACCACTGATAACGGATTTGGCGATGCTTCCCGCCGATCCCGGATGCGTTACTTCTCAGGTCGGTTCCGCCGTAATTCGGGTGAATCGGCTCTCGGATGGATCGCTTCCACGCCACCTATGATTTGTCGGTTCCGACTCGATTAACGCCTATCTTCGATCATCGTACCGTCCCCGGCCCCGCAAGACAACGCCCAGGGGCGAGTTCCGTTGCGATTGTGCCGAAACCATCCACCGGCGCGAGAGTCATGGCGAACAACGGCCTTTTCCGCGACAGTTGGGTCGCTCGCTAGCTGTCCGCGCGAGACAGCAGCCACATGGCGAGCGTTGGGTTCACACGAGAGCGAGGAAACTGATTTCAGCCATAGCAGGCGCGTTCAGCCACACGCGGGGGAGCAGTGGAGCAAGGCCGCTGCAAACCGCTGTTATGCTGCCTCTTATCTTTGGAGCCATGGTGCCTTCACCCTAGCTCAGCGCTTTCTCAAGGCTTGCTCTGAATCGATTTTCATCTTCGCTGTTATAGAACGGAACGCCAATCAAGCGATATTTTCCGTTATTAAATTTGAGCAATTTACCGACATATTCGGACGTGATTTCTTTCAGAAAGTCCTCTTTCCAGCGGTCATGCGCTTTGAGGTGGCTCCCTTTTGGCTCAATGAAAAGCTGGTAAACGAGCATCTGTCTATTTTTTTTACGCAGAAACAGCACAAAATCCGGTTGGAAGGCTTGCCCATCAGTAAAATTGTAGATGGCGAAATGCCCTTCGTTGCGCAGCAGGTAGATTTCTTCGTATTGCGTTTGTAGTTGTTGCATCTGCCTATCCAGCATACGCACAAAGGCTTTTTCTTCGCCTGTGCCGTAAATGGTGTTGAAGGCAAACCAATCTTTGGCAGAGACGAAATGCTCAAACTGTGCGTCGTCTGCGGCGCGGGGATTCTGAGCGTCGAATTTCAGAACTTTGTCTTTAAAAACCTTATGCACCCAATCGCGCCTGAAGTCTCGCGTGCCTTCGTAGTCGGTGACGTGGGCGCGGATTTCCGCTTCGATTTGACTCAGCAAGCCTGACACGGCGGCGAGTTTTTCAAGTCGGTTTTCGTCCAGCCCGTACACATTGCCCTGAAAGGTGATTTCCAGTCCGCCGAGATAATCGTCCGATGCGATCAAG
>DYLS01000012.1 GCA_020721965.1 Blastopirellula marina | reverse complement strand
GCAAATGGTGATGATTACAAAGGGCAGGTCATGGATATGCTGGATATATGCGTTGAATGAATAGAATGGGAGTTGCCAATCGTACCCCAAAGACGTTTTTTAGCGGCAACGGCAGGGTTGCCGATTCTGTAGATTTGTCCCTCCGGTACGGCTCGCCAAGTGTTCTCTCGCCGACCGCTGGCTGCTAAGCTAAAGAACAGAGGTTAGGCTACAGAACAAAAGAGCACTAGCCCGGCAGGCTGGGATGGGAGGGCCTGGTGTCAGTCTTGCTAGAGGAGTAATGGTATGGCTGCTTATCAACGGCGGGGGATATTCCGAGCGCTGGCACCTGGCCTAGCCGTCGGCTGGGCCGTAATAATGCTGCTACCGTCGGGCATGGCACTCGCGTTGTCCGACACCTCCGCCGACGACCCCGAGAATGTGCATTCGCATGGCGCGGCTTCAGCGGCCCAAAACGTTCCGCCGATTACCGGCATGCGAGCCTATCTCTCGGCGTTTGGAATCGGGGAGAGCAGTCTTGCGCAGGCTCGGGATGGTGGTCCCGTATCACAAGAGGACGAGGAACTGCTGGTGCGTCTGCTGGATCGCGTCGCGGCACTCCAGCCGATGGAGTTGGATGACTGGAGCGAACCTGCTCCCGATTGGCGATCCTTCTGGGACCGGTCGGCGGAGCTACGTGGAAGGCTGTTTCGAGTGCACGGCAGCCTGAAGGACGTGCGCTCCGTCGGCGTGGCGCCCGAACTCGCTACCCATTCCGGCATCGCTAGTTATCAAGTTCTTACGGTATCCGATAAACAAGGGACCACTTATTCGATTTACGCGTGGCGAATCCCACTGGCCTGGCGGACAAAGCTCCCCATCGGCGATCGGATTCGTTTGACCGGAATTTTCATGAAGTGGGCAGGAGGTTCCGCTGAATCGCCGATACCGCTTCTCGTCGTGGATCGGCCCGCGTGGTTTCCCGATACCCTACTCGGGCGATTGGGAATGGACTGCGCACTTCTGGACGATATTCCCCAGGCAACTAAGGATTCCAAGCGAGGAGATGACGCTGAGCGATCTACTTTGGAGCGATATTTCCTGACCGGCAGGGATCGGGAAGTCTTCTATCAACTGTTAGCCGCCGCGGGGCGAGCCAAAGCGGGCAGCCTTTATCAATATGCTCGCCAAAAATTGGACGCCGATAAAATGCCGGTATTTCCTGTTGTCAAACTGTTCAATGAACCGGCCTCGCAAATTGGGCACCTCGTTTTGCTTTACGGTACAGCGCGGCGGATCGAGAGGATTGACGTGGCCGACGCCGATATCCGGCGACGATTCGGCATTACACACTACTACTCGATCTACTTATTCCCGGCGGATTCTCAAAATAATCCACTCGTTTGTTGTGTCCTGGAACTCCCACCCGGCATCGCGCCTGGGGAAGGCCCCCGCTACTCCGTGGACCTGGCCGTGGCCGCTTTCTTCTTCAAGACATGGGGTTATCGGCCGGAGCGTGCCGCAGATGGTGCCCAGAGGCAAACGGCGTGGCAATTGTCGCCGTTGCTGGTGGGCCGGGAGGCAATCCCGCTGGCCAAACGTAGTACGCGTGGCACAGCCAGACTAGCGGCATTGTTTGTCGGCGTTTTACTCCTCTTGATCGGAATTGTTTGGCTTTGGGTCGGATGGATGAATCGCCGAGACAAGATAGTGCTCACCGCGTTGCGCCGCCGTATTGGTACGGAATCCGCGACGGCGCCGCCTGCCGGTCCCAATCTCGGCGGCACATCCGACGGGGAAGCTACCAGCGATGGCAGCTCTGCGACCGATCCACCCCAAGGTAGCAGCGAGTAAACTCAAGATCAAACCTATGGCATCCCGGCCGTTCGGGGACACGGAATGCATTTAGGGAAACAGTACGCCGGGCTTGTGGTATTCTACCGAGACTACGATTGCAAAGGACGGCCGCAATCGTTCACGATCCAACGAGCACGAGGAAAACCGCACGTGAGGTAGCCTAATGATTCCGATCATGGATAGCGTTCCCAGTCGCAACACACCGATTGCGATGTACGGCATTATTTTGCTGAATGCCCTTGTCTTCTTGTTCGAAATTCAAGTTGCCCCGGAGAGCCGCGATCCGTTGTTTTACTGGTTCGGCCTCGTACCGGCACGATATACACATCCCCATTGGGCCTCGATTGTGGGATTTCCGGCGAACGATTACTGGCCGTTTCTGACCAGCCTCTTCTTGCACGGTGGCTGGCTGCACATCATCGGTAACATGTGGATGCTCTACATCTTTGGGGATAATGTCGAGGACCGCATGGGACCATCGCGTTTTCTGATTTTCTATCTTCTCTGCGGCATCACCGCAGGCGTCGTACACGTCTGGACCAATCCTTCATCGAGAATCCCCACGGTGGGTGCATCGGGAGCTGTGGCGGGGGTCATGGGGGCGTACCTGGTGATGTTTCCTCGAGCGCAAGTCATTATCCTGTTTCTTCTCCTGTTTTATCCGGTATTTTTCGCTTTACCAGCATATCTTTTTATCGGACTATGGGCCTTTATTCAGTTATATAACGGTACACTTAGTCTTGGAAAATTGGATCCCAACGTGGGTGGCATCGCATGGTGGGCGCATGTGGGCGGTTTTGCGGCGGGAGTCGTCCTTTGCGGATTCTTCGCCCAATCCGCTAGAAAATGCCGCCGATACATGAAGGACGAGGTCTTCTGGGAATTGCCTTGGGTGCGGGATTGAGTATTGTCGTGCAGCGGATTGAGCAGTTTCTATAGAAGTAATCGTTCACGGGGTTCGTGTGTGATCGTTCTCTGTCCGAACGCGTCAGCGACAGGGAAACCCTGCTCAACATCTTGCGGTGATGGAGTCTATCGCCTCGCGACATAAGTTGGGCGTGAACGTTTACCTGTAGAAACCGTTCCTGTGGGAAACGACGCGTAGAATGCTGCGGTGACACGAGCCGAGTGGCAAAAACGCTTGGCTCGTAGCCGCCAATGGCTCAAGGGGGCCACAAGGTGGTGTGGTCGCCGCGGCGTGACGCCTCCAATTCCAATGCTCCGCAAACGGTTACTTTTTGTTAAACTCTTAAGGAGACAAATGTTCATGAATGTCATGGATTTCTTCTGGATATTTCTGATGATTTCAGCCCTACAACCGGTTTTAAGCCGTAAGTTGTTGGAGGTGGCGCGGCAAAGGATGATCGGGAGGATCGAAAGGAATCGCCAATCCCGCGTGATCGTGCTCATTCACCGCCAGGAGACCATGAGTCTGCTCGGTTTTCCGTTGGTGCGATACATCGATATCAACGACTCGGAAGAGGTGATCCGAGCGATCCATCTCACCGACCAGGAAGTGCCATTGGACCTGATTTTGCACACACCGGGGGGGTTGGTGCTGGCGTCGCTTCAGATTGCCAAGGCCATTCACGCCCATCCGGGCAAGGTTACGGTATTCGTCCCACATTATGCCATGTCAGGAGGCACCCTCATCGCGCTCGCCGCCGATGAAATCGTCATGTGCCGTCACGCTGTACTCGGACCGGTCGATCCTCAGCTTGGCAACCGCCCCGCTGCTTCCATCCTTCGCGTCTTGAGTCGTAAGGAGGCTAATGATATCGACGACGAAACGCTGATCATGGCAGACATTGCGGAAAAGGCCATCAATCAGGTTCGGGATGCCGTTCGGGAGCTACTGTCCGACAAAGTGTCGGCGGAGAAAGCTGACGAAATCGCTAGACTTCTTTCCGAAGGGAACTGGACGCACGACTATCCGCTTACGGCCGATCACGCGTTGGGGCTGGGGCTTCCAGTCCGCACCGACATGCCGGACGAGATCGTGCAGTTGCTGCAATTGTACCCGCAAAATCGATCGCCCGGCAGCGTGGAATACATTCCCACCCCGCACCGGCAAACTCCACGTCAAAAGGGCTTTACGTTTATTTGACGGTGTCCGGGAAGCAGATTCCTTAGATTACCCCGATTCTCAACCGCACAGATACGCGAAACCGTGCGGGCAAATGTCCGAACACCATTGAAAACAAGAGGTTACGACTGTCTAATTCCCGGACACCCTCGTTTATTTGAGCGTGCCGAGTATCACCGCGCAGGATTGGTTGCCTGGCTTGCCATCTTGTGGTGATCGGACAGCACGGCTCGCAACAGTTGCTGGGCACATCATGCGATGAGGCGGCCCATGCGCTGTAGTGCTAGTGATCGGCGGGATCCGTCCAATCACGGTATGCGGCTTGTTCCGTGCTCTCTCCCCAGTCGCTTGCTTCGACCCAGGGACTGTGTGGAGCCAGCCGGACGAATTCGCGCCAATGGTGGAGAGCTTCCTCATCGCGGCCCATTCCGCGCAGCAACTTCGCCAGGAGGTAATGAGCATCCGGGTATTCGGGAAGCAAGTCGATCGCCCCTTGAAAGGCCGCTGCGGCTAACTCAAACTCGCCGAGTTCCGTCAGGACTGCCCCGAGATTGACGCGGGCCTCGACGAAACCATCATCCAGTTCCACCGCCATCCAGAACCGCTCGCGGGCACCGGACAGATCGCCGAGGCGATAGAGCACGTCCGCCAACTGAAAGCAAACCTCAGCCGACAGACCTCCCGCAACAATCGCCGCACGATAGTTTTCTACGGCCTCCGCAAGTCGCCCTTCTTCGTCGCACGCCTCTGCACGGGCCAACAAGGTTGAGGCAGGTTCGGGCGGGGGCGTCGCGCTAGGATCAAGGATGTGAGCAGGGAGAGACACGATGGCTGGTGCATCGTCCGACTCTGGGGCCTGGGCCTCCGGCTCCATCTCAAAATCAAAATGTAGTTGTCCGGTGGGATCGACCAGGGCCGTTCCACGGCGGAGTAGAATCCGACGGCCGACCGCAACCACGGTGATCTGGCTCAAGCTGCGTTCGACTGCGGGGACAAGAGTCAGGAGATCTCGCACACGGCGGGTAATCGCATCGAGCGAAAAACCCTCTTCTCGCAGCAGCGTCAGACGCCTGGCGGCCGCGGCCTCCGCATAGTCGAAATAGGGCAAACGGTACACCACGCGGGCTGCCCTCAGCAGTCCCTGGCGATACCATCGGCGGACGACCGAGGCCGGAACTCCAATCAAGTCGGCCAGCATAGCCGGTGTGAACCAGCGGCGCGTTGCCGTCGCTTCGTCCAGCAAGCCCAGGGATTGCCAAAGCTCCGACTCCGTGAGAATCCGCGGTTCTTTATCACGAGCGGGCGTCCCAGCGCGTGCCAAAAGCTGTTGCAAATTGGGCGAATCCGTCCAGGAAAAATCCCATTCACCTAGCACCAAGATTTCCGTGGAAGGATCATTTATATCCACTACGGATATCCCGCCTTGCCGCAGCAGGGCGGCAGCCGCCGAATGGGACATCGCAGCCAACCGGCCGACGATTGCCAGCCGGTACCCGGCAGTAAGCTGGGGGACTTCGGGGGCTGGTTCCCGAGGTCCGTCACCGTGATCCGTCCCTTCAAAGTGGCTCATCTCCGTCCCCGGTCCGCGATATTGCACCGCCCTATTTGGCTATCTCAAACCAATCCCCACCGTTTGCGCAAAAACCATTCCCAGGTAGCGAGCATTGTGAACGCAAACAAGACGGGCCACGTGTCCCAGAGAGTGCGGCGTGTGATGATCGGAACCTCCAGGTCCTTGGTTTGTTCTAAGAGACGATCGAGGAGTTCCGGGAGCTGTTCCGACGCCAAGACTTCCCCTCCCGTAGTGGACGCTAATGACGCAAGCAGCGTGGGGTCGGCGGCAGGTTGATCCATTTCCAAATCTCGGGCGACTACCAGGAACCGGGTCTCGCGGTTACCCAAATTTCGGCCATCGACCGCAGCCCGTACCGTCAGCACGTAGTCTCCTGCCTGTTCGGTCCGATGAAAGCGGGCCGTGACGCGTCCCTCCTGCTTGGAGAAGGTTACGTTTTCGATGCGACCATCAGGCATCCGAACCGACCCCTCCAGCACCGCATTGGCAATCGGTTCACCGGCATCGTCGTTGGCCCCAGCTTCGAACTCGAGTGTTTCTCCCAACAGAATCCGCCGTTGAGCAAGGCGAATCCAGACGCTGGGACGGCGCGATTCGTCTTGACCGGCCAACCAAAGGACCAATTGACGCCAGAATCGCTTGTGAATCCGTTCCTCTCCGTGCATCCACCATCGCCAAGTGGAATCGGCTGCAAACGCCGCCGTCCTGCCGTTGCCATAGAATTGCACCACCAAGATCGGATCTTTTTGACCGTCTTCCGCCAGAACCAGTGCGCCGGGCTTTACGCCGCCAAGGCGATTGGCTCCATCCAACGGTGGAAGCGCGGCCCAGAGCCGCCGCGAGTCGTCGGGTGATGGTGCCAAGGATAAGGCGAAGTGCTGGAGTCCAATTTCGGTGGGGACGATTGGCAAGTGGCCGGGGATATGCAAGTCAGCACGGATTGGCGAGCCGGGCTCTTGTCGCTCCAACCGATTCAAACGGACCGGTAGTAGTTCCGCCAGAGCCGTCTCGGCGTAACCACCGGCGCCGAAGCTTTGGAATCCCCCGAGCATCAACAGGCCTGCCCCATTCAAAACCGCGGTCGCGACTTCCGTGAGCCATTCACTTCGGAAGGACGTCGCATCGACGTCGCCAAAGATATAGACATCGTATTTCCCCGGCCGGAAGCGATCGGCCAAATCGCTTGGCTCGCTACCGTCGGGCAACGCGGTCAGCCTCAGAAAATCGGTTTGGATGTCCGGCGAAGAGTCCAGGGACCGCCGCAGGAATCGTTGTTCTACGCGGAGAGATCCCTCAAGGTACAGGACGCGAATACCGCCTTCCAGCACGTTCACGACCGTGCTCTGTTCGTTGTTCAAGACGCTGCTCTCACCCGGTTGCGGCGCAACGGCAATTGCGATCTTGTGTTCGCCGGCCGTTTTTGGAACGTATTGAAATTGCACGGGGACCCGCTCATCCGGTCCAGAAACCAGAATCTCCTGCGAGGCCACAACTTCCATTTTGCCTGGCTCGGTCTCATAAAGAAGCTGCGCGGTAAGAGCCTGCCCTGCATAGCCCACCGCGTGCATACGCACTCTGATCGGCAATTCGTTCTTCACGAAAACCCGGTCGGGGCAAGACAGCCCTTCGAGTGCCAAATCTCGGGCTTCCGAGGCCCCTCGCGCTTTCCCGAAACGAAAGGCGAATAGCGGCTGATCGAGGCTTTTCATGCGCATGGCGGAGGGCTGGGGAATCGCATCGCGGGGATAGAGTGCCCGTTGTGCGCCGTCGCCAAACATCAGCAGGGCCAGCACGCGTTTGCCGCTTTCCAAACGGAGCACGTCCTCCAGGGCGGCGCCGATCGCCGTTTGCGATCCCTCCGGAGCGGGTGGCAGTTCGGGGATTCCGTCGCGAACCGGCAAAGCCGTCGTCTCCGCGTCGAAGGCAAACGCCTTGATCTCGACCGCTCCGGCAAGCTTCCGCAATTGCGGTCCGGATCGAGACACCGCACGCACCATCGCCTCGTACCGCGACAGGCCGCTCAGTTCGTCGGGGACGCTCATGCTGCGCGAGTGATCGAACAGCATCACGACCGTAGCCGCTTGGCGTGAAATCGTGACGTATTCCAAGGTGGGCCTTAATAGGATGAAAAGTAGGACCAGGAGCATGCCGCAGCGAAGGGCCGTCAAAACGCGGCGTTTTTTCGCATCCATCGCGGCTCGCACCGGCAAGCGATACCATACGATTAGCATCGCCGTTATGATGCCCACGGCGATCACATAACTGTCGGCGATGGGATGGAGCGTCAGTCGCGGCGTCACGCCGACTCCTTCATATCGTGATCGTTCACAGGGGTTTTCGTCACTGTAAAATGGCTCATCCTCTTGTCATTTCGAGCGAAGCGAGAAATCTTATCGACAGGGTAAGATTTCTCCTCGCTGACGCTCGTCGAAATGACATCCCGTTGCACACTCGAGGAACCTCTAAAACCTCTAACCCTCGTTGTTTCACAAATCTTTTTCGTTATAGCTCAGCCGTGAACGCTTACCTGAGGGTGTCCGGGAATTTGACAGTCGTAACCTCTTGTTTTCAATGGTGTTCGGACATTTGGCCGCACGGTTTCGCGTATCTGTGCGGTTGCGAATCTGGGTAAACTGCGAAATCTAATTCCCGGACACCCTCGCTTACCTCGTATTATTGTGCTTCCCAGCCCACAAGGCTTGATCCAGACGGCGATTCGCCACGACGGAAAGCCTCCCGCTATCCTCCCGACCCTCGTTGTGCTCCGCGCCCTGGTTGCTTCGGACGGCGATCTGTCACAATGACACGCCTCTGCTCTGCTCGCGGTAAAACCGATTGGCGAGCACTTGCTCGGCTCCCAGAACGATCACTAATAACAGGGCAAAATAAGGGACCAAGTCCAAGCCGCTTCTTCCGACGGAGACCTCTCGCGTCAGTTGCTCGCGTGTGCGGGCTATTCTCTTCCCGGCCATGCCAAACCATTCATGGAACCGATCCGCGGGCACTCGCGTCAGGTCTGCTTGCTCGGGCGGCAAATTGACACTGAACCCCCATTCGAAAGCGCCGTTGCCCATCCCAGCCCGAAGCCGGTAATTACCAATCCGATCCGTGCTCGGGACGATCAAATGTCCCCCGGCGGGGTCAGCCTGTAGCCGCACCGGTGGTTCCGTCGCGTTGGTCGGGGCGAGGATATCCGGCGGCCGATCCAGCAAGAATATCGCAGGGATGTCGCGCCCAGGCACTGGTGCATCTACTACCTCGTTTGGCAGATAATTGAGCCGAACGTCGGCCGCGCCTGTCAGATACAGTCCCAACTGATTGGCCAAGATGACGAACGGCCACGCCTGGCCCACGGGTAAGAGGTTCCATGGGGACTCCTCGGGAAGGTCTGAAACGGGAGTGGTAACCAAAACGACTCGGCCACGTCCCAGCGTTTTTTCTACGATCGCCGCACGGCCGTCGCTATATTCGGCCACTATATAGGCGGCTTGCGGATCGGTCTCCACCAACCAATAGCGGTAGACGGGGAAAAGATCCCAGGGCACGGAACCCGCCAGGGGACGAAAAGGGCTTAGCAGGTAATGGGTATATGCGTGCGGGGCCAGATACACGTCGCCATCAGGGGCACGAGATTGAATGACGGGCCGGGCGGGTAGCAGGCGACGCAAGGAAGGCGTATCCCAAGCCTCGGCCGGGACGGCCCTTCGACCCCAGAAAATCGCCAAGCCTTTACCGGATCGGACGGCGTCCTCGAGCTTGTTCCCAAGGGATTCCGCAAGCGGGGGCGGGTCCAACAAGATCACTGCCGCATATTTCGAGAGGTCCATGCCTTCCAGTTCGTCGTGCGCTACGACACGACAATCGAATGCGGCAGTCCCTGCCCGTCGAAAGGCATCCGGAGCCAGCGATTGCGAAAGATACAGCCCGTGTCTCTCCGCGGGAGCTGGCGCCGATATCAAGACGGGCACGGCCCCCCTGGCCTCGAGCGTGAAAAAGACCCGATCGGTCACAGCTAACGGGGTCTGGCCCTCCAATTCCACAAAACCTTGATGGATGCCTGGGCTGAGGTTGCCTAAAGAAAAAGATATGGTGACGCTGCTATTCGACTTCAAGTCGACCGTGCGTTGGCTACGTTTGGCATAACGTTCCGCCCCTGCTTCGCTGGATTCCGCCGATTGCAAGAAGACGGAGACGGTTTGAGAAACCGCACTTCCGAAGCGGCGGCACGGAACGTCCAGCTCCACGGGACTACCGCCGGAGACCACTTCTTGATTCAGTCGTGGAGCACTGATCGCGGTATCCTCCGCCTGCGGAACGCCGACATCCACAAAGTAGATGCTGGAATTGTACTCCTTCTCAATGAGCTGCTTGATCTGAGGGATTTGATTCTCTGGCCAGGCTGTCGCCGCCAGATCCGTAAAGACGTACATTTCGCGACGTTCCAGAGAGCTTGTCTTCAGCAGCTCATGAGTTTTGCGGATGGCTTCCGGGAGGGAGGCTGGGCGGAAGGCTATGGGAAGCCGGGCGATCTGCGAGCGTGCCGCCGCGCGATCGACGGCGAAAGCGGCTGGCCCCGTGCCCGAGTCTACAACCGCGATTTCGCTGCCTGGCGGCAATTGCGTTAGCAGCCAATCGGCAATGTCTCGTGCCTGGTCCAACCGCGTTTGATTGCGCTGCCGATAGGTCATTCGCGGGGAAGCATCGAATACCAGGGCGGCTGCGACGGGCGATTCCCCGCCCGATTGAAAGCCCTCCGGCCGGACGCTAGGTCGGGCCAATAACAAGCCCAGCAGAAACAACACCGCCATTCGCAGGAAGAGCAGGAGCCAATGCCGGAGACGCAATCGCTGCCGCACTACATGAATGCGCTGCTGCACAAAACGTATCGCCGGAAATGAAATACGTTGGCTGCGCTGCCGCATCACCAAATGCAGCACCAAGGGGATGCCGATCAGAGCGGTGCCAATCCAGAGAAACAACGGTGTGACAAACGCCATAGCATTCCATGCGACAGATTCAAAATCGAGCGCGACGCCGCAACAAATACTCGATCAACGCTTTATCGAACGGCATGGAGGTATCCAGCGGTACGTAATCGATCCCAGCCCGAAAACACTCCTTGCGATACATCTCCCGAAATCGCTCCAACTCATCGAGGTATTCAGCCCGTACGCCCGACGCATCGATCTCTACCCGATCCAGCGTCTCAGGGTCTTCCAATTCCACCATGCCGCTGAAGGGGAATTTTACTTCGGCTTCATCCAACACATGGAATATGATAACGTCGTGCCCGCGGTGCTTGAGGCGATACAATGCCTTGATCACCGGTTCGGCATCCGTCAATAGGTCGGAAAAGATCATAATCAGCGAGGCGCGATGCAGGACGCCGGCCATGCGGTTCAAACCGCCCACAATGTCCGTCTTTCCCATTGGCATCAACTTCGCCAACACGGCCAGCACATTTCCGAGCTGCGATCTTCGCGATTGCGGAGCCAGCGTTCGCCGCACGACTTCATCGAAAACCCACAAACCAACCGGGTCCTGCTGACGAATCATCAGGTAGCAAAGGGCGGACGCAAGGCAAATTGCGTAATCGAACTTGGTCATGTCACCGCGGTAGGTGTAACCCATCGAACGGCTGGCATCCACAGCCAAAAAGCCGGTAATGTTCGTCTCCGCCTCGAATTTTTTCACGTAGTATTTGTCGGTCTTGGCATACACCAACCAGTCGATATCCAGCGGGTCGTCACCGGGCACATATTTGCGGTGTTCGCTGAATTCGACGGAGAATCCTTGAAAAGGGCTGGAGTGCAATCCCTGCAAGAAGCCCTTGACGATAAACTCAGCGCGAAGGTCGAGCCGCTTGATCTGCCGAGCGACTTCAGGTTTGAGGTACTTAACGACGCTAGACATAAGAGTTCCGCATGAAGACTTCAGCCGAGGTTCCGGCACGCCGCCCACGGATTGAGCACGCGTGAGCCTAGGTTCGGCCAATCGCCGTGATTTACCCCGAGCACTAGGTTTCAAATTTTGGGACGCTGGGAGTGGGAACCTCCTTAATCAGCCGCCGTACCAGATCGTCGCTGGTCATCCCCTCTGCCTGAGCCTGAAAATTCGTGCTGACGCGATGTCGCAGGACAGGAACGGCGAGTTTACGCACATCTTCGACATCGACCGTGAAGCGACCGTCCATGGCGGCCATGGCCTTGCCGCCTTGAATCAGGAACTGGCCGGCCCGCGGCCCTGCCCCCCAATCCACCATCTCTCGAATGAACGGCGGCGAAGCGGAATCGTTCGGGCGGGTGGCCCGGACCAAGCGGGCTACATATTGGATGATGTATGGGCTGACTGCAACAGAATTGACCAATTTCTGAAGGCTGACGATAGCCTTTCCGTTGAGAATCTTGCGTACCTCGGCCTTCTCGCTCCGCGTCGTCACAGCCAAGATCCTCTCCTCTTCCTCTAAGGTCGGATAATCGACCTTGATGTTGAACATGAAACGGTCCAGTTGCGCTTCGGGGAGGGGATACGTTCCCTCCTGCTCGATGGGATTCTGGGTGGCAATTGTGAAGAACGGTTCCGGAAGCGGATAGGTTTGTTGGCCGACCGTCACCTCGCGTTCTTGCATCGCTTGAAGCAGTGCCGCTTGCGTCTTGGGAGGCGTACGGTTGATTTCGTCAGCGAGAAGGACATTGGTGAAAACGGGGCCTTCCACAAAGCGAAAGTAGCGTTTCCCTTGCTCATCCTCCTCCAGGACATTCGTGCCGGTAATGTCCGAGGGCATCAGGTCCGGCGTAAATTGAATACGCTTGAACTGCACGTCCAGAATGCGAGCCAGCGTGCTCACCATCAAGGTCTTGGCTAATCCGGGCACGCCCACCAACAAACAGTGGCCGCGCGTGAAAATCGCCGCCAGGATTTGCTCCAAGACCTCTGCCTGGCCAACGATCACCTTTTGCAGTTCGTCCTGCATCAGCTTGCGATGATAGCTGAATTCCTGGAGGACATCCCCGAGACTTCGTGGTTTTGTGGACAATCCCGCACCTCATATCATCAGATGATGCTTCGCAAGTCGAATCGAATGCGCTTCGATTGCGCCCCGATCTTTCCGCGAGACCGAGCTGCGACTCTCACCGCGTGCCATCCCAACGGTTGCCTGGTGGGGCATTTTTGGGGTCGCGAATCACGATGGGGCTTTCCCCGCCGCACTTCTTCTCCTATCGTAATTTGAGAGGCAAGGACGCCGCGACGCAAGCCCGCTTGATCGCCAGCAAGACCATGTTTTCCGGATCGACATGTCCGCCGATTGCACGCCAGGATGCAAATGATGGTTGATAGGAGCGGTTCACCTTCAAGTGAATATTGCCGCAAGGCCGTCAATCTCTCTCTAAATTGCCCTGTAAAATTGCCAACTTATAACGGGACTTTTGCAAATTGGGTTCATAAGCTTCGCTATCCCCTCGGGGGAACGAAGAAGGACGGCAGTTTACTGTGGAAACGCCCTTCCTTGTTTTTCTGATTTACCCAGAGCTTCAGTTTGTCGCCCTCTCTTATAGAGGGAGCGAACACGTTGCAACAGTCCAGTTATGACGCTCTGTGCGGAATATGCCAGATAGGTAATTTGGTGCGATGGGCTGGCAGGGACTCGCCGTCGCCTTAGCGGCAAGTCAACTGTGCGGGATGTGCTGGATGGGTAATTTGGTGTGACCGCGAGGGAAGAGAATCGAAGCCCCATGGGCGACATCATGCTGTCCACGACGATTAACCGAAGGATTCGACGTTCCAAACGTGGCATGGCCCTGTCCGCAGCGATGCTTTGTATTTGGATGATCGGTCTAGATGGTGATAGCGTTTTCGGGCAAATACCGGCCGAGAGATTGGCTCCTTTGTTGCAGCAAGCCATCGACCGTGGGGTGGAGTATCTCAAGCGTCAGCAGAAACCAGACGGCTCGTGGAGCGATTCGCCGCCACACGTGGGCGGCGTTAGCGCCTTGTGCACGCTGGCACTTCTGACGGCGGGTGTGCCGCCGGACGACCCCGTAATCCAGAAGGCCCTTCGACAGTTTCGTCGATTCCAGCCGCAGACAGTCAACTCCACCTATTCGGTTTCTCTGCAAACCATGGTGCTGTGTCGAGCGGAGCCTGACCGTGATGCAGCGCTCATTCAACAAAATATCCGCTGGCTGGAACGGGTGCAGGTGAAAGATGGCCCAGATCGCGGCGGTTGGTCCTACCCTGGTTTTGGTGTGCGGGCTGACAATTCCAACAGCCAATTCGCCCTGCTGGCTTTGTACGAAGCCGAGCGTGTGGGCATCCGCGCATCCGACGATGTCTGGAAGAACGCCCGCGACTATTGGGAGGGAGTGCAAAATCCGGACGGCTCCTGGGGCTATCAAAAAGGGCTGGAAGGTACCGGCAGCATGACCTGCGCCGGGATCAGTGCCCTGGTGATCGTGTACGCAATGGTGCACTCCCCCAATGCGGTGATCCAAGGCGATCAAATCCAATGCTGTCAGGCGGCAAAAGACGAAAACGACCGCATCCGCCGAGGTTTGAATTGGCTCAGCCGGAACTTTTCGGTGCGGCAGAACCCCCAATCGGGCAGCAAGTGGCTTTTGTATTATCTCTACGGTCTAGAGCGCGTTGGCCGACTCACCTCGCAACGATTCATCGGCTCTCACGATTGGTATCGAGAAGGCTCGGCCTTCCTTTTAGAGTTGAAGACTCGGAGAGCAGGAGGGGACGACGCGGCACGGCTAGCGGCCGACTATTGGGTCGGGCCAGCCCCGGCCGGAACAGGCGAGGACGATCCTCTTGTCGCAACCGCCTTTGCCCTCCTTTTTCTGGCCAAGGGGCGCCGCCCCATCCTGGCAGCGAAGTTGAAGTGGGGCGACGAAACCGCTTGGAATCCGCATCACAACGATCTAGGCAATCTCACAGAACACCTTGAGAAAGCCTGGAAAATCGATTTGGGATGGCAAGTTGTAGACCTAATGTCGGCTACCGTGGACGATCTTCAGCAGTCGCCCGTCTTATATTTCGGCGGGAGTCGAACACCCTTGCCCCCGGACGCCGCTGCGCAGCGAAACTTGGCGCGCAAGCTCCGCGACTACTTGGACCGAGGGGGATTTATTGTGGCTGAGGCGGTTTGCCCGCAAGGCGATTTCGATCGGGGATTTCGCGAGTTGATGGAACTGGCCTTTCCCGAACCGGAATATCGCCTTCGCCTACTGCCCCCGGAGCATCCCATTTGGCGAGCCGAGACAGCCATTCCGCCCGAACATGTGCGGCCGCTGTTGGGCGTGGATTTTGGTTGCCGAACCAGTGTCGTTTACTCTCCGCCTCCCCAGCCCGGCGAATCGTCGCTTTCGTGTCTTTGGGAGATTTCGCGAGCCGGCCGTGAAACGCGATTCGCGGAGGCCGTGCAATCGCAGGTCGATGCCGCCTTGGCCCTCGGCAGAAATATCATGGCCTATGCCACCAATCGCCAATTGAGTTACAAATACGAGTTCTTCGACCGGACCGTCGAAAGCCAACCACAACAGGTGGGGCGACGCAATCTCTTGGCCGTCGCGGTACTGCAACATCCGGGAGGTTGTTCCGTGGCGCCTCGTGCGGTGACCAACCTTCTCGAGACCGCGCAACGCGAACTGGGCTTGCGGGTCGATTTGGTGAAATACGACATCGCCATCACCGACGATTCGCTTTTCGACTTCCACCTGGCGTTCATGCACGGCAGAAATGCCTTCCGCCTGACACCCGAGGAACGCAGCCGGCTCCGCACTTATGTGCAAAGAGGGGGAATGATCTTGGCTGACGCCGTCTGCTCATCGCAGGCCTTTTCGGAATCCTTCCGCTTCGAGATGCAGGCCATCTTGCCAGAACACCCTCTGCAACCGATCCCGCCAGATGATGCATTGCTACGTGGGACATACGGGGGATTTGACTTGCAATTGGTAACCCGACGAGATCCTCAGCCGACTGGCCCGCGGGAGGCCAGGGCCGAAATATTGCGAAAAGTGCCGCCTGAATTGGAGGGCGTGCGTATGGATGGGCGCTGGGCGATCATCTTTTCCCCCTACGACCTGAGTTGTGCTTTGGAGAAGCAGCAAAGCACTGGATGCCAGGGCTACATCCCGGAAGACGCAGCCCGGATTGGGCTGAATGTCTTGCTCTATTCTTTGCAAGAGTGAGAGACGAAAAGGACCGCCCCATCGGCACACTAATACTACAGCGCCAAGTTGGCCTGATTGCATGATGTGCCCGCCATCGATTGCGGGGCGTAGGGGTGCATCACCACACGATGTCGATCCTCGCAAACAATCCTGCGCTATAGCACTGATGCGACAGGGTGGTAGCCAATTGATTGAAATGGGAGCTGAATTTAGCCCGTCCGCATGACATGCAAAACGGCTGGCGGGCTTTGATCGTTTCCTCAGGACTGCTGCGACTCTCGTATTCTGTCAGTGCCACGCCTCCGATAAACCAAACTTCCCCCCAGCGAAATAGGGGGATGCTAATTGCAAGTGGTTGCAAGACAATGCTTTACGTCAATTGAGCACCCCGATTCTCTCACTGTTTTCTGAGTACAAGGCGAATCGCGCAAGTCATTACAAGGCAAGAACTTACGAAAAACCATTACATGACTACGGCAAGTAGCGCAAATCAACAGGAAGTCTTTACGCAGTAATGCTTTACGTAAAAATACGTCCAGGAAGTTTGGGATAAACAGGACGCCCGAGGTTCCGCACGATCCCAGAGATCGCAGCCATTGCTGGCCGCCCACACAGCCTCGTGCGGTATCGGGTACGATCATCATGTTGCTCACGGTGGCAGCAATCGCTGCGGGGAATTTGGTTCGTCCTCCCTATCAAATCAACGTCGTCGTTCACGATGTTGTGTCGTACAATTGATCGAAAAGCTGCTCCTGCCGGATGGCAATCGTTCTCGGCAAGCAGTTCTCACGGCTGTGCTCGCACCAGGGAGTCCATATTTCACATGTTCCCCTCAGAGGACCACCTTCGTCGCAACGTAATAGAATTCGCCGATCTGGACTATCCGCGATTGTTGGAACACGAAACGATCGAGGCGGCCCTGCACCGATTGCGGAAGACGGGCTTCAAATCGCGAGCCATCTATTTTTACGTCGTAACGTCAGCAGGGCATTTGGTAGGTGTTGTTCCCACGCGACGGATCTTGTTGAATGTGCCCGATACACCGGTCGCCCAGATCATGGAGCGGCGAGTGGTCGCCATTCCCCGATCCGCCACTTTGGAAGATGCGTGCGAGTTGTTCATCCTGCATCGGCTGCTGGCCGTGCCCGTGGTAGATGAGGAAAGGCGGATGGTCGGCGTCGTCGAGGCCACCGTTTACAACGAGGAGATGTTTCGTTTGGCGGATACCTCGGAGCAGAATTGGGCAGAGGAACTGTTCCAATTGATCGGTTTCACACTGTCTGAAATTCGCCGTGGAAGTTCCGTGGCCATCTTCCAGCGGCGGTTTGGGCTTCTGTTGAGCAACTTGGCTGGCGGCTTGATTTGCGCCGTGCTTGCAGGCATGTTCCGAGATTTGCTGAGTCGTGCCGTAACCCTGGCCTTGTTTTTGCCCGTCGTCCTGGCATTGGCCGAGAGCGTAAGCGTACAAACGTTGACCCTCGTGCTCGATCGTCGGCAATTAGGCATATTTTCCGGGAAGCGAATCCTCAGCTTCCTGCGCAGGGAAGCATCGACCGGAACGGTGCTGGGTTTATGCTTGGGGACGTTGGTCGGAGGCTTCGCGGTAGCGTGGGCTAAGCAACCGCGGCTTTTTCTGCCCATTGCGGGAGGTATCACGCTCGGCCTGTTGATCGCGACAATCGTCGGTACTGTGGTGCCCGTGATTTTCTGGATGGCGCAGCGTGACGCCCGGCCGTCGGCGGGGCCTGTCGTCCTAGCCCTCACGGACGTCACAGCCTTGACGACGTATCTGCTGATCGGGATGCTGATGATCCCGTGAAAACCAGGATCAAGGCGAAGGATTCGAGGTCGGTTTGCATGATCGCTCCGAACCGGGCGGCAATCACCTCACGTGGCCATGATCTCCAGCAGGTGCAGGTCTTCGGGGGCGACCTGCCGATGGGTTGCGTAGGTTTCCCCGAACGGAGTGAGGGCTAGACGACCGCCGATATCCCCTGCCATTACTCCGGTCTTTCCGGCGCTGATAGATTGTACGGCAAAGTCGCCGAGCCGCGCGGCCAGGATGCGATCGGCGAAGACCGGAGAGCCGCCGCGTTGCAGATGTCCCAAGGCGAGAACCCGCATTTCGTAGGGGCAGCTCCGCTCCTGGAGTTGCCGTTGCAGCTCAAGTGCCCCACCCTGCTCGTCCCCTTCCGCGACAATCATCATCACAGAAGTTTTCTTTCGTTGCGTGAAAGCGTGGAGCCGGCGGACGATTTCGTCTATGCGGGTCGGGGTTTCTGGGATGGCGGCGATCTCGGCACCACTAGCAATTGCGCAATATAGAGCGATACTCCCGCAATGACGACCCATAACCTCGATCAGGAACATTCGCTCGTGGGCGTCTGCCGTATCGCGCAGCTTATCCACGGCATCGACCGCTGTCTGCACCGCCGTGGCAAAGCCGATCGTAAAATCAGTGCCGAGCAGATCGTTATCGATGGTGCCGGGGCAGCCAACGATCTGGCCTTTCCAATATCGAGACAGGGCTACCGCTCCGTGAAACGTCCCATCGCCGCCAATCGGGATCAGCGCATCGATGGCGTATTTTCGCAATATCTCCGCGGCTTTTTTTAATCCCTCTTCGGTGCGGAAGTCTGACGAGCGACTCGTGTGCAAGATGGTACCGCCCAGTCGCGTGATGTCCGAAACGCTTCGCAACTTCATGCGGATATCGCCGTCTTCATCCCGATGAAAATCTTCTTCGAGGAGGCCACGGTAACCTCGGCGAATCCCGACGACCTCGTGCCCGGCAGCCAAAGCCGACCGCACCACGGCCCGAATGCATGCATTCATCCCCGGGGCGTCGCCCCCGCTCGTAAACACGCCGATCCGCATCGAACCTGTCCTTTCTTGTAGGTCTCTCGCTTTGGTGACGAACTGGACTCTTGCAAATTGGGGCCACAAGCTCCGCTTTCCCATCGTCAAGTGGATGGGCGAAGGCAGTTTCCTGCGAAAACGGCATTCGTTGTTTCACCAAATTGCTCAAGCACCCCATTTGTCGCCGTCTCTCAGAGGTCGAGCGAACAATTTGCAAGAGTCCAGTGACTAAGACTGGAACAGAGTCTCCTTGCAAAGGAACCAATAACAGGTGATCCATCCCAAGATACCAGAAAATGGGCTGGCGTGCGCGAAGGGCACGCCTTCGAAATCGTCGGGGCTTGCGACCTCCTCCCCGATTCGTGCATCATCGCTAATGTGCACGGCTGCCGATAAAGACGGTATATTGCTTTTTTCGTCACGCGGTGACCATCGATCGGCTTGGATCACCGCACGCAAGGCGGCTGTGCTGCGTACAATCAGGAGGTGGGTGCCGCATGAACATTTCCGAAGAATTGGAGCGGCTGCGCCGGCTGCACGAAGAGGGCGTGCTGTCGGATGAGGAATTCGCCGCCGCCAAGCAACGCGTCTTGACCGACAATTCCCCGGAGGCACGACCGATCCGCAGCTTGTTCGCCGGCATGCGCGGGCTTATCGGAGACACGCCCGCGGCACAGGCCCGTTTCTGGAGCACCGTAGTCCATCTTTCGCTGTTGTTGGGCTTCGTTATCAAGCCGTTCGGATTCGCTGCTCCGGTTTTGGTGTGGCTTTTGTTCCGTGAGAAGTTCCCGGAAGTGGACCGCCACGGAAAGAATGTCATCAATTTTCTCATCTGCTGGGGGATCGCCTTCGGTTTGTGCACGGTGCTTGGTGGGGCTTTCACGATGGCGGCATGGTTATTCCGGCCGGTTATCTTACCGCTTCAAACCGGGGTGGGAGCTATCGCCAGCGTCCTATCCGTGATCGCGACGGTTCTGCCGATCATTGCGGCCGTCAAGGCACATCGGGGGCAGGAATGGCGTTACCCGCTCGTGTATCGCTTTCTGCGCTGATAAAGCCAGGTCGGCTGGGCCGAAATGTTGGCCCGCGCCTACATCTCCCCTGAAGCAGTACCCGGAAAACCCGCGGTCGAGGAAGCCGATTCTCGGAGCCTACGGCCAATCCGAAACCGATCGGCCTTTGCGGTCTATCTCTGGCCCTGTACCTGCAAGCCTCTCTTGCATGCTCTCCCTTTCTCATCGGGCGTGAAGATCTTGCCCCGCCGGGAAGTTGACGCCATCAAGGCCGTACTCGATTCGAAGACGGTCGTATCGTCCATTCGCCGCGTTCCCCTCATGGAAACGTTGAGCTTTACCGTTTGGGCCGAATCGCCAATAATGCGTGGAGGTCCCCGCGCCGTAGGAAAATATGTGCCGTAGGGAAACATGTGTGGCGCAAGACTGGGGTGATCGGATCGCCTCGTGGACCGGGGGCATGAGGTTACGGCGTGGTCCCGGCGGACGGCGGTGTTTCGCTGGGATAAAGCTCGAAGGGTCGTCGCACGGCACCAAAAGGGACGCGAAACGCTGGTGTAGCCCGTAATGTATTTATCTCGCTCAAGCACCGACGGGGTCAGGTAAACCCGCCCGACGCGAAACGCTAACGTAACGGGTGATGTGTCTGTTAACGGCAAAAATCGTTCTCGCGTCGCGTCGCAATATTTCATGCAAGCATATCGACGTCAACCAGGATTCTTTGCTGCAAAGGACACGATGTTATGGAGTCGTTGAAGCTGAGGCAAGGAGTGAAATGGCTGGTCACGGTTTTGCCCGTCCTAGTCTTGGTCATCGCAACCCTGAGCTGTTCGAAATCGACGCGGGAGAGTCCTGCGAAACAAGACGCTACGTCTCAGGGAAGTTTCGCTGATTCTTCCAGCAAGCCCGCCGGATCGGAGGAGGTTGCGCGACCGCAGCCGGGCCAAGCGACGTCCGGTTCAGCTCCATCCAACGAGGCCCAGACCCCACCGCCGAGTAATCAATCCCCGCAGCAAATTCTCCAGGCCATGGTAGAAGCCTACCACAAGGCAGAGAGTTACGCGGACAACGGCAAAGTCATTATCCGGGGAATGCTTAACGATCAGCCGGTTCAGAGCCAAATGGAGTTCGTAACGGCTTGGGAACGTCCCAATAAGCTGCGACTACTCTGCTACGAAGGCTCAATGGTCTCCAATGGCGAAATGCTTTGGGCGTCGGTGCGGACGTTGCCGAACCAGGTGCTTCGCCTGCGGGCCCCAAAGGAGTGGTCGCTTGGGGAACTGATGCGGGACACGGTCCTGGCCAATAGTCTCATGCAGGGGCCAACTCAGGGGTTTTCATTGGTGCCGCCGCCTCTGGTGCTCCTGTTGGCGGAAGATCCACTCAAGACGCTGCTTTACCAGGCTGGACCTCCAGAACTCCTACCGCCGGGCACGTTGGGGACGTTCACCTGCGATCGCATACGCGTGACGCGGCCGGACGGGACGGCCGTCTTCTGGATCGACCGCCAAGAACATGTTTTAGTGCGACTGGAATATCCCATCGAGCAGATTCGACGAGCAATGGGCGCGGGACAAATGCGGGATCTGGTCATGTATGCCGAGTTTGTCGGTGCTGGTCTGAACGTAACGATCGATCCCGCGGCCTTCCAGTTCGAGGTCCCGGCTGAAGCCAAGATCGTCGATGAACTGCACCCGCACGGTTACGAATACCTCGGGAAAAAGCCGGAGCCTTTTGAATTCGTCGATGCGAATGACCAGCCGCTGGACCTGCAACGATTGGCGGGAAAGCCGACGGTGCTCGAGTTTTGGGCCAAGAATGATGCCTTTTCACCGTATCCGCTCCGGCAAATTCAAACCTTGGTGCCGGAATACCGAGATCGCGTCAACTTCTGGGCGGTCAGTGTGGATCACGTCACGGAGGGTTTGGACGGCCCGGCCGTGACGAATCAAGAGTTGCTTGACCTTTTGAAGAGCTGGCAAGTGGATATTCCCCTCGCCCGCGATCCTAAGAACGATGCCGAACGCTGCTTTTCGGCGGTCTTTCGGCCGCGTGGGGGAACGGTTCCAACGATGGCCGTGCTGAACGCCGACGGCACGGTCCAGACCTACCACCTCGGATCGGTGCCCGACTTGGCAGAACGGCTTGGAGCGACGCTGGACAAAATCCTGTCCGGCGTCGATCTGGCTCAGGAGGAAAAGAACAGCTTCCAGAAGATGAAAGATGAGTTGAAGCGATTGATCTCGGAATCGCAAAGTAACGGTCTGTATACGTTTCCGATGGAAGAGATCGTGGGCAAGGCGTCGGTTCCGGCGGCCCCTGCTTCACAACCGGAAAAGCACCGTCTTACCCGCGTTTTCCGTTGCGATCTGCTCAAATCGCCTGGCAATCTGTTGGTGTATGACGCTGAGGGAGATGCGTCGCAAAATGCGAATTCCCGCATCCTTGTGGTGGAGGATGGCAACACGGCCGCGGAGGTCGGATGGGATGGGAAGGTCCTGGCGCGATACGTCCTGAAACCCACGCCGCCGGATCTCGTCGATTTCCTGCGTACGGCCCGCGATCAGGGCGGAAAACGGCTCTTCGCAGCTTGGGGCATGGGTGGCCGTCAACTGCTGATATTCGACGAGACCTTCCAGCCTGTGCTGCGATTCCCCCCGGACGACGCCCCTCCGCACCAGGGCCTTGCCGATGTGCGGTTTCTCGATCTCGATGGCGATGAACGAATCGACTTCGCGGTTAGTTACCTCGGCATCGGAGGCGTGCAAGGGGTCTCGCTGAAGGGCACCCGAATCTGGGGAAATCGGACGGTCTCGGTAGCCTTTCGTATCAGCGAATTGCTGGAAGCCGGCGGAAAACGAACCCTCATCGTAACCAACACCAGCAATGGCAGCGCCGTAGAGCTGAGCCTTGCTGGCGAACGATTGCGTGAGGTGGTCGTTCCCGGTCGCACGATCACTTGGCTGGCGGCCGCGGATCTAGACGGCGACGGGCAATCGGAGCTTTGCGGTCTGGACGTTACCGACTACGGGCAGATTGAGGCATTTGGATTCAACATGGAAGGCCAGGAATTGTGGAAATACCGGCTGCCTCGCGGAATGGCGGAGTACCCGGTCGAACAAATTGCCTGGGGGCCGCTCGATGACGCAAAGCAGCAGCAATGGATACTGGCGGCTGCCGATGGATCGCTTCACATGTTGAGCAAATCGGGCTCACTTGCAGATCGCTTCAACACTGGAGAACCGCTAACCGGCGTGGCCGTGGGGCGCAAAGACGGCAAACCGGTCATTCTGGTTTCACACCCCCAGGCCGTGGAGGCGTGGTTCTGGGAAACCAACCCCTGAACGCGGAAATGGCCTTGCAAGGGGGAAAGCGTCGTTACAGGAATTGCCGATAGCATCGTTGGTAGCCGTCGAACCTCGCCGCCGCATCAGCCGTTTTCCTCGGCGGCCGCATGCCGTGGTGGCATGTTTTCGCCTGAGTTTTTTGGTGGAACCAACAGCCGGTAGCTTCTGCCGCGATGGCTGCTACCGGGACTGCCAATCAGCCTTGCTCCGGTCGCCGGGAGCGGAATGCGGACCGGCTTCGCAAGAGGTTTATGGCTTCCCGGACTCGAGCCTCCGTTTCCGCGACAAGGCGCTCTTCTGGCCACTCCCGGTACTCGTCTGGCGTTAGAGGGCGTCCGAAGTGGACCTGAACGCGGCCGGGACGCGGAAACCGTCGGCGCCGGGGCCAGGCCTGGTACGCGCCTTCGATCGCAGCCGGTACGATGACTGCCTGAGTCCGCTTGGCAAGAGCGGTAAATCCCCGCTCAAACGGTTGCAGATCGCCGTGGGGAGTTCGCGTTCCTTCCGGGAAAATCAGCAGTGCATCGCCCGCCTTCAGCCGCCGCAAACTCTCTTTGATGCCGGGCAGCGGATTACCCTCCAAATCCAATGGTATCGCACCATAGGAGCGAATCAGGGTGGCAAAGAAACGAGAGCGAAACAGCGTTTGCCGGGCCAGGTAACTGATGGTGCGAGGCACGCCGGCTCCAATCAGCGGAGGATCCAGATGGCTTTGGTGGTTGGCGACGATAAGGACTGGTCCGGTGCGAGGAATCGCTTCGCAACCGGTGTAGCGGATTCCAAAGCACAGCTTCGCCACGGCACGCACCACCAGCGTGCTGAATTCATACCAGCACCGATTCACGTACTTGGGTGGCCGATGCGGCGCCCCCGCGGTACCGACCCGGTTTGCCTTCGTGTTCGCGTTCGACGGAATCTGGGACATGCCTATTGTTCCAAGCATCGCAGTGCCGCTTTGCATCTGCACTTCTAGGGACCGATTTTGGAATCGGCTGGGACGTGGCGCGGGCTATCCGCTTGGCCGTGAAGCTTGGTTTCAGGCTCGCCCACTTCACGACAGCTCAAGCTGCCTTTTCCGCACCAACGCCTCCATCTGGCGTACCACATCCTCCACGGACAGTCCATCGGTACATATCTGAAAAGCATCGGGAGGACGCCGTAAGGCCCCCACGGGACGGGACAAGTCAGCCTGATCCCGTTCGATGATCGTGCGCAAGACATCTTCCCAAGCGACATGCTTCCCTTGCGCGGCATAGTCCGCGGCACGACGCTTGGCCCGTTCCCTTGCATCGGCCGTCAGAAAGAACTTGCACTCGGCGTGGGGGAAAACGAGCGTGCCTTGGTCGCGGCCTTCCGTTACCAAATCGCAGACGCGGCCGATCTCTCGTTGTAATGAGACCATCCTTTCCCGCAGCCTCGGGCTATCCGCCACGTAGCGAGTTGCTTCCGTAACGTCTGGAGAGCGGATCGCATCCGTAACATCCTCGCCGTCAAGCAGGAGGTGTGTCCCTGCCCAAGACAGATTGATGCCCCCGGCGACAGCGTCCACCTGCGATAGGTCCCGGTAGTCGATCCCCGCCCGCATGGCGGCCAAGGCGGCAGCCCGATACATGGCGCCCGTGTCGAGATAGCGAAAGCCCAGGCGATCGGCAAGCAGCCTCGCAGCGGTGCTCTTCCCCGCCGCGGCGGGGCCGTCAATGGTTACAATCATGGAAGGTGTTACAGGATATCTTGAAACGTCAGTCTTGCGTGCCGCTGTCTCCGGGACTAGCGTGTTTTCTTTCCCATCTATTGTTTTCCGCGTGTTTTCCGCGGAAGCCGCCTCACAGGCCACCCTGGCTCGATGGCCAACGTGTTCATGTGTCCCCAAATCGCACCTCGACCGAACGTCGCTGAAACCGATGGAAGCTCACGGTTACAGCGTCTTCGGCTGTAGGGAGCGGCTCGATCTCCCTTTGCCACAAATCCAGTCGATAAGCCGATCGCAAGGGCCGACAGAATCGGATGGTAGCATCGCCCGCACGCCCTTCGGTTTCCCAAAGCTCCAATCGCAAGCCTGCCAGACGGTCACCTTCGGCAACGGGAAACACCGCCGTCAATAGAACGTTGCGGACATCCACATGCATCATCCAGGCGCAAGCGGGTTCCGGCAAGGTCGAATTGACAGGGATGCTGATGGGTGACTCGCCCAGTTGCAACGCCGCATGCAGAGGGTAACGCAGGTCCAATCCAATTCCTAGCTCGAATTCTCGAGCCGTTTCCCCCTTTACCATCAACAGCGTGTCCAATCGCCGCAAACCAATACGGCGGTGAAAAGGCAGACCGGGCGTCAAGAATGTCAACGCGTGCTTTTGTGTGGTCAGATGAACGTACCAGGGGCTTTCCAAAAGCGACGCCTCTGTTGCATTGCGGCACCAGCCCAGCGAGCGGTGGACCTCGGCCGTCTCGTCGTTCCAAGCAAATCGGCAGGCGTAATACTCCGACCACGGAGAACCCTCCGGCAGACGCTCCGGCTGAAGGCGAATCCGAATCCTCACCACGGGGAGTCGCGACACAACAGTTGTGAATTGCTCGAATCGTGCCACAAGATCACCGGCTCGGTTCACCAGACGACCCCGTGAGGCGAACTCCGCCTGGGTCCGGTTGGAGGTTACCACCTCCACGGATTCAGCAATCATCCGGGTATAGTGGCGCTCAGGATCCTCGAGTGCTTCGCTCGTGTCATCCCCGGGAATCGGCAATCGCAAGGCCACCTTTTGGCTGAGCAGGTTTCTGCCGACCGGCGCTGAGGCCAGGGCGCCAATCCCGCCGGACGTTTCGTCGATTCTTATGCGGAAGAAGTCGTTTTGAACGACCAGGCCCTCCACCTGAATCGACGGCTCCGATGGAATCCTTCGCGAGAACATACCCCGTCGTTTGCCAGCCTCCTTCATCACGGAAGCTTCGCCGCTAGGAATAGCCCAGTAGCTTATGGGCGGCACCTCCACAACCACGGGATCGCTTGCGTCCCGCCCCGTCGCTAGAACGGGGGGTTCAAGCTTGGGCGGATAGGGCGTCTCGGAAAGCACGGTCGCCCCCCGTTGCGGAAAAGGGTAAGGATTGACGATCACGTATCCAACTGGCTGGGCCTTCGTTGAGTTTGCCCCTGGAAACAAACTCTCCGCGAGCAATCGAACGATCTCGGCGAGCGATTCCTCGCTTTCCTCGGCGATGCGTGCGATCCGGTCGTGGTGATCCGGCATCTCTGCCCCAGAGACCGCCTCATCGAGACGCCGTTCGAGCCGTTCGTAACGGGACGCCGCCTGCTCATCCCACCGTCCCGTAACGAGTGCCCTCATCACTAATGCATTTCTGGCTGCGTCCACCTTGGCAAGTAACCGCAAAAGCCTCGTCCACCGACTGATCGGATCCGGGCTTCCGTCTGCGACCCACTGACTCAAATATGGGGATGCGTAGCGCTCCGCCGGGTATTGCGTGCGAGTGCCAACGTACTGGGTTTCTCGAAAAAATTCGGGTAGTAATCGAAACGTGCCCAAGACGGGAGAGAAACCCGCCGTGATGCGGAGCAAGCGATACCAATAACTTACGGCATCCGGCCAGTGCGCGAATATGGTGGTGGCGGCATGGTCGAGGTCCAAGACACGGCCCACCGTGTCCGCTAATTTCAAAAACACGCTTGCGCGAGAGGCGTCTTGCGGGATGCGGCCCAGCGCGTCGATGGTTTGTCCATCCTCTCCTTCCCATCGCAGCTTGCTTTGGTTGCCGACGGGAAACGCGCCGTCGTCCAGAGCGGAATGAAGGGCGCCTGTGAATCCCGCCGCCGCTAAAACGCCTGGCAAGTGAGAGCACAGCCCGAATCGCCGCCGCCCAAATATCTGGGGAGTGATTTGCAGATGCGTCTCGTATTCCCGGCGGGCACGTTGTAAATCGCGGATCCAAAGGGATTGTGGGAGGAGCGTCCACGGCCCCTCGCGATGCTCTCCGCCCACGAGCGCCGCCCGATTCTCTTCCAGCGCCTTCCGCAGTTCGGCTAGAGTTTCCGGGTGCTTCTCGGCCAGTCTTGTGGTCGCCTCGCCGGTCATGACAAGATTGACTCGATCGCCGTGCCGCAATTCGCGGAACAGGCCCGCCCCAAGAGTCGTCTCGGCCGTCAACGTCAGGTCGATCAGGTGATTCTGAAGGGGGTAAAAGTATTCCCGCGATTCGCTCAGCAAATCGAATGCCCGTTGCAAATGCGGTTTCACCGAGTCCATGTCTCCGTTGCAGGCTGCGTCGGCCGCCTTCAACGCCGATTCGCGAAAGCGAATCTCGTCCAGATTGCTCATGTACCGCAATTGCCGCGTCATCAGCTCGACCTGGAGATAAGCAAAACCGAGGGCGAAGAACTGATCCAGCACCGACTCTTCCAACGATGGCATCGGCGTCGGCCAGACTTCTTCGATTTGGTGTCGCAGCTCCCGCTGATCCTTGAAGTTTCGGAGCAAGATGACTCTTTCGGGATCGAGATTTTCGATCCAGCCCGGCGGAATACAGCTTTCCGATACATTGGGAACGACGATTAAGGCATCCTTGGGATCACTCGGTGGATCGTATGCCCGTTCCCAACGCGGTAGGAATCGCACGCCGTTCAAGAGTGCAGGGTGGTATAACACGGTCCAGGCGGCCAGCAATTGCTCCGCGTCTTCGTCCGTGCGGTCGAGCTGGAAATCTTCCAGGCTGTAACACGGCAACACTACGATCAGTTGTTGGATGATCATGGAGAGGTCTTTTGTTATCGCAACAGGATTGCCTAGTCAGGATCAGGGTCCATTTCTCAAGCCATTGTCACCCGTGGCAACAACGTTTGCACGCTGGGCATACGCTCGCTGGGCACCCGATCCCGCTTCAGCGGCGAGTGCACTGAATCGTTTGGGATCCTTCGCCGCAGATCGCCCCGGCTGACCGCTTGTTCGTCACTCGCGCAAGTCGGCTGCCCTAGGATTCCCACGCAACGTCGGCGATCTGTATTCCGATTTCCGAGTTGGCACACCGACTTTACTACTATAACCCATTTTTGCCAGCGCACGGCAGATCGGACTTCGCTCAGTATCCAGGCGCAGGCGTTGCATTTGGACGCCTGGGTACCCGGTCACACCTGCTTTCACGAGAACGCCCGCGGTGACGCTCCACCTGAGATCGCCCCGACCAACGAGATCGGTTCGCACGGTTGCTTACGGCCGGATGACGCGCCACAGCGGCCAGAGCTTCAATGTTGGCCATAACCGGGGGGGGAAAGACGCCGCCCTCGACAGCATCCAAAACGACCGCATAGAGGGCGCTCGAATCTCTAACAAACTTGGTAGTGTAAAAACTGGACTTTTGATAGGTGCTCGATTCCCCTCTGAGAGAGGACTACAAACTGGAGTGCTGGGCAGTTCAAGGGAACAAGGAAAGCTGTTTTCCTGGGAAATAGCCTTCGCCGTACCATCTTTCCAGAGAAAGGGGGAACTTGTAACCCCAAATTGTAAAAGTCCAGTAAAAAGCCTAGTGATTCTATGTTGTATTGGTAACCGTTCAAGGCTTAGCTGTAACAGATGTATTTGTGAAACAACGGGGGGCGTTCCCGAGGGTTGTTCAGCATTCCTTTGGTCTAGAATGGACCGTCATCTCGATGAGCATCAGCAATGTCCCTGCAACGAGCGTCGGCAGTGTCCCTTCGACAAGCGTCAGCGAGGAGAAATCGTACCCCCTGTCGAGAAGGGTTTTTCGCTTCGCAAGATTTCTCGCTGCGCTCAAAATGACAGGAGGGCGAGCCGTATCGCAGCGACTAGAATTCTTGTGAAAGGCTGCCTATGTTGTATCGAAGGTTGTAATCGAATACCGGTCAAATATCCTACGGTTCGTATCGGAAACGACACTGCCACCCGTCCTACGAACCCATAGTGCTAACATATAGAACCTTCGACGGCCTCCCTTCCGCAATCCGCTCTTTGCAACTCTTGGCCACTCTTCCCGAGATGCCCTAGCTCCACAGAAAAGACGGCCTTCTTGCTGTGGCCATTTCAGGAGCAACACTGGGTGGAGTTTAGGGGCGAATCCCTCGACGCACGCGGATTGTGGCGGTAAACTGATATTTTTATGCCGTGTTCACAAGAGGCCTCTCTGGGTGAGGTAGCGGAATGGTTGCGGAGTCACGCAGAGTCGTTATCACGGGATGGAGCAACATTAGCCCGATTGGGACGACGAAAAGCGTCATCGCTGAATCGCTGCGGAACGGGCGAAGCGGGGTCGGACCGCTAAGCGCCTTGCCGCCCGATGCGGTGCCACTTCGCGTTGGCGGCGAGGTAAAAGATTTTACGGGGGCGATTCACGACTTCGGTGAATTGCCCAGCAAGGAAATCCAAAAAGGACTCCGCAAGGCCGTGAAGGTCATGTGCCGCGAGTGCCAGATGGGTGTGGCTGCCGGCCAACTGGCAATCAATGATGCCGGCATTGTCCCCGGCATGGTCGATCCGGCGCGAATCGGCGTGTGCTTCGGCAGCGACTACATGGTCAGCTCGCCCGAGGAATTCACCGAAGGATTTCGCCATGCGAAGGATGAAAACGGCCAGTTTCGCTATTCATTGTGGGCCGAGCAGGGGATGCCGCAATTGTTTCCTCTGTGGTTGCTCAAGTACCTCCCGAACATGCCCGCCAGTCATTTGGGCATCTACAACGACCTGCGTGGTCCGAGCAACTCTCTCACGCTCCGCGAAGCGACGGCGAATGTATGTCTCATGGATGCGATGAATACCATTCGTGGTGGGCGAGCCGACATCATGTTGGCGGGTTCGACCGGTACGCGGTTGAGCACGATGAAAGTGATGCACTCGCTTCAGCAAGAAGAATTGGCGATTGTGGATGACCAGGAGTCGGCTGCGGTGAGCCGCCCCTTCGATAGGCATCGTTGCGGGATGGTGCTGGGCGAGGGAGCGGGCGCAATGATTCTGGAGACTCTGTCTCATGCGAAAAGCCGTGGCGCCCCTATTTTCGCGGAGGTGCTATCGGCTTGCTCCGTGGCAGCAATCTCCAAGAGCGGCGTGGCCGACCTTCGGCAGGCTGTCCGGTTGGCCCTCACGGGTGCCTTGAAGCTCGCGAATCTACCCCCAAACCGGATCGATTTTGTGGTCGCGAACGGTCTCAGTACGAGGACATCGGATCGTGAAGAGGCGATGGGGATAGCTGACGTTTTCGGGCCGAATACCGTAGCGGTCATGGCTCCAAAGAGCTTCTTCGGCAACCTCGGGGCTGGGAGCGGGATGGTGGAGCTGGCGATCGGCATTCTGGCACTTCAGGAGGGGCTGCTATTCCCCACTCTGAACTACGAGACCCCCGATCCGGAGTGCCCCGTTCGGGTTATACGAAGCGGCGATGTCCCGTCCGGCGACGTGTTCGTCAACCTGTGCTTCAATTCTCAGGGGCAGGCCTCTGCGGCCGTCATTCAGCGGTTCTGCGAGGGGTGATGGCCTTTTTCCCAGCAGAATCCGCGGTTACCGTCTGAATCATCCGTTCCGGCTCCCACCAACAAGGGGCGTTGTCTCCCGGCGGCCATGCGCTTACCATATATGGGGCGTGTTGGGTCTTTCGAGAGGAGGGATGACCATGGTGCCGACGCTGGAACTCTCTCCGCATGAATCCGCGCTGCTTCTCGAATTACTGGAGCGCGAGAGGGCGGACCTCCACTGTGAGATTCGCCATTCTCGGTTCGCAGACGTTCGAGATATGCTGCGGGAAAAACGTGGGATTGTGGAACACCTGATGGACAGGATTCGTCAGGAGTTCCCGGAACCCACCGATTCGAGCCTTGAGGCCATGTGACTTCGGGGTGGTTTCCACTCGCGAAGAATGGCGTTGCGAGGCGGAGCGACTTCGGTCAGCTTCCCGCAAGGGTGGGGAACATCGCCATCAGGCCCCGGCGAACCATCATCACGCCGATCGCGGCCAGGATCAGCGCTGCCATCTTGGATGCTGTTTGCAGGCCGGTGCGCCCGAGCACCGCCTCGATGCGCGATGCCTCTCCGAATATCCAGCCGGTAAGGCCGATGTTGATTAACGCGGCCATCAGGGCCGGGAAGACGCCGTAAGAATTGCTCAACAGTAAGACCGTGGCCGGCCCGGCGAGCAATGGAATTCCCAGGGGAACGGCGTCAAGGGAATCGGGATCGGGACGAGGCTGCCGCTTCTGTGCGGCGAACAGGTCTCCCATGGCTAGGCCGAAAAGGAGTACTCCTCCCGCCACCATGAAATCGCCGATGGTGATCTGCAAGTAGAACAAGATCCATTGGCCGGCCAATCCGAAACCGACCACGACGACGGCCGCCGTCAATAAGGATTGCCGAATGACGCGTCGCTTGCCGACATCCGATAGCTCGGCGGTCAACCCCAAGTATAACGGGAGCAGCCCGATGGGATCGACAGCGATAAAAAGTGGCACCAAGCAGTACAGCGTATGACTCAAAAACGTGGCAAAGGAGTCCATACTGACCTTTCGAGGTTGTCGGCTGGTCGGCTTGCAAATCCATACGAATTGAATCACGATAGCGATGGTTGAAGCAATAGGTCCCTCTCGTACGCGTGGCACGGTGTCCCGAGGATACGCCATGGTTCAGCAATGGTACTATGCCAAGGGTGAACAAAAGATCGGGCCGATCACCGCGGGGGAGCTGAAACGGTTAGCGGAAAACGCGGAATTGTTGCCTGATGATCTGGTTTGGCGCGAAGGGTTACGGGACTGGATGCCAGCCAAGCGGGTGCGGGGGCTGTTTCCCGAAAACGAAACGCCGAGCGGAACGCTGCCCACCGGCCCGGTGACTAGCTCCAGTGCGCAAGACACCCAGCGCCTATCGCCTTTAGCCGAGGGGACGCACTTCGATGCAAACGACAAGGCGGGTCCGACTCAGCCCGGCTTAGCCATCCCCGAAGCAGTTGCGGCGGAATTAGGCGACGATCAGAGACCAACGTATATTCCCAAACCACCGCCGCTCTCGACCACGCCGCCCCGGCTGGACGAAGGACGCAGGGGGCGTCTCACCGATGCCTTCGAAAACTCACCAACAACGTTCGCGCGATCGCGAGAGAGTCTGGGTGGGCGTGTATTCGACGGTCTCTTGAAGCTAGCGCGGCAGCACTTCGGCAGCGAGTTCATCAATGCAACGCTGAGACTATTTGCCCTGGGCGGTAAAATCGGCCTTTGGGCAGGGGCCGCGGTAATCTTTGTCAGTGGGCTGACAACATCGATTCAGCTTCGGGACGCTCAGGAATTGTTCCCTAGCATCGTTGTCGCCGCGTTCCTCGTCATTCTGCAATACCTAAGCTCCCGTATCCTATTCGTGCTAGAACGGTGGGATCGCCTGGTTCATGCACAGCTCGGTTCGTCGGCATCCACCGATGGGTTATCGCTGATAGCGTTCTTCATCGGGATTACGGGATTGGTCGCGCTCACCGTTATCGCGGTTCGAGACGGCCCCGTATTTTTCCTGTTCATAGCACTCGGGGTTTTCATCGTCTTTGCCTACCTTGGCCTGTCTATCTTGAACCTGGAGGGGATGAACATCTCCATCGTGCCCGAGACCACGCCGGCCGAGGAAGCGATTGGGCTTATACAGTGTTTTCTCAAAATGATGCTCCGTATGACGCCGGTCTTATTCGGCACGTTGATCTTGCTGGGATTCTTCCAAGTGTTGATCGGCTGGTTCTTCAGCTTGAACCAGGGTGCGAGCGTGCCGTATGGCGATCTGGAGCCATTCGCGGAGGCCCCCAAGGCGGGGTGGCTGTCGCCGGCCCTCCAGGCATCGGGGCGGAATTTCCTCCTCTTGGGTGCTTTCTTCCCCGTGGGGGCGTATCTGGCTTTCGTCTTTGGACAACTCGCCTTGGCTTTGCTCGCTTCCATCCTTGCGATACCTGCTCGGCTGGAACAACTGGAGCGAGACCGAACGGAGGTCAGCGACGCTTAGCGGCCCCCGGGGCAGAGTACGGGGCAGAGCAATGGTGTCCGTCGGTTCCCGCTCCGAATGGGATGGTGTCCGTGCGGCACGTAATCCCCCGCCCGATGAAGCCATTCTTGAGGCAGGCTATCCCAGAAATCTCCCAACAATAGGGATGCTTTCGCGTTGTGCGCAAATGTACGATATTTTTGCGCACTTGTTCATTGCTTTGCTGTGGTAGGTCGGATAGCATGAAGAATAGGTGTTGCGTTCCGTCCGATTCCGCCGGTAGTTGAGCATGTTTTATGTTTTAAGGTCATCGACGAATGCCTAGGAGGTCGGGATCATGCGTACAGCCAGTGGGCGAAGCAGGGCGACGGGTTTCACATTGGTGGAACTGCTGGTCGTAATTGCGATTATCGGTATTCTTATTGCGCTATTGTTGCCTGCGGTGCAGGCCGCGCGGGAAGCTGCCCGGCGATCCCAATGCACCAATAACCTGAAGCAGCTCGCGTTGGCTTGCCATAATTTTCACGACAAGTTCCAGGAGTTGCCATACGGTCGCAAGTATGACAAATGGGATACGTACACGTGGGCGCAGTTGATTCTTCCGTCTATCGAACAGCAGGCCGTTTACGATCAATACTGGACGCTGCCTCAGCGGGGTTATGTCGAAAATTACCCGGGGCCTAATGGGCCGATTGGAGATGACCAGCAATTGCGGAACGCTCGGCATGCCAAGATTCCACCATTTTATTGCCCGAGCGACGGCGGACCCTTCGGGAACGAATTGAACACCGGTGCCTACGGTTTTTATCGGGGGAACTATCGCGGTTGCGTCGGATCGGGAGATATGTATGGCGAAGACGTTTTAGACGGTACTACAGGCCCGTGGCTGCCGGGCGTCTTTGCCGTGCGACACGATCAAAGCTTCGACACGGGGGCCTCGATTCAGACGAAGGGGGTAAGCTTCGCCGAGGTATTGGACGGCACATCAAACACCGCTCTGATTTCCGAAAGCGTTGTGCCGCAGGTGACGTGGTGGGGCGGGCCAATCGGTTCCATGCTTTACGGGAACATGGGCGGGGCTTTGTACAGCCACGCCATCACGCCCAATTCTTCTGCCCCCGATCGGATCATCGGCCCCTGCCCGCAAAACCAGGGTGACGGTACCTACTACCAGCCCTGCGTCAGCATTGCCGCGAATCTGTGGTGGACGCCGAGCGCGGCACAGGCTTATGCTGGCGCTAGAAGCAAGCATCCCGGCGGTGTGAACCTGGCCCTGGTGGATGGCTCCGTACGCTTTGTTTCCAGTACCATCGACCTGCTGCTTTGGAGGCAGGTTGCCACCCGATCCGGCAGGGAAACCACAACCGATTTCTGATTGCGATCCTGAGGTTGAACCAACTCGATCGCTTTGGTGTAAAGATCCTAGGCTTGCCATTTGGAGGCCCGGCATGCGGCAATTAATCGTCAAAGCGTTGCGGCAGGGAGCGGCTTGGAGCGTCGTCGCCGTGGGGATTTTGGTGATGGCCGGGTGCGGCAGCTCATCCGGCGTGACGGTTACCGGAGAGGTAACTTACGACGGGACCGCCGTCGCCGCGGGATACGTTACGTTGGCTCCCGCGGATGGTAAAGGGGAAACTGTAGGAGGGGAAATTCGTGATGGGAAGTTTACCATTGCGGACGTTGTGCCCGGTGAAAAGATCGTGACCGTAAGCAGTGGACCGCAGATTCAGTATCCCCGCAGCTCTGGGGAAATGGCGGTAATGGCTACCCGTGGCGAGCGACTGAACGAGTCGGCTGGTATTCCACCCAATGCAGTGGGCAACGGCCAGAGGATTTCGATTTCCGCGGGGGCCTCTCAAGCTCTCAAGTTGGAATTGAAAAGCCCAACCCAAGCATCGTCCAGCAGCCCTTGAGCGATCATCGAAGACAGCACCTTAATGATAAATCGCGAGGGCACTCCCTCCGAATCTGAATTCTTGGGTTGCAAGACCCTCCCGAGCAGGCTAAAAACTGAAATTAAGAGGTTTTTGCGACCTCGGCGCCAATCAAAGAAAACGGCGACGACTACCCGTTGCGGAGTTGCAGGTGTTCTTCTGGGGCAAGTGGCCGCGGGGTTGGGCAACCAGAAATGCGTTTCCACGCATTGGTTTGAATATTCAGGCGATTTCCGGTCAGTCGGACGAAACAATCGCTCAGGCGAACTGAAGAATAAGGACTGCGATGATGCGATCAGCGAGACCAGGCGTGTTGGATGTCGCTTTGAGGTGTGCGGCGTTTACGGGTCTTTTGTGCGCGGCTGTTCCGGCCAGGGGACAGGCGGTACCTCCTGCTGCCCATCGGCTGACTGCGGTACCGTTTACGTCCGTTCAACTCGATGATGGCTTCTGGTCCCCTCGGCTGAAAACGAACCATGATCGTTCGCTCCCACACAATTTTCGATGGTGCGAAGAGACGGGCCGGTTCACCAACTTTGCCAAGGCGGCCGGGCTTATGGAAGGCAAATTCGAAGGTATTTATTTCAACGACTCAGATGTATACAAGGTCCTCGAAGGAGCGTCCTATGCCCTAGCGGCTTCGCCGGACCCCGCGTTGGAGCAGCAGATGGATCGGGTCATCGAGTGGATTGGCGCGGCCCAGCGCGAGGATGGGTACCTCAACACCTACTACACGCTGACTGGCCTGGACCAGCGCTGGACCGATTTACCGGTGAAGCACGAGTTGTATTGTGCGGGCCACTTCTTCGAGGCCGCCGTGGCGCACTATCGTGCGACGGGTAAACGCACCATGCTGGACGTGGCGATCCGCCTCGCTGACCACATCGACAGAACCTTCGGCCCAGGCAAGAAGTACGGCGTGCCTGGTCACGAGGAAATCGAGCTGGCATTAGTGAAGTTGTACGAGGTTACAGGCGAACGCCGTTATTTCGACCTGGCCAAGTTTTTCGTCGATCAGCGAGGAGATAGCACGCATCGCCCTTCCTATGGGCTGTCTTGCCAGGATCATCTGCCGGTGCGTCAGCAATCGGAAATCGTGGGGCACGCGGTACGGGCCATGTATCTTTATTCCGGAGTGGCGGATGTTGCCGCCTATACGGGTGATCCGGAATTGATCGCCGCGATGGACCGAATCTGGAAGGATGTTACGCTGCGGAAATTGTATATCACGGGTGGCGTCGGCGCGCGTCACGTGGGAGAGGCTTTCGGCGACCCGTATGAATTGCCGAACGAATCGGCGTATTGCGAAACGTGCGCGGCGATCGGGCTGGTATTCTGGTCTTATCGTTTGGCACTCATGCACGGAGACGCGCAGTACGTGGACGTGATGGAACGTGCGTTATACAACAACGTTTTGGCGGGCGTCGCCTTGGACGGCGAGCACTTTTTCTACGTCAATCCATTGGCATCCGGGGGAGATCACCATCGACAGCCGTTTTTCGGATGTGCGTGCTGCCCTACCAACGTTGTGCGACTAATCCCATCCGTACCGGGTTATGTCTATATGATCCGGACGGATCCAGAGGAGGTGTTTGTCAATCTCTATGCGGCGGGGAGCGCTGTCTTGAACACGCCGGGCGGAAAGCTGGGAATCCGGCAAGAGGGGCGATATCCTTGGGATGAAGACATCACGGTTCATCTGTTTCCGCAAGCTCCGCGCGAGTTTGCCCTCAAGCTGCGCATTCCCGGTTGGTGCCATGATTTCCAGGTCGCGGTAAACGACGAGCGGGTCGAACAGCCAAGCATCGAAAAGGGGTATTTGGTGCTGCGGCGCCAGTGGAAAGAGGGCGATCGGGTGAATCTCCACTTGGCGATGCCGGTCGAGCGATGGGAGGCTCATCCCGCCGTGGTGGCCGATCGTGGTCGGGTCGCTCTGCAACGAGGGCCGCTTGTTTACTGTTTGGAGAGCGTGGACAATGCCTTCGACGTGCGACGGTGCGCCCTAGCTAAAGATCCCCGGTTCTCAACGGAGTACCGGCCCGATCTGCTTGGCGGCGTTGTGGTTGTACAGGCGGACACGGCGGACGGTCGCCGTGTGACGGCCGTGCCATACTATGCTTGGGATCACCGTGAACCGGGGCCGATGGTCGTGTGGGTCCGTCAACTCGGCAAGTCGCGCCATCCCGTGATGGATGATCCATCCTGGGAGGGACGGTTGTACCGTCCGCTCGATCCCGCCACGTTAGGCGATGAAGAACCAATGACAGCGTTCGAAACCGCCGAACCTGCGGTTTCCGATTGCAATCTCGGCGATCAGGTCGAGGCAATGAATGATGGCCTGGTTCCGCAAAACTCCAATGATCACGCTATTCCACGATTCACTTGGTGGGATCATCGCGGCACGGCGGAGTGGGTGGAATACCATTGGCCAACTCCTGTCCGCCTGACCACCGCGGAAGTGTATTGGTTCGATGACGAACCATCTGGAGGACAGTGCCGCGTTCCTGCAAGCTGGCGACTCCTGTACCGGGATGGAGAACAATGGCGGCCCCGTCAATACTCGTGACGAATTTGGCGTTAAAAAGGACGCTTTCAATCGCGTGGAGTTCAGCCCTGTGGAGACGACCGGCCTGCGGGTCGAGGTTCAACTTCGGGAGGGTTTTTCGGGCGGGATTTTGGAGTGGCAAGTGGAATAGCGTCTTGAGGGGCTATACTCGCGGCCGCTGCGTCTCCCACACGCACATTGAGTTACGGTCCTCTCAACCTGAGCCTTTCGTGGTAGCGGTCCAAATCTCGGTACTAGGGGAAGCTATACCGAGATGCGTCGTGCGTCTGGATCGTGAAATGCTGGGCCAGCTTTTCCGCGCAAGCTGTGATACACCACCGCAACCGCCGCCGGACGGCATGATGTCCGCAGCGTAGACTGCGAGGGGTCGCGTTCCATCACGACAAGATCTTGAGCCAAGCAAGCAATCTTGCCCTCGAGTACATTGTGGCTTTGCCGGCTTTACCGCCTGACCACAGCATAGGCGTTTTGCGTGGATTCTAAGCGGTGCACTCTGACACGCCGGACGCCACGGGAGCGCGATTATCGAGCCGACTTCCTGGCAGTGCCAGCAGACCAAGGCCGTCGCGAAAGGCGGCGGTGGCAACGACTGTGCGGCTGCAACATAATTTCGCCCACACGGCGCATATCGTAGAGGCGATTGTCGAAATCGACCTTTTCACCGATTCGCACCCGTAGAAATGGTTTCGGCTATGGCGATGGGCGGCATCGGGCAATTCAGAGCGGCCGCTATGATCCGCAGGAGTTCCCACTCTTCCACAGTCACTTTACGGTCGCAGGTCACACAAGACGCCGCCGCGGCCAAGACGCGCTTTTTGATCATCGGCGTTGCTTGCGCCAATTGGTTTAGCGCCGCATCCAGGGCAGTCAGCGAGTATTGTCCGGGATTAAGCATTTTCAGGGGTCTTCCCAGTGCCTCGCACGCGTGATCGAAGGTCTTCCGTGCTGCGTCCGGGTTGCCATCCCCAACGCGCGACAGGATAGAGAATACTAGACTCAGGGGTCCGACCAAGGCGTTGATCGCTGTGTAGCGAATGGATGGCGGCTTGCTGCGACCAAAATGCAGGTCCAAGTATCGAAGCACAACGGTGCGGATCAAATACTCAAAAAGGTCGATCTTACGATCAGCCAGCACCAGGGATTCGATGACCTGGCGGAAAGAAGCGTATTGCGAAGGCGAAAGCTGCTTTAGGGCTGGAAGCGAGAAATCCACCAAAGGCAAACGGACCTCTGCCGGCAATCGGTCACAGATCGCGGCCAATTGTTCCGTCCGCCGGTAGCAGAGGGGTTCCGTTTGAGATTTCAGAGCGTCCCATTGAGCGGCACGGATCGACGGATCCGGGCTGGAGAGGAGGGCGTAAATCACGGCCCTTGCAGAGAACGGCTCTCGCCCTGCTTCCCGAAGCGGTTCAGGAAAGCGGTCGAGGATTGTGGAGGCGATGCCGAGTTCGATCTCCCCGACGCCTATCATGTTCGGCGGGGAAACCGCCCCCCCGGCCAGGGCGGCTACCAACGGCCGCGAGGTCTGCCCGCGTGTGCCGGTGCGAGCTCCTGGCCCACCTGCGGAGCGGACCGCCGGGCGGCGCGTGACCCCGGGTTCCTCGGCAGTGTCAGGCGATAGCCGTTGGATTTTCGGAAAGATACCGTCGAAGCCGGGGTCCAGCCGCTTGACCCGCTGGATTAAAGGCGGGTGCGTCGAGAACAGATTTAGGATTTTTCCGCTCAATGCGTCGCAAAAGAACAGGTGGCTGCATTCTTCGGCATGCCCATCGCGAATCGTCGATCCCTCGCTCAAGGCCCCGATCTTTTTCAGCGCTCCCGCGATCCCCGCAGGATAACGGGTAAATTGTACGGCCGAGGCATCGGCCAGGAACTCCCGTTGCCGGGAAACAGCGGCTTTGATCAGTTGTCCGAAAAAGACGCCGATGTAACCGATGATTATCAGGGCCAATCCGATCAGGAGAAACGCCGCCCTCAGCCCGCCCTCATTCTTCGAGCGGCGTGACGAACTCCCCGATGCCGCGATGCGAACGACATAGTAGCCGATGATGGCCAACAGCAGGATGCCATGCAGCAGCCCGATCAGCCGCAGGTTCAGACGCATGTCTCCGTTCAAGATATGGCTGAATTCGTGGCCCATCACGCCTTGCAGCTCGTCCCGCGTGAGATAATCCAAGGCGCCGCGGGACACGGCGACCACGGCGTCGCTGGGTGTATGACCTGCGGCAAAGGCGTTGATGGCCGGCTCGTCATCCAGCACATAAACCGGCGGAACAGGCGTCCCCGAGGCGAGTGCCATCTCCTCAATCACGTTTAGTAACCGCCTTTCGGCCGGATCGCGCGTGTTCGGATTGACCCTTCGCCCCCCCAGCATCAGCGCCACTTTTTCTCCGCCCGCCGATACCTCGCTGATTTTGTAAAGGGTACCCAGCGAAATCACCGCTAGCGTGCCCAACGACACGCCGAGAAACAGCTCCGGCTGCCAGAATCGCTCTGCTATGCTGGGGGGGCTACCGCTATCGGGATTGGCTGGCACGCGTGCCAGCAGCCCGACCACGATGAGGTAGATCACCAAGACGATGGCCACGACCGCGGCACAAAACAGGCCTATCAACAGGGCGCTATTGCGACGTGCTTTGTCTTGCTGCTGAAAGAAATCCGTTGCCATGACTGGCCGCACCCCCGGTGTGGAAGTGTCATTCGCGGTAAATCGGAGTCGAAAAAGGGGGGGCCCCAAGCTGCCCCGACCCGGGGGCGTCTAATGAAGCCCACTTCCCCCGCACGACGCAATGTCCCCTGAGAACGCGGAGCGTTTCCAATGGGCGTTTGGACTTCAGACCCTATTGGAACGAGACCTTGGGAGCTTCTCGCTGGCCAGGCTCCTCGATTTCAAACAGATCGGCCGGTTGAAAACCGAACGTCCCCGCGAAAACGACGTTGGGGAAGGTCTCACGGGCCGTGTTGTAAGCGGTCACTGCATCATTAAACGCCTGCCTGGCAAAGGCAATCTTGTTTTCCGTGGAGGTCAATTCCTCCTGCAAGGACAGCATGTTTTGATTGGCCTTGAGGTCCGGGTAGGCCTCGACCACAACGAACAGCCTTCCCATCGCCGCGGAGAGTTGGCCCTCGGCGCCCGCCAACGAACGCATGGCCGTTGGATCGCCTGGCTGCTGGGCGGCCCTTTGCCCGGCCGCCGCGGCCTGGTTCCTGGCCTGAATCACCGCTTCCAGGGTCTCTCGCTCGTGCTTCAGGTAACCCTTGGCGGTTTCCACCAGATTTGGGATCAGGTCGTAACGTCGCTTCAACTGGACATCGATTTGAGCGAAGGCGTTGCGGTACCGGTTCCGCAATGTCACCAATCTGTTGTAGATGCCAATGACGACTAACACAATCAGAAACACCACAATCACGATCACCACTGCCGCCATGATGCCCATGCCAGCGACCTCCTCATGAACAATTCCCTGAGACAACCAGAACAGCCGCCGCGACCCCGCCGCACCGAGTCGATGACGACGGAAACATCTTCTTCTTCGTTCGAACAGCCCGGATATTTGCCGCGTGCCCCCAAGCAAGCTCGGCGGGATTGGGTGTATCGACTTCCATCCCGGCCAACGATCGGCATCCTCCGGCCGCGAACATGACGGGAGCCATTTCAATGTACCGAATGAAATGGCGAGATGAAACGGCAGCCGCGCTAAATTGTGGTAATCGAATCCCGGCCCCGAAGGCGGTTGTCGTCCTGGCGACTCGATCTTATTTCGGGCCGTTCGAGCATCTTCGATCAGGGGGCATCGGCCTCGCGCTGCGGTGCGTGAGGAATGAACTTTTGCACCCGTGAACCGATGATGTCGCCGGCGAAGATATTGCCATGCGAGTCCAAGGCCACGGCGTGAACCCAATTCAGCTCGCCAGGCCGCTCGGCCCCATCATTCCCCTTGGGTACCGTCCATAGTTGACGGAGGCGGCCGCCCGTATCGAAACGCATGAAGAGCTGGTCCTTGGGAGGGCAACTCAGGACTTCATCGGTGTCGCGCCAAGGCATGGGCGAGCATCCACATATCCAAAGCTCGTCCCCCGGCATCATGCACATGCCCCAGGGCACGAGGAGGTCTTGCCAAACGTCGAGAAGCCTTCCGTCCGCGTCGAAAACTTGTACCCGCACGTTGTTTCGGTCAGCTACATATAGACGTCCTTTGGAGTCGATGGCAATATTGTGTACCACGCTGAATTGCCCTGGCTTTACTCCCAGCGTTCCCCATGCCTTGACGAAACGGCCGCTAGCGTCGAAGTGAACCACGCGTGCATTGCCGTATCCGTCCGCAACGAACACCTCGCCCGAGGGTGTGACGGCTATATCGGTGGGCTTATCGAAGTGCGTTTCATCGCAACCGGCTTCGCCCGGCGTCCCCAACACTTTTAGAATCTTGCCATCCGGTGAAAGCTCCAGCACGATGTGGTTGCCCAGGTCCACGAGCCAAATATGTCCGCGGGAATCGATCCGTAGCCCGTGCGCCACCATCTTCTCCAAATAGTCTCCCAAAACATCCTTTCCCCAACTAAATAGAAGCTTGCCGGTCGCCGCATCATACACTTGGACGGGTGGAATGGCACGAGTATAGACCCAAACTCGATCCTGAGAATCTACGGCGACAGCAGGCGTTTGCCCCAATGGAATATCGCCCGGCCGTTGCGGCCAGGCCGGATCGACCTCGTACCAAGTGGACAAATTGATTCGCGGATATTGGGGCGTGGTGGCGGCTGCCTGCGGGCGAGATGAAGCGGCGATTTCTTCACCTTCGTTTAGGTTGCACGCGGCGGCCTGCCCTGGTCCGATGAATCCCGCAAAAAGAATCAGCGCACAACACGCGGCACAATACCTCGTCACAGACCGCTCGTTCCTATCGAGTAACATTTCGCATTCTCCCTGTCGCCTTGCCCAAGCTCACAAGCTCTACCGCCAACCTCGTACCAAACCGTCGTAAAAGACGCTAGTGCCGAAGTCAAGTCTGCGGCAGGATGATGTCGCAACGGGCATGGCGGGGAGGCAACCATCAGGCGACCTGGGGTGGGACTGGAACGTTCTGCGGATGCAAAGGTTCCTTGTATCCCACCGTGTGCCGTCTGCCGAAGTGCGAAGCCTAAGCTCCGCCCGTCCTTCGCCCTCCCACGTTCACGGAACTGGCGTCTTCGCATGGCCCAGGCTTATCTTGCCAGAATAGAGCTCACACATACACATCGCGCGGATGCGATACACACGAATATCCGGTTTACAGAGAGTATGAGAATACATGCCGAGAGTATGGGACTATACACCGATGGTGTATAGAGAGTGTGTAGAAAGACCTGCTGCTCGTAGCAATATAATGATGTACCGTTGCGGGATAAAACAAGGCCGCACGCGTGCTGCAAATACTCGTCAGGAATACAAGGGCCGCAACTGTTAACAACCCAAGAAATATTACCGCAGAACGTGCGGGAGGGGGTTACATGAACTGACTACGGCGATGGAGGCGACGGAAACATATTTCAGACAACTGCGGCTGTCACAACTTTTTAACAGAGTTTTAACACAACCTTAACAATTCCTTAACAATCGACCGTTACAATCAGCTCAAAGAAGGCTGAGAGCCGGGAACCGCCGGGAGCCTGCGAGCAAAGATCGACACCCCCGAAAAGCCCAGTACGAAGTCGTTGTCGCAGCTACTAGGAAGCAATAGGAAGAAAAGTAGGGAATATAGGCAGGATGCGGTGTATTCGCGAAATAGAGGCAATGGGCCAGATGGATGATCCTCAAAGGGGGACACGAAAATGCAAAGTCTAAGGATGCCACGAGTTGTGGAACGTGATCGGCTTTCCTCGCCGACTGCTGACGGCCCGACCCAGCCGAGGTCGGGCGTCACGTTGGTTGAAATGCTGACGGTGATTGTGATCATCAGCCTGCTGGTTGCCATGTTACTCCCTGCCCTGAACGCGGCGAGGGAGTCCAGCCGCCAATCCGCGTGCGGAAGCAATTTGCGTCAGATTGGCATGGCGATTCAAGTTCACGCCCAGGCCAATCGCGGCGATCTCTGCTCGGGCGCCATGGACTGGCAGCGAGACGGTAGCGTAACTTCCCTCGGTTGGGTGGCGGATCTGGTCGCAAGCGGCACACCGACGGGAAAGCTCCTCTGCCCGAGCAATCCAGCGACCCTCACCCAGGCCTATAACGACCTGTTGAATCTGGACGTGACAAGCTGGCAGCCCGAGGACCCTGCCGTCCCCACGACCTGGACCTGCGGCGTCAATCACAAGGGGAAGGCAGCAGAGAACCTGCCGGATGGCACGCAAAAACGTGACCCCTGCGAAGAGATCATCGCCACGGAGCCGACCCCCTCGACGAATCGCGATACCCTGGTTGCCGAACGGATTTATCAAGAGCACTACAACACCAATTACACGGCGAGCTGGTTCCTCGTGCGGACGGGCGTAAAGCTCGACGCGACAGGCAACCTGGTAGCATCGGGCGGGGGATGCGAGGCCAGCCCCCTGGCCCGCGGCTCCACGTATGGACCGCTCAACGTCAATATGCTTGCGGCCGGGGAGGTCGCCAGTTCCTTCGTTCCTCTCCTGGGCGACGGGCGAAACGCAGACCAATTGGAGCGGCCTTTTGGCAAGTTTTCCACGGGCGCGCCTTTGGTCCCAGCCTTCACCCGCGGTCCCGTCACAAATCCAGCCATGGCGTTTCTGACGGTTCCGTCCGGCACAGCTCGAGAGGGTGCCGCTGGCTGGTGGGCTATGTGGAATGCCACCCGGCAAGACTATCGCGGATTCGCCCCGCTCCACCGCGGCGTGGCCAACATCCTGATGGCCGACGGAAGCGTGCAATCCTTCAAGGACGGAAACGGGGACCAGCAGCTCAACAACGGATTTACCGCGGATACTGCGAATGGCTATAGCGATTCCAGCGAGGAGCTACCACGGACGGAGTTCTGGAGCCGCCATGAGTTGCGGCAGCCATGAACGATCGCCTGCGGAGAACGAAACGAAACGTCGCGCATTCTTCGCAACGGCCGCCTTGACCAAGCAGCGAGGAGGCAGACGCGGGATGATCTAAACGATAAGGAACCTGCGGGCACATCGAAAACTCTCCGATGTGCTTCGATCGCGCGGACGGCAGAGGAAGCCGTCCGACAAAGACGCCCTGAAAGTGGGCAAAAGGCACGGAGCAGGAGGCCACACGTCAAACAGCGGGCGGGGCACAGGTCCGCCAACCCATGCCCCGCCGGGAAAACGCCAGACATCCCGAAAGGAGGAGCCTAGCAGACACACACAGAGGAAAGTTCACGAAAAACACTCTACGAGAATTGTAGCCCTACGTGGCTAGTGAAGGCAAGCCGAAATCGGCGAAGCGAGGACCCACGCCAGCCCTCCAGGAAAACTTGGCGCCCAAACGGAAATCGGTAGGTTTTGCCGTGCAGCGAAGGGTTTCGCTGCCGCTGAACCGCGAGTATTTCAAACACAACGCGAGTATTTCAAACACAAAGGGAGAATTCCATGAGACGTTCAACGCCTCGTCAAGCGTTTACGTTGATCGAGATGTTGGTGGTCATCGGGATCATTGCGATCTTGGTGGCCCTGTTGTTGCCCGCCCTCCAGGCAGCTCGGGAACGCGCCCGCGCCGCCAATTGCCAGAGCAACCTCCGCCAGTTCGGCCTGGGCTTCCACATCCATGCCGACCGCGACCCTGAGCGCAAGTTCTGCTCCGGCGCGTTCGACTTCCGGCGGGACGGCTGCCCGGATACCTACGGCTGGGTCGCCGACCTGGTCAATGGCGGGGTCTGCCAGCCGGCGAAGTTGATGTGCCCCAGCAGCTCGTTCCCCGGCCCGGAAAAGCTGAACGATCTGGTCGGAGGCGGTACGACCACTACCAATCCGGAGGAAGGCGTGATCGTCAGCGAAATGCTGACGAATGCCTGCGCTCAACTGGCGTACGGGACCGGCACACCGGGTGATGATACCTACGAAACGGGGGGTATCACCTACTCTGGTACCGATACGGATCGGGCCAAAACGGTAGCGGATCGCCTCATTGCCAAGGGCTACAACACCAACTACGCGGCCAGCTATTTCCTGGTCCGTGGGGAACCGGTGCTGGCAGTGCAAAAGGTCGGCGGCGTGCCATTTATGGAGGCGGGCGACGCTCAGACCCGATTGCCGTCAGGAAACATGTACTCTTTTGGTACCGGAAAGTACAAGGGGCAAGAGGACTCCACTGGCCCGTTGAGCCGGAGCGTCTTGGAAGGTTCAACGATCCCCAGCTCCATTGTCCCCTTGCTGGGCGACGGCGGGCCGGGTGACGTCAAGGAAGCCGTCCTGACGACCACCATCACCGATGCCAACAACCGAACCCTCGCCAAGCAGGGTGATCGGCTGGCCGAGGCCTTCAATGACGGCCCCGCTTTTGTTGACAGCACCAACAAGAAGTTGTCACTGCTCGCCTACCAGCAGGGTCTGCAAAAGCAGATGGACGCCGAGGCCGGCCTGATCGACCTAGGAAAGGCTGATGGCACTGCGGATAGTACCTACACGAAAGACAGCCAGACGGCCCCGGTGGCCCAGCGCTTCTACCGCCAGGATACGCGGGACTGGTACGCCATCCACCGCGGCGTGGCCAACATCCTGATGGCCGACGGCTCCGTCCAGGAGTTCGCCGATCTGAACGGGGATGGGTATTTGAACCCCGGCTTCGAGATCCCCGTTTGGGATGATAACGGTAACAGCACCGCGGGTGAACCGGCGGATTACTTCGACATCGGCTACCGGCCGGGTCCTGTCGAGCTGGAGCCCTTCCGCATGTTCAACGGCGTGTTCATCCGCAACAACAACGCGGGCAAGCCGCTGAACTTCGAGTGATCTTGACTCACGCTCTCCGGTTCATCGGGATGATCTGCTGGTTTGACCGGTGACTGTGCAGAAAAGGATCGAGGACACGGGGATTTTTTACCCGCAGGGAGCGGGCCGGGGACTTGTTCCAGCGAGTCCCCGGTCTTGCATTTTTCCCGGTCAACACGAGCCTCGGGCGTAAGCCCGAGGTGGAAAGGATGACAGGCGGGATGAGACAGCACCAGCTTACGATCCACCACCAGCTTACGCTGGTGGCTCGTATAACGACGAACTTACCATCACCACCAGCTTACGCTGGTGGCTCATGGCCGGGTGGCGGGGAGAAGAAAGGAAGAGGCTATGCGGCGGGAATCACTGACTCTCCCAGGCAAGCACAGCATCGGCATCTACGGCGGTCACGCGAAAGAAATATACGCCGGGGGGGCTGCGGATTTCCAAGCTGCTGTTGGCGGGGATTTCGGCCACGACCCGCTCCGGTTCCTGTCGCAGGAAGACACGAACCATAACCTCGCCAGGTTCACGGCTACCGCGGACCACGCGACAGGCGACCCGCCAGACGGGCCGCGTGATCAGAAAATCGTTCGATACGGCGGGGGGATCGCCCGCTTTCTGCGCCGATACCTTCCATTCGTTGATGACCGTACTGGGCGTGCGGTTGCTATTGATTTGGGCCTGCAATTGTTCGACCCGACGCTCCAGGCGGTCGAGCCGCGTGAGGAGGTCTTCGGTCGGCTCGACGTCGGGCGGGAAAAAGGCCTCCAGCCGTGCGACACGCTCGCTCAGGCCACCGGGATTCGAGGAGGTTGCGGCCGGAGCGGCCTGCGCAGGGGGCGCGGCGGGCTTCGCGGTCGGCGAGGGCGTTTCAGTCTTTGCGGGGCTGTCCGTTGCGACAACCGTCGGCTTTGGCCGCATAAAGAAAAACCAAACCAGTCCCAAAACGATCAATACGGCCACGACACCCGCGGCAATCGGACCCGTTGGAATCGAGCGTTTCTTCTTCACAGGCATGGTTTACCCTCCCGTTCGAACCCGGCTTGGTTTTATTCTACAGCCCTAGTGACCACGCCGTTTCAAGGCTTCATCCTGGGCAAGCGCGGCCATTGGGAAGACTGTGGGGCTTCGTCTATCCTAACTTCCCTGGCGACGTTGCGACGACACTTTAACACATTTCTAACAATTCGGCCGGGGCAACTGTTCGGTGGAAGCATACGTAACATCTGGGGATTTGGTTGCGATGGCATGACACGATTTTGGGGCTTTCCCGGCCAACATCGACTTTCCTCGCACTGGTGACTGCGGGTGGTATCGATAACGCGGTGCAGGGACCTAGGTCTCGTCCCGGTCTCGAATGCCTCTCCGACTTGGGCAAATCGGGGAGCATTCGGGATCGGGGGAAAGTCGATACTTTCGACGGCCGTCAAACGGATCATTGGAGCGAGCGCGCGATGAGTGATACGAATAAAGACAATCGAAAGTCGCCCGGCACGTGGCATCGCAAGGGAACGGCCCTGGCGTTGCTGCTGGGCATTGCGATAGCGATGTCCATCGGTTCGGGCTGCGGCAAGAGCGACCCGCGGCTTCAGGCCTGGGGCGGGATGAGCAAGGAGGAGTGGCTCGCTCAGTACAAACAGCGTAAAGAGCAAGAGGCGGCCGAGGCGGCGGCGGAGCGGGCGGCGGCCAACGCAAAAAAGGAAGAAACGGTCCAGTCCCGCAAACCCCGCTCGCCGGGAAGGGCCAAGGGTCCCGACCCTAACCGATCTCTCGAAAATGACCAAGACACGCCTGCCCCCGCCGCATCGCCAGCTCCGCCTCCCACAGAACCGCCGAAGACCGAGTATCCAGCCGATGCCGCAGACTGGACGCCGGAGGATTTTCGCAAGGCGTGGGAGGAACGCTCGCCACGTCTGCCGTCGGCCATTTCGACGCTGGGCAGCCTGCATGTGGGCGATCCCGCAGCGGCCGAAAAGTTGGGGGGATTGCTGGAACTGATCCTCGGCAAAGGTCGTTCGGCCCCCAGCGACCCCATCGGCGACGAAGACGCGATCTACATCCGCGGCATTTGCTTGGCGCTGTCACAAAATCGCACAGCCGCCGCAGACGAGATCCTGGTCCGGGCGTGGCAAGACGCGATCGTTCGACGCGACGCCCCCGCGATAAAGCTGATCTTGGAATCCGTCGTTACCGAAGAAAACGCTCCGCAGGGGAAAGTTTTCAACGCCGCCCTGGAAGATCTGGTCAGATTAGCGACCACCGCCGACTCGCAGTGGATCGCAGAACCACTCAGCACCGCGTTGAGGTTGTCGGATGGCACGGTGCGGGAGGCCGTTTGGCAAAGGTTTGCCGACCAGCCGGATTCCCCGCTGCGGCAGACCATTATTGGCGTGATTACCCGCTCCGAAGAGGCCGATGTCCGATTGCTGCTGGACGTGATTACATCACTTCCGCCGGAGGTGCAGGCACAGGAATGGAAGCAGGCGCTGGATTGGAGCACAAGCCGATGGCGATCCTGCTTACAGACGGGACGGCATAATTCGCCGTACCACCTGGTTTCGGTTAGAGGCATGACCGTCGATTCCCTGTGGCGTCCAGCGGTCGCCGAAAAAACGTGCCGCGAGCTAGATCGGGTCGTATTTTTGCGAGACTCACGCGGCCCAGTAAAGTTTGCCGCCATGCTCCCTATGCCCGAGGTTCGCGCACGGCTTCTAGAGCTTTTGCGTCAGCGCTGGAGCGAGCCACCGGAGGGTGTTTTCGCGGAGATGGAATACACAGACCCAGGGCTGATCACGGTGCTGAAGCTGTTGTTGAAGGAGCATCAAGATTCGGCGGTGCTGCGGTATGGTCCGCGCCCCGTCACAGGGCGGGCGAGCAGTACGGGGGGGCCCACGCCGCGGCTGCCAAGAGAAATGCCCGTCACTCCAGCAATCGCCGCGATGGGGCGAGTCCGTGTAGAGTACCAGGCCTGGCTGGATGAGACCTATGCCAATATCGACAGTTGGATGAATCGATTAGGCGAGGGAGTTCCCCTGGATCGTCAGCGAACCTGGGACGCGGAATCGCTGCTGGGATTTTCCGTGCACTCGAAGACCTGTCCAGGGTGCGCGGCATCTATGGTACTGCGTCCCACATCGCAAGCCGATGAGGGGCTGGACGCGAAGCCGCTGGTCGAGGTGGTTTATGTGCGTTTGGTGGACCACGCGGCGCCGCGGAACGTGGTGGCGTATTATCGCCGGATGTTGCCGCTGGCGAAGGAGCGGCCGCTGCCGCACGGCCTTTGGTTGGATCATTTGGTCGAGAAAGAAAAAGGGCTTTGGAACTCCGTGGACGTCCGCGTGAAGGCCGTCGGCGAGGTGGAACGAGTGCACGAGGAACAAGATTTGTTGGTGGAAATCCTGTGGGTGAAGGCCGGCATCGAGTCGCGGAAGGATCCAACGGTTGCCGCGCCACCGCCCGGCCCTTGATTGCTCAGATTTTGCGGAGAGACCACGATGTTGGTGATGCGCCGGTTGTTGATTGTATTGGGAATTGCGATCCTTGCCCTGAGCGCTGGCGTGGGATTCGTTTTGTCGGCCTGGCGTGCTCGGACTTCGACTGCGGCCTCGGCTTCGGAGACAGGCGTGCCAATTGCCGCAGCCCCGCGCTCCGGGGATCGTGAAACCGAGACCAAGCTACCGGTCGCCGCGCCGAAGGTAGTAGTGGCAGAGTCGGAACACGACTTTGGTGCGGTGGACTTCAATACGGAGGCGTTTCATCAGTTTGTCATCCGCAATGAGGGGACGGCGCCGTTGCAATTGCAGTTGGGGAAATCTACCTGCCGGTGCACGACGGGAGACGTGCCGAAAGAACCGATTCCGCCCGGAGGTGAAACTCTTGTAACCATCCGATTCTTGGAGGAGCGGCATCACGGCCCATTTCGACAGTACGCCGAGATTGTGACGAACGACCCGAACCGCAACCGCGTCACGCTGACGATCAGTGGCGTTGTCAAGGCACGGTTGGCCGTGGACCCCGAGTCTCTCCAATTCTCCCAGATCACGCCGGGGCTGCCCGCCGCGCGGAGTGTGACGGTTTACTCCCAGTTGTGGCCGGAATTTTGGTTGGAGATCGAGCAGATCACGCTGGAGGGCGTGGAATGCCGCGTCACACCGGTAGCCGCCGAGGCCATTCGGCATTTGGATGCCCTCAGCGGTTATCGCATCGACGTGCTCGTGCCTGCCTCTTTGACACATGCGGCGTTCCAAGGCGAGATACACCTCCGCCTGGTATCGCCGTCCGCGAAGGAACCGCAAACGCTCGTGATTCCCTTCGCGGGGTCGGCGGCATCGCGGATCGAGATCGACAGCGCGTATTTGGGCGGAGGTCGCCTGCTCAATTTCGGCCGCATACCGCAAGGCAAACGCGTGGCGGCCGAGCTGATGGTTCGAACGCGAGATTTGCAACGCCCCCTTGGATTGAAGGAAGTGGTCTGCGACCCGCCGCACTTGCGGGTGGCCTTGGAACCGCAAGCCGATTCGCCGAACCACTACCGCTTGACGATCGAAATCCCGGCTGATTCGCCGCGATTCGTGCGTCTCCGCGGCAACTCCGGCAAAGTGAAGGTGGTATTCGACGACCCGGCTGAGACATCGTTCGAATTCATGGTTTGGGCTGCCGTGGTGGATCCGGAAATCGGGCTTCCGCGATGAATGATTCCCGCATGCAAACCGCTGACTCCCCCATGTCCCCGCCTGCCGCCGAGCCGCAAGCGGTGGCGTTCGAGGTCTTGCAATCGCTCTTCAAAGCGTGGCAACGGAACCGTGGCCTGGGTCTTTCGTTCGATCAGGCGGCCCTTCTGCACGAAGCGAAGAGCTTGAGCCTTCCTCGCGATCCCGCTGCCCTGGCTAAACATTTAAGTGGCATCTTGGATCTTACCCTCGAGGATGTGCCCGAGCGTGAGTGGCGGCTGTTCAATGCCGCTTTGACGAAGCTTGCGGCGGATATGAAGGGCAGCCCGAGTCCATCGGTGGAGCGAACGCCACAGAAGGCCGGGCAGCGTGGCCGAACGCAAGAAACAGCGATCAGCCGCGATGTCACGTGCCATGAATGCGGCGCGGAAAACCCGGCACAACGCAACTTTTGCGGCAAGTGTGGGGCGGGATTGTGGTGCATTTGCCCCGGTTGCAGCTCCCACGTCCCCGCGGATGAGGCTTTCTGCGGTGTCTGCGGCTATGCGATCGGCGAGGAACTGGTGAAATACAGGGCCAAGATTCGGCAGCTCATCGAGCGGGCCGAAGAGTTGATCGCCCGGCAAAAGCCCTGGGACGCCGCGGCGTGCTTGGAGCAAATACCGAGCGGCCAGCGGGCATGGTGGGAGCACGCACGAGTCCTGCGCAAGGTTGAGGAATTGCAGGCGATTCTGGCGCCCGCCTTGGCTCGCCGAAAAGCCGAGATCGAGGCGGTGGCCGCCCAGGCCGCAGAACTTGCCGCAGCCGGGGACTACGAACAGGCGGTGCGAACTTTGGCGGCCGTTCCTTCCGAAATGCAGACCCCCGAGATTCAAGCCGCGTGCGCTCTTTACACCCGCCGCATTGGGGAACTCCGGCATTGGGAGTCGCAGCTAGCCAGTTGCTTGCAAAAGAAGGATTTATCGCAAACGCTGAATGCCATTCGGCAGTTACTCGCACTCAATCCAAACCATCGTCAATCGCGTGAGGTCGCCACGAAGCTGGTGCCGATCGTCAAGAAGATGGTCGAGAGGCACCTGCAAGACAACCGCTTCGCCGATGCCCTGCGGATACTCGAGATGTTGCCCGAAACCGCGTGCGACGCCGAGCTGACAAGGCTAAGGGGAGCACTCGCGGCCATTACGGGGACGTTGCGATTTGTCCGGGCGGCCCATTACACGTATCCGTACTTGGAGAGCATGGTGGCGGCACTGGGCGAACTGTTGCCGCCAGATCATCCCCCAGTTTTGACGCAGGAGGAATTGGCCCGCGTACAGGCTCCCATCGAGAACCCTGGGGCTTGGTGCCGATTACTCGGGGGAAGCTCGTCGTCCTCGCTGGGGTCGCCGGTGGAATGGATCACGTGTTTTCATCGTATAAAGACGGCTGAATCATTGGACGCCGCCCTGCTGCGTCGCCACCCTGGCGGATTCCTTTCAGCGACGGGTGCAGCGTTGCAGGGAATCGGCGCTGCTTCTCTTGCCATGAACCTGATTCCCGACGACTCGATCGGTCTGATGGGGCGTTTGTCCCGCTGGCTGCGGCCCAAATCACGATCGGCCTGGGGCGTAGCCTTCGGCAGCACGAAGCTCCGCGCAGTGCGTGCCGAACGCGATGCGGCAAACGGCGATGTCACGCTGACGCACCTCGATCTTTACGAATACGAGAAGCCTCTCTCGCACGCGGCGAATCGCGGGCAGATTCTAGACATGCTCAAGGAAAGCGTGGATCAGGTTTTCTCCCGCCAGGAGGTGGAGGCCGACCAGCTCGTACTGGCCCTGCCGTCGGCCCTGGCCATCACCTCCGTCGCACTGTTGCCACGGTTCGATGCCGATCAACTGGAAACAATCCTTTCCTTTGAAGTAAAGCGGTTGCTGCCCGACAAGGGCGAGAATATGACCTGGCGTTTCGCGTCGTGGGGCGATGTTGTCGGGAATACGACGACAACATCCCAGACGGGCGTCATCCTAGGCGCCATGAATCGCCTTTGGCTGAATGAGTGCATGGAGCGTCTGCGTTTGGTGAACGTGGTCCCGGACGCAGTGACAACCGATGTCATGGCTTTGCTCAATTGGCTGCTGTTTGATTACCTCGGTACTCCAGTCGGTCAGAATGGATCGCCGTCGCACGCGGCGGGCAATGGGCAGCGGCTTCCTGACGATCGGCTCCCGTTGTTGTTGCTCGACTTGGGGACGACCGCCTCGCACGCCATTTATCTGGATCCAAAAAACGTCCGTATGGTAAGCCTGGGTATTGCGGGTGACTCGTGGATCCGCAGCATCGCAAAAGAGCTGAAGCTCACTTATTCTGCGGCATCCAAGGCCGCTGGTGATTGGCGCCGCATCCGACCGCTGGACCACGTCTTACCCCACTTGGAGCAATTTCGTCGCCAAGCCTATGACGACATGAAACGCCTCATGGATCGCATCCACCGGGATAGCCTGGAATCGCCGCGCAAAATCTTGGTCACTGGCGGGGGGGCATGTATCCCTGGATTGCTCGATACCTTGATCCAAGGCCCAGATTTATAGGGCGTGGACTTGCGACCGGCCGTAGTCGTCCACAGGGGTTCTCGTGACTGCAAAACGGCTCGGCCTCTTGTCATTTCGAGCGAAGCGAGAAATCTTCCAACGCGAGAATGCTTGTCGACAGAGGTTGAGATTTCTCCTCGCTAACGCTCGTCGAAATAACAATCCATTCCAGACCGAAGGAACCTCTGAACAATCCTCGGTGTTTCGCAAATCTTTTCCGTCATAGCTTAGCCGTGAACGGTTATGACCGGCCTATGTCGGCGGTATAGATGGGTCACTACTACTGCGCCATTCACTGCCCCGCGCTGCGCACTCCTCCGCACAACGTTGAATTTGCGTCCTCTGCGGGATAAACTAATGCCACAGCGCGACGGCTGCCGGATTCATGACATTATCCGCCTGTGTTGCGAGCCGTTATGTTCCATTACCACAACCGTCATGTTCCATTGCCACAAGATGTTGTGGCAAGCAAACAACCCTGCCCCGTAGGACGAACTCCGCGGCGTAAAGTCGGCAGTCGGGAAATGGCCTGGCTGGCTAATGCGTACCGAATCCTTGGCCGGATCGTTTTTGCCCGCAGACAGCCTTTTGATTCGACGAGCACGCAGCGTGATTCGTTGTAAATATTCGGAGAGGCGCAGCCCGAGGTTCGACAGCGATAGCAGTGGAGTCACATAGCATGCAGGACCGCTTCGATCATCGGTCTCACGCACTTAATGGTCGGCTGTTGAGAACGGCCCTTGTTGCAGTTTTTTTGATTGCGGCTCCGACCGCAGCAAATGATTCAGCGTCTGCCGAACAGACCGCTGCCGATGTGGTTTGGCTGGAAACCGAGCATTTCCAAGAGCGGGGTGGGTGGGTCAACGATGCCCAGTTCGTAGATCAGATGGGCTCGCCTTTCTTATTGGCCATCGGTCTGGATGGCCCGGTCGCGGATGCGGTAACCACCGTGTCGATTCCGCGGTCCGGAAAGTACTACCTTTGGGTTCGCTGTCGAGATTGGGTGCCCGAGTTCAGCCCCGGCAGGTTCCAGGTCATTTTGGGCGGAAAACCTGCGGGAAAAGTATTCGGTGCATCGAAGGTGGGGGAGTGGGTCTGGGAAGCCGGTGGCCAGTGGGAGCTTTCGTCGGGGCCGCTCGAGGTGCGGCTGCACGATTTGACAGGCCACTATGGCCGCTGCGATGCGATGGTGCTTGCTACCGATCCCGACTTTCCGCTGCCGAATGACCCCGCCAAAATCGCCGTATTACGCGAGCAATACGGCGGCGTGAGCCGAGAGATTCGTGACATGGGACCGTACGATACGGTCGTCGTCGGAGGCGGCTTGGCCGGTACCTTTGCGGCGGTTGCCTCGGCCAGAATGGGTTGCCGTACCGCCCTCATCCAGAATCGGCCCATTCTGGGCGGGAATGGCAGTGCGGAGATCCTCGTCAATCCCCAGGGAGATACCACGCGACAGCCGCTCGATCCGGGGGAAGGCGGCATCATCGAAGAAGTGCGGGGCGATGTCTTCGGTTACTCGGAGCGACTGTTGAAGCTGGTACAGAGCGAACCCCGTCTGGACCTCTTCTTGAACATGCATGCCACGGGCGTAGAGCTTGCGGAGCCAAGAAAGATCAAAGCCGTGGTAGCACTGGATGTCAATAGCGGGCAGCGGTATCGGTGTCTTGGCTCAACGTTCATTGATTGTACGGGCGACGGCTCGATTGGCGCTTGGGCAGGCACGGAATATCGTCACGGGAGGGAGCCGCGATCGATGTATGGCGAAACACGGGCCCCCGAGGTCGGAGACCTCAACAAAGGCACGATGGGCGGAACGTTGCGCTATGCTACCGAACAAATAGCTACGCCGGTTCCGTTCGTCGGGCCAGATTGGGCGAGGCACTTCCCGACTTGCGAAGATTTCAATCCCGACCGGCATCCGCAACTCCAATTCGGGGGCTGGCAATGGGTCATCGAGTACGGCGGCGAGCTGGACACCTACAAAGACGCGGAGGTGATTCGAGACGAACTTCTCCGTATCATTTGGGGCATGTGGGATCACGTTAAAAACCATTGTCTAAAACTCAAAGAGGAGGCTGCCCATTTCAAATTGACATGGGTCAGTCATGTGGTCGGGAAGCGAGAATCGCGGCGATTGATCGGCGACTACGTGATGACAGAACATGACATCGCGAATCAAACCTTGTTCCCAGATCGCGTCTCCTACGGTGGGTGGGGGATTGACATCCATCCTCCGAAAGGATTTTACGACCCAGGCCCACCCGCGATTTTCTCGCACAAGGTAAAATTTTCGGTACCATTCCGCAGTTTGTACACAAAAGACGTGGACAATCTGATGATGGCGGGCCGCTGTATCTCCGTGTCTCATGCGGCGCTGGGTGCCACCCGGGTGATGATTACCTGCGGATTGCAAGGGCAGGCGGTGGGCACGGCGGCGGGATTCTGCAAAATCCATCAAACTACCCCGCGGGGAGTCTACCAGCATCACATCCAGGATTTGCAACAGCAACTGCTGAAAGACGGCTGTTACATCATTGATTTGCCGAATCAAGATCCTCGCGACCTTGCCCGTGGTGCGATCGCGACCGCTTCGAGCTTTGCCCCAAACGACGTGTATCAACCCGCGGCGGCTTTAACTCGCCATAATCTGGACCACGATCGCGCCGTGATGTTCCAATGGAAGGGCGGT